>NZ_KK082183.1:0-3687 GCF_000598065.1 Paenibacillus darwinianus | reverse complement strand
GTTGAAGCCGCCGCGTCCGGAGCTGCCGGAGCCGACGCGGCGGCTCAGCGCGTCTATTCCTCCGGGGTGCGCAGCGTCGAAGCGACGGCCGAGCGCAGCAGCACGCCGCAAAGCGTGATCGAGACGCTTCGGACGAGCAAGGATCCGCTCCCCGTGCGGCTGCGCCGCATCTATCTGTGCGGGGAGGAAACCCGGTCGCTTGGTGTGATAAGCGCAAAGCGGACGATCTCGCTGCTGCAGGAGCACCCCGGCTGGACTGCGGTGATGGATCCGGACGGAACGGTGGCGCTTGAAGAGAGGATCGACGATCTGTCGCCGGCGTGCAAGGAAAGCGCCGTGTTCGGCGTCGACAAGGAAGGCAATCTGTCTCTATTTGACGGCCCGCCGGAGCGGAACAAGGTGCTGCGGACGTTTTTTCAGCTGGATGTGACTTATATGGAGAGCAGTCTCCCGCCGGGCCGGATCGATGCGCTGGAGCGGGGAATTCGCGTGACGGATGTCGACGAGTTCAACAGCGTGCTGTCGTCGTTCGCCGATTATGCGCTTGAGGAAAGCCGGAAGGTCATGAAGCCGACATTTTGACGCCCCGTCGCGGGCGTCTTGTTTTTTGCCCGCGTAACGGCAGCATGGATCGCGGATCTTTTGAACGCCGTGTTCTCATCGGTGCGAACATTTGGTATAATGGGTGGAAGCTGACAAGCACTCGGGTTAGGCGGGGAGAGGAAACACTTTGCGGGTATTGGGGATTGACCCGGGCATTGCCATTGTCGGGTTCGGATTTATCGACAAAATCGGGAGCCGGCTGGTTCCCGTGCAATACGGCTCCGTCGAGACGGTCGCCGGCACGTCGCATCCGACGCGGCTGATGCAGGTGTACGAGTCGATCGGAGCGCTCATGGACAAATACAAACCGGACGCCGTGGCGGTGGAGAAGCTTTTTTTCAACCGCAATGTGACGACGGCTTTTACCGTCGGCGAGGCGCGGGGCGTCATCGTGCTGGCCGCCGTCCAGCGGGGGCTGCCCGTGGCGGAGTACACGCCGATGCAGGTGAAGCAGGCCATTGTCGGCTACGGCAAGGCGGAGAAGCGCCAGGTGCAGGAAATGACCAAAATGTTCCTGAAGCTGTCCGCGGTGCCGAAACCGGACGATGTGGCGGATGCCCTTGCGATCGGTATTTGCCACGCCCATTCGGCGGTGCTGCTGGATAAAATGAACGGAGTGACGCGTCGATGATCGATTATGTGAAAGGAAGGGTTGTACATATTGAGACCGAGTACGTTGTCCTGGACGTACGCGATATCGGCTATCGGGTGTTCACCCCGAATCCGTATGCGCTCGCAGGCTCGGATGAGCCGGTAACGGTCTACACGCACCACCATGTGCGGGAGGACGCGACACTGCTGTTCGGCTTCGGCACGAGGGAGGAGCAAAAGCTGTTCCGCAAGCTGCTGGACGTGTCCGGCATCGGCCCGCGGGTGGCGCTCGGCGTGCTCGCCGGGGCCAAGCCGGAGTCGGTCATCGCCGCGATCCAGCAGGAGAATGTGGCGTTCCTGACGAAGCTGCCGGGCATTGGCCGCAAGACGGCACAGCGTATGATTCTCGATCTGAAGGATAAAATGGACGCGATCGCCGGCAGCCTGGTGGCCGCCGCGGGTCTTGAATACGAGACGGCGGCCGTATCCGGCGGCGAGGGAGCGGGAACCGCTTGGCCGGAAGCGCGCGAGGCGCTGGCCGCGCTCGGGTACACGGCGGCCGAGCTGGACCGGGCATGGCAGGGACTCGGCCGGAAGGCGGAGCCGGACGAAACGGTCGACGCCCTGATGAAGCGGGCGCTGCAGCAGCTGTTTAAAGGTTGACGGGAGGGAGCAACGAAATGGACGACAGAATCATATCCGCCAACCTGATGATGGAGGATCAAGCGGTGGAGCTGAGCCTCCGTCCCCGTTACCTGGCCGAGTATATCGGCCAGTCGCAAGTGAAGGAGAACCTGAAGGTTTATATCGAAGCGGCCAAAATGCGCAAGGAGGCGCTTGATCACGTGCTGCTGTACGGTCCGCCCGGCCTTGGAAAGACGACGCTGTCGACCATCATTGCCAATGAGCTGGGCGTCAATATGCGGACCACGTCCGGACCCGCTATCGAGCGGCCGGGAGATTTGGCGGCCATATTGACGAATCTGCAAGAAGGCGACGTCCTGTTCATTGACGAGATTCACCGGCTTCATCGGACGGTGGAGGAGGTGCTGTACCCGGCGATGGAGGATTTTGCGCTCGATATTATGATCGGCAAAGGGCCAAGCGCGCGCTCTGTGCGGCTGGACCTTCCCCCCTTCACGCTCATCGGCGCGACAACGCGCGCCGGTCTGCTGTCCGCCCCCCTGCGGGACCGGTTCGGCGTCGTCAGTCGGCTGGAATTTTACAAGGTCGACGAGCTGGCGTTCATCGTTTCGCGCGCGGCCGACATTCTGAACGTCAGCTTGATCGGCGAAGCGGCAGAGGAAATCGCGATGCGTTCGCGGGGAACACCGCGTATCGCCAATCGCCTGCTCAAGCGGGTCAGGGATTTCGCGCAGGTGCGCGGCGACGGCATGATCACCTATGAGCTGGCCAAGCATGCGTTGGAGCTGATCGCGGTCGATCCGATGGGATTGGACCAGATCGATCACAAAATGCTCCGTGCGATGATATCGAATTTCCAAGGCGGTCCGGTCGGCGTCGATACGATCGCCGCCACGATCGGGGAGGAAGGCCAGACGATCGAGGATGTGTACGAGCCGTATTTAATGCAAATCGGGTTTCTGCAGCGTACGCCGCGCGGCCGGGTCGTGACGCCTCAAGCTTATCGTCATCTGGGCTTGCCGGTTCCTCCGGAACGCAGAGGCAGCGAGCCGGAACACAAGTCATTCTAATTGCGCCTATACCTTTGAGATAGCGCCGGCCTACGCGCCGGCATCCGAAAGGAGAGACCGATGGCAGGTGCAAAACGCGGGCCGATCGAGACGCTTTATGTGGTGTACGACGCATATTGCATCTTGTGCACGGGAACGGTCAAACGGCTGCAAGCGTTCAAGCCTAAGCGGGCCGAGCTTATATATGTTACGCTGCAATCACTGGCCGATGGCGGCGCGCCGGATATCCCGGGGCGGGACAATCTCGATCAGCAAACGCTGTACGCCAAGCTTCACGTCGTCGACCGGGACGGGCGCCTATTTGCCGGAGCGGACGGCGTTGTCCGGATTATGCACGTGCTGCCGGGATTCCGGCTTGTCGCCTGGCTGTACCGGATTCCGGGGATGCGCAGAGCTGCGGACAGATTGTATCGCCTTATCGCGAACCGGCGTTACGACTGGTTCGGCAAAACCGACGAAGGCTGCGCGGACGGCGCCTGTAGGCTGCCGGAGCGGTCGGCTTCGGAACGGGAGGATCCTATTAGATGAGTGAATTAATGCGGACAAGCGCAGGCCGCCGTCTTCGGCAGCTTGCGTCCGTTCGGCGGATGAAACGATTTGCCGCCTTATCCATTGTTTTGGCCGTTGTCATAACAGCCGTTACGCCGTGGTCGTCTTACGGAGCGGTGCCCAGCCTCGACAGTATTCGGGTAGCGATTTTCCTCGAGCTGCCGGGCAAATACAGGTTGAACACGCCGGCGGCAACATTCGCATCCGCTGGCGGGTTGGCTATCGGCTT
>NZ_KK082182.1:75489-77458 GCF_000598065.1 Paenibacillus darwinianus | reverse complement strand
GGAACGTGACGTTCCCGAACCGGCCGCCCGTTCCCGCTTGCGCGGAGGACGCCTTCCGGCTGCGCCGCATCCCGCGGATAAGGCTGCCGTGTTTGCGCTCGGCCTCGCGGAACTGCGGGAACGTCGCCTGCAGACTCAGCTTGTCGAGCTCTCCTGCGTAAATCCCCGCAAGGAGCGGCTCCGCCACCCGCTCGACCACCTCGGGTCCGAGCCGGCGCTCGAGAAACACGCCGATCGATTCGTCCTCCCGCCCTTTCCGGGCAGGCAGCACAAAATCGAGCGCAGCGCGCAACTTGCCGCCGGCCGACAGCAGACGCGTCGCCGCGAACGGCGCGATCTCCGTCGGGATGCCCAGCACAAGCCCTTGCGGCATCGGATGCAGCTTGCTCCGATGCAGAATGTACGCGCGTTTGCCGGACGGATTGATCGGCACAAGCTCGTCCGCCAGCCCAAGCTCGTCCGCCAGGTCAATGATCGGCTGCTTCCGGGCCAGGAACGAATCCGGGCCTTTCTCGATGACGAAGCCATCCTTGCGGAGGGTGCTGATTTTGCCGCCCAGCTCAGGCGCCGGCTCGATGATCGTTATCTCTGCTTCGCACCCCCGCTCCGCGGCATGCCGGCGCAAATAAAAAGCGGAGCTGAGTCCGCTTATTCCCCCGCCGATAATAACCGCCCGGATGGCGCGTCCCGTTCTCCGCATATCATCAACCTCTTTCATTCAGCGCGCTCATGACCGATTCGGCCAAGGTATCCATATAGAACGGATCGGTGTTCAGCATTTCAATCCGCTCGAGCCGGATGCCGAGCTCCGCCGCGAAAGCCTTCGCCTCAATGTCCAGGTCATACAACACCTCCAAATGATCCGACACGAAGCCGATCGGCGCGGATAGCACATGCTTGACCCCTTGCGTGCTGAGCTCGCGCAGCGTTTCGAGAATATCCGGACCGAGCCAGGGCTCCCGCGTGCGTCCCGCGCTCTGCCATGTAAACTGCCAGTTGTCCGTCCCCGCCGCTTCGGCGACCGCGCCGGACGTTGCGAGCAGCTGGCTCACATAAGGATCGCCCATCCCCAAAATTTTCTCCGGCAAGCTGTGCGCGCTGAACAGCACCTTGACGGTGGCGGGCGTCACGTCGCCGCCGAACTTGGCCAGGCCTCCGGCTACCCGGTCCGCCAGCGTGGCGATCAGCTTCGGATGAAGATGGTATTCCTCCACGAACGTCATGCGGATGCCGAGCGCCTCCGCCTTTTCCTTGGCGCGCTTGATGTAGCCGCCGACGCTCATCACCGAATAATGCGGGGCCAGCACGATGCCGACCGCCTCTGCCACGCCGTCCGAAGCCATTGCCCCGATACCTTCCTCGATATACGGCTGCGCATGCTTCAAGCCCTGATAGCAGCAAAAAACGCCGGGCTCGAGCCGGTTCAGCGTCTCCTGCAGCCCCTGAACCTGGCGGTCCGTATTCTCCCGGAGCGGGAAGACGCCTCCGACGATCGCTTCATAGCGCCCGGCCAAATCGGCCAGCTGCTCAGGCGTCGGCGCATGTCCCCGTCTGATATGCGTATAGTAGGCTTCGATGTCATCCATGCTTGCGGGCGTCCCATAAGACATCACGAGCACGCCGATTTTCCGTTCAGCCAAGTCCTGCCGCCTCCTTTGACGCGCGGCCTCCCGCAATGGCCTCGGCGGAATAGCGGTGAATATAGGCGGTCAACCGCCGCAACTTCTCCAGCGAGGCCTCCGGAAACAAGCCGTGTCCCAGATTGAATATATAGCCCGGTTGCTCCAGCCCCTGATCGATAATACGGCGGGCATGCTCCTCGATCACCTCGTCGGGCGCCGTAAGCACTACCGGGTCGAGGTTGCCCTGTACGGCGAAGCGGCCGCCGAGCCGGCTGCGGCCTTCCGCGATCGGCACGCGCCAATCGAGGCCGATGACGTCCGCCTGAAGCCCGCCCAGTGTCGGAAGC
>NZ_KK082182.1:72405-75389 GCF_000598065.1 Paenibacillus darwinianus | reverse complement strand
CGGACAGCTCCGCGAAGATCCGCTCGACGGTCGGCAGCACGAAGTGCCTGAAATCGTCGGGAGCAAGCGCGCCCACCCAGCTGTCGAACAGCTGGATCGCTTTGCCTCCGGCAGCGATATGGGCGCGCAGATAGGCAATGACCATGTCGCCCAGCTTGTCCATTAACAGATGCCATACGTCGGGCGCGCCGTACATCATTTCCTTCGTGCGCAAATAGTTGCGGGAAGGACGCCCTTCGATCAGGTAGCTCGCAATCGTGAACGGCGCGCCGGCGAATGTGATCAGCGGCACGTCAAGCTCACGGTCGAGAATCCGAATCGTCTCCAGAACATGCGACAAATCGCCCTCCACGTCGATCGGCTTCAGCCGTTCCACATCCGCCCTGCTGCGGATCGGATTGGCGATCACCGGTCCGACGTTCGCGACGATATCAAAATCGATGCCGATCGAAGCGACGGGATTCATGATATCGGAATACAAAATAGCAGCATCCACGTCCAGCTTGCGGACCGGCATCAGCGTCACTTCCGCAGCCAGCTCCGGCTGCCGGCATATTTCAAGCAGCGAATAACGTTCCTTTATTTTACGGTATTCCGGATCATACCGTCCTGCCTGGCGCATATACCAAACGGGCACGCGGTCGACGCTTTCTTTTCGGCATGCCCGGACGAATCGGTCGTTATAGCTCATTCCCGCTCCCCATTTCTCTCTATTTCCCTTCGCTTCCATTATGCCCTTTTTGCACACCGCTAACAACCGTCGCGTTTCGACTTTCGTTGACAAACCTATGACAAATTGACCTTTACAAAACCTTCAACCGCCATTGACGCGCCGTTTACGTTCGCCATTTATAATGGTTTGCGTTAAGTCTATTCTAGCATTTATCGAGGGAGATGTGCGAGTTGGAAAACAAGAACATGGACCGCAAAACATTTTTGTCCTACCTGGGAACAGGGGCTGCCGCATTGGCCGCCGCATCGGCCGGCTTGGGCGTGCTGGACGGCAAAGCGTCGGCCGCGTCATCGACCGCCAATCATCTTTTCGGCTTCAAGACCAATAAGGTCAGCGGGTATTTCAATCCGATCGGTCCTTCCAAGGAAGACAAGCTGATCCTGCCGAACGGCTTCAAATACGATGTGATCGCCGCTATGGACGACGTGATCAACAAGGACGGCGACAAATTCGGCGACGGCTCCGACTATAACGCTTTTCTACCGATCGACGGCTCCAATACGCGCGGCCTGCTGGTCAACAATCACGAATATACGGGCATTTTCAGCGTAGGACCGATCAAGGACGGTCAAATGACGGCCGAGCAAATTCAGAAAAACCTGTACTACCAAGGCATGTCGGTCATCGAGGTCTACCGCGACGAGAACGGAACGTGGAAAATGGACACCAAGTCCAAGTACGCGCGCCGTATTACCGGATTCACGAAGATCGAGCTGACCGGACCCGCCCGGGGCAATGCGGCCGTCGGCAATGCGACAACGGTACAAGGCACGTTCGCGAACTGCTCCGGCGGCGTGACGCTCTGGAACACGGTGCTGTCCTGCGAGGAGAACTTCACCGAAACCGCAGTCGCGTCCAAGCTGGATGTCACCCACTACGGCTGGGTCGTCGAGATCGATCCCTTCGACAAATCGTTCCTGAAGAAGCATACGGCCCTGGGTCGTTTCAGCCACGAGAATACCGCAATGGGACTGGCCGCAGACGGCCGCGTCGTCGTGTACATGGGCGATGACAAAAAAGATGCTTGCGTCTACAAGTTCGTCAGCAACGGCAAGTACGACAAAGCCAAAGGCCGCGCCAATTCGGCATTGCTGGAATCCGGCACGCTGTTCGTCGCCAACCTGAAATTCGGCAAATGGATGGCTGTCACGATCGACGAAGTGCTGAAGGTACTCGGCAGCGAAACATTCAAAGCGCCTGCCGGCGTCACCGCAAAGCGTGAGGACCTGCTCAAAAAATACAAGACGCAGGCCGATATCGTGGTCAATTGCGCGGAGGCCGCGCTGCTCGTAGGCGGCACTCCAACGGACCGTCCGGAGGATATCGAAATATCGCCGTTCGACAACACGGTGTTCATCTGCCACACGAACAACGATCTGCACGGCAACATTCACGGCCACATTACGCGCATCTTCGAATCCGGCAACGACCTGGGCGCCCTCGAATTCGATTTCGAGATTTTCGCGGCAGGCGGCAGACAATCCGGCTTCAGTTCCCCGGACAATCTGGCGTTCGACTCGAACGGCAGCCTGTGGGTCGTGACCGACATTTCGAGCGGCAGCCTTAACAAAGGCGTGCACCAATCGTTCATGAACAACGGGCTGTTCGTCATCCCGACCTCAGGACGCGACAAGGGCGTGGCCTATCAATTCGCCTCCGGCCCGGTCGAATGCGAGATGACGGGACCCTTCTTCACGCCGGACGAGCAGACGCTGTTCCTCTCGGTCCAGCATCCCGGAGAAGAAACGACGGATTTGAACAATCCGACGAGCCGTTGGCCGCACCGGGCAGGCGATACGAAACCCCGCGCGGCCGTAGTCGCCATCAGCGGATTTAATCTGGGCTAATCAACCGCAATCCGGCCAAACCTAAATTAAAGGGAGTGTGACGACCATGCCTTTCGGCAATATCGGCATCGGCGGGCTTGTTCTTATTCTCATCATCGCGTTGATCATTTTCGGACCGTCCAAGCTTCCCGAACTGGGACGCGCATTCGGACGCACGCTTAGCGAATTCAAGGGCGCCACGCGCGGGCTGGTGAACGGCGAATCGGACGACGAGGCGAAAAAGACTCCGGCCGGGGCGGAAACCCCGGCGTCTGTGAACAAGTAAGATGAAAAAAAATGTGAACGACTTGAATCTGGTCGGTCACCTGGATGAACTTCGCACCCGGCTGATCCGGACGCTTATCGCTTTTCTCGTGTCCATGGCGGCCGCCTTCCTGTACGTCCGGCAGATTTACGGCTGGCTC
>NZ_KK082182.1:51579-72305 GCF_000598065.1 Paenibacillus darwinianus | reverse complement strand
GGCGGCCGCCTTCCTGTACGTCCGGCAGATTTACGGCTGGCTCGTAAGGGACCTCGATCAGCAGCTCGTCATTCTCGGGCCTACCGACGTGGTGTGGGTTTACTTCATGCTGACGGGGGTCGTGGCGATAACGGTGACGATTCCGACAGCGGCCTATCAGATCTGGAAATTCGTTCAGCCAGCGATGAACCGCGACACCCAGCGGGCTACGCTGCTCTTCATTCCGGCTATGGCAGCCTTGTTTCTTAGCGGCATCGCCTTCGGCTATTTCATCCTGTATCCGATGGTGCTTCAGTTCATGATGGGCGCGGCCGCAGGTGATTTCACGGCGATGTATACCGCGCAGCGGTACTTCTCCTTCATGATTCATATGACGGTGCCGTTCGGCTTGCTTTTCGAAATGCCCGCCGTTGTCATGTTTCTGACCCGTCTTGGTATTCTCAATCCGCACCGGCTGGCGAGAGCCCGCAAAATGTCCTACTTCGTTCTGGTCATCGTCGCCGTTGCGATTACCCCGCCGGACATACTGTCCGACATCGTCGTCATCGTGCCGCTGTTTCTGCTGTATGAGATCAGCATCGGCATATCGAAGGCGGTGTACCGCAAAAGGTTAAGACTGCAGGACGAAGCCCCGCTTTAAGTACTTTCCTTGCAAAAGAGCAGCCGCCCGGCTGCTCTTTTTGCTGCGTTTCGGCCTGCGCCTGCCGCTGTGATATACTGAGACGGACGGTTTAACGCATCGGAGTTTGACGCAAAGGGAGGTCTGGATCGATGGCACAGTGGAAAATTAATCTGGCCGTGCTGTGGCTGGGGCAATTTCTCGTTTTGGCCGGGATGACGATGATCATCCCCTTTCTTTCGCTCTATCTGCAGCAGGATTTCGGGCTGACGGACGAGCAGGAAATCGCAACGTGGGCGGGCGTCATTTTTGCGGGTAATTTCGTGACGTCATTCCTGTTCCAGCCGCTGTGGGGAAAATTGGCCGACCGGCACGGCCGCAAAATCATGCTGCTGCGCTCCGGCTTCGGCATGGCCGTCGTCATGGTGCTTATGGGATTCGCGCAGGCGCCTTGGCAGCTGCTCGCGCTGCGCATGCTTAACGGCACGATTTCGGGATTCAACCCCGCTGCGGTCTCGCTCGTATCGGCCACAACGCCGAAAGACAGAATGGGGTTCGCGATGGGCCTTGTTCAGTCGGGCGCGATTGCGGGTACGATCATGGGGCCTTTCATCGGGGGGCTGCTCGCCGACTGGGTAGGCTTCCGGCCGATTTTTTACATAACGGGGACGCTGCTGTTTCTTGCTTCCCTGCTCGCCATGTTTCTCGTCAAAGAAAACTTCGACCGGACGAAAGCGGCTGCCGTACCGCAAATATCGGTGTGGGCGGGCTTCAAGGAAATCAGCCACATCCCGCAGTTGACCGCCTTGTTCGCCGTCACGCTGCTGATTCAATTCGCCATGATGAGTCCGATGCCGCTCATCCCGCTGTATGTGCAGCGCCTGCACGGCACAACGGAAAATCTGGCCTTCTGGGCGGGCTTCGTCGGCTCGGTCACCGGATTGTCGAACATGATCGCCTCCCCGCTGCTCGGAAGGCTGAGCGACAGGCAGGGCGCGGAGCTGGTGCTGGGCGTCTCGCTTGTAGGCGCGGGCTTGATGTTCATTCCGCAAGCGTTCGTGAGCGAGGTATGGCAGCTGCTGGTCGTCCGCTTCGCGCTCGGCATTTTTCTGGGCGGCCTCATTCCCAGCGTCAACGCGCTTATCCGCAAGCACACGCCTGACGGCATGGAGAGCCGGGCCTACAGCTTCAACAGCAGCACCCTTAGTCTCGGCAACGTGGTGGGGCCGATCGGCGGCGGGGTCGCATCGGGCTTCATCGGCATCGAGGGTGTGTTCCTCGTCGCAGCCGTTTTGTTTTTCCTCAACGCCGTCTGGGTCAAAATGGTTGTCTTCCGGCCGGCCGAGCGCCGAAAACCGGACAGCGGCTGAAATGTGCCGGATGACCCGGCCGATGGACGTCACCTTTTAACCACTGCGACGGCGAGGCCGTCATAGGCCGGCAGAATCGTGCCATCCAGGCGCGGATCGGACGCAAGCCGCTCGTTGAACGCGCGCATGGCCGTAACGGAAGGCCCCTCTTTGGCAGGATTGCAGACTCTTCCGTGCAAAAGCGTATTATCGGCGGCAATGATTGCGCCGGAATTGGCCAGCGTCAGCGCCCATTCCAAATAATCGGGGTAGCCTTCCTTATCCGCATCAATGAAGAAAAAATCGAAACGCTTGCCCTCGCTCGCCAGCTCCGCCAAGCTGTCCCGGGCATCACCGATCCGGTACGTGACGCGGTGCGCAAGTCCCGCAGCGGACATATGCGCGTAGGCGACATCCGCGTAATCCTGCCGCAGCTCAAGCGATGTGAGACGTCCGGCTTCACCCAAGCCGCGGGCCAGGCAAATGCCGCTGTAGCCTCCCAGCGCTCCGATCTCCAGTATTTCTCTCGCCCCGGACATCCGCACCAGCAGCGTCAGCAGCCGGCCGAAGCCGGAAGCGATTGAAATGTCCGGCATACCGGCAGCGCGAATGCCCTCTTCCGCCCGCGAGAGATCGGCGTCAGGCGCGAACAGCCGATCCACATATTCTTCGGAGCTTAACATCCGTTTCCTCCTTGGTTTCATTTTGTCCTGAATTATCCTATACTTGATTGTATCTTTTCGGGGCTTCGGAAACAACCGCGGCCACCTTGTAACGGAAGCGGAGCGAAGACATGCCCATGAATACTATAGAATTGATCGCCACATCCCCGATGGGGCTTGAAGCCGTCGTAGCAAGAGAATTAAGGGAGCTCGGCTACGAACGGGTTACCGTCGAGAACGGCCGGGTGACGTTCACGGGGACTATGGCGGATATATGCCGGACCAACCTGTGGCTGCGCACGGCGGATCGGATTCTCGTCAAAATGGGTGAATTCGAAGCCCGGACGTTCGACGAGCTTTTCGAAGGAACCAAGGCGCTTGATTGGCCGGACTGGATTCCGGGTGACGGAGAGTTCCCGGTCGAAGGCCGGTCGCACAAATCACAGCTGTCAAGCGTTCCCGCCTGTCAAGGCATCGTCAAGAAAGCGATCGTTGAAAAAATGAAGCAAACATACGGGACCGAATGGTTTCCCGAGGACGGTCCCCGTTACGTCATAGAAGTAGCACTGTTGAATGACCGCGCACTGCTGACACTTGATACGACAGGACCCAGCCTTCATAAGCGCGGCTATCGCAAGCTCGTTACGGAGGCGCCGCTGAAAGAAACGATGGCCGCCGCCATGATTCTGCTCAGCCGCTGGGGCCCGCACCGGCCGCTGTACGATCCGTTCTGCGGCTCCGGCACGATTCCGGTGGAAGCGGCGATGATCGGCTGGAACATCGCTCCCGGTATGCGGCGCACCTTCAACAGCGACGCTTGGCCGGTCATCGGCGGCGAGGCGTGGGACAACGCCCGTGAAGAAGCGTTCGATGCCGTACGGGACGACGCGCCGCTCGAAATCGCCGGTTCCGATATTGATCCGAAGGCGATTGAGGTGGCAGAGGCATCGGCCAAGAAAGCCGGCTTCGGCAAGGAAATCCGCTTCAAGACGCTGGCCGTCGCGAAGACGAAGCCGGAGGGCGAATACGGCTGTCTGATCACGAATCCGCCATACGGTGAACGGCTGGGCGATTCGCGCGAAGCCGAGAAGACGGTCCGCGAGCTTGGCTTCACGGCTTCCCTGCTGCCGAGCTGGTCTTTTTTCGCGCTTAGTCCGGCCAAGTCGTTCGAGCACTATTTCGGCCGCCCTGCCGACAAAAAGCGCAAGCTGTTTAACGGCAGAATCGAATGCCAGCTCTATCAGTACCTCGGCCCGCTTCCGCCGCATCCGGCAAAAAGGAACGAGTAGCAGCCGTTTTGAAACGGCCAAATCCGCCTATAATGAATAGAAGCTTTCCCTGCGTGAATCGTAAACAGAGAGGAACCGAGCGATTATGCTTTCCGCTTTAAGAACAGCAGCACGCCGCGGCGTTCACGGCTCGTTCCGCATGCTGGAACGAACCCGCGGCGCGGATATGGTTCTATTTTTCGTGCTGATGACGCACAAGCTGTCCCATTTCAACATCATGCTCGACGTTCGTAACATGGAGTTGACGCCTGACGATGTTTTGATCGCGGTTGGCACTTTGGCGCTTGTCTCCTTCTGGACCGTGTGGCTATCTTACCGGTGGCGTCTCATCGTTCTGGCCGCTCTGAATCTGATTCTGACCGCGGTACTGTATTCCGATCTGGTTTACTTCCGCTATTTCCAGGACATCATCTCGTTGCCGGTGCTGCTTCAGGCCGGACAAGTCGGCTCGTTGGGAGGAAGCATCGCTTCCTTGCTTTCGTGGCGGGATATCGCCTATTTCGCCGACTGGCTTCTGATCATTCCGCTTGCGGTTTATGCCCTGTTCTCAGGCCGACGGCCAAAAGAGCTGACCTTCCGCGCGCCCAAGCGGGTCCGAATGGCAGTCCTCCGCCTCTCTTTCAGCCTGATTGTTTTTGCCGCCGGCCTGACGCTTGTGTTCGTGCCGGTCAACGCGGCCAATCAAACATGGGCGAAAGGGCTTTTTACCAACAACTGGTGGAACGTGTCGGTCTATAACGTAACCGGGCTGTATGGCTTTCACGGTTACGATATTTACCGCTCGGTCAAAGCTTCGACCGAAGAGAAGGCGCTTACGGTAACGCAACAGCAGACCGTTATGGATTGGTTCGGGACACGCGGCTCGCTGCGCGCTTCGCTGGCCGAGAACGACAAACCATTCGGAGCGTACAAGGGCAAGAACGTCGTTATGGTGCAAGCGGAAGCGTTCCAAAATTTCGTGATAGGCCGATCGATCGGCGGCGTCGAAATCACGCCCAACCTGAACCGTCTGATGAAAGAAAGCATCTATTTCAACCGTTTCTATCATCAGACCTCGCAAGGACGCACATCGGACGCGGATTTTGCGGCCCAATGCTCCCAGCAGCCGCTGCCGAGCGGCTCTGTCTTCATCCGGTACGCAGACCATACATTCGATTGCCTGCCCGGCGCACTAAAAGCCGAGGGATATGGGACGTCCGTATTCCACGCTTACGAAGGCGGCTTCTGGAACCGCCATGCGATGTATACCAATATGCAATACGACGTCTACTACAACAAAAAGCATTTCCAACTGGATGAGCCTGTCGGCTGGTCGCTCGGCGACAAATCGTTTTTCCGTCAATCGGCGGATCGGATCTCCGGTCAGAAGCAGCCGTTCTACTCGTTCCTGATCACGCTGTCCAGCCATCACCCGTACAAGCTTCCCGCAAGCATGGAAAAGCTGGATGTCGGCGAATTCCAAGGCTCGATGTTCGGCGACTACCTGCAGTCCGTCAATTATACGGACGCCGCGCTCGGCGAATTCATCGCCAGACTGAAGGCCGAGGGTCTATGGGACGAAACGATTTTCATTTTTTACGGCGATCACGACAATTCGATCCGCGACTGGGAGCCGTTCGAGCGGTTTCTGGGACAGAAGCTTAATCCAATCGCCCGGCAGCAAATTCTGAAGCAGGTTCCGTTGATCGTCCGCCTGCCGGACGGAGCGCTTGGCGGAACGGTTCGCAGCGATGTCGGCGGACAGCTCGACATTACCCCGACGATTCTGCATTTGCTGGGCGTCGACAGCAGCAAGCTGGCCATGCTCGGCACGCCCCTCGTGACGGATACCCCGCTTCCGGGCAAAACCGTCGTATTCCGCAACGGCTCGCTTACGGACGGCGCCGTTTATTATCTGCCGTCCGCTGCAGCCGACGGCGGCAGCGGCTGCTTTGACGCGATAACCGGCGCCGTGCTTGACGACAAGGCATGCGCAGCCGGAAAGGAGGCCGCCGCAGAGGAGCTTGAAGCCTCTTCGGACCTGATCGAATACGATCTCCTTGCAAGCGGGAAAGAGTAACACGCGGCAAACGCAAAGAAGGCTGCTTGCCGTCGTCTCCGACGGACAAGCAGCCTTCTTTGCGTTCCATCCATTTGGCGTTCAATCCTGGGCTTTGATATATTTTTTCGCTTTTTCGATGGCCTCGTCCTCGGTCGGAGCCGTGACGTACCGTCCATTTATGAAAATGAAAGCATAACGCGAGCAAGGGCCGCAATACGACTTGCAGGCGACCTTGATTTCCGCGTCCGGCACCAGCTTCTGCAGCTTCGGCAGCGTTGTTTTCACCCGCATGTGTTTACATTTGTCGCAAATCCGAATATCGTTCGCCATACCGTCAATGATCGCCGTGGTTGCCTTGGGACGGGTTCGTGATGACGAAACCTTCCTCCGGAACGTAAAAATAGTCGATGCGGACGCCGTCCAGGAACGGGTCGCCCTTTTTCAACAGCACGTCGATCCCCTTGTCGGTAGACACGATTTCATCCTCTTCCTTGGGCTCGTCGATGCCCATTCCGTAATGGGCATGATCGCCGTGCGAATGCGTGACGTAAACACGCAGCTTCTTGCCCTCGTTCTCCGGCTTGTTCAGCTCTTCCAGCAATATTTTTGCCGCATTGCGCGAAATTTTGCAATTCATTTCGTATGCCAACTCCCTCTCAGCGCCACATGGTTAGGCCGTGACCCCGTCGCTTTATCAAATCTATCTTATTGTAATGAATCGGTTTTCTAAGTTCAACCTCTTTATTGCGGATACTTGCGCTCCATATAGCGTGTATATAATTCCGCCGCCAGCATCGTGACGGCAATATCATCGATCGGCAGCAACGGCATTACATCCGGCATCACCCAATATACGGCGACCGGCACCAGATACAACAGCTTGTCCGCAAGCCGAACCCTCGGCGATACGAGCAGCCGGTAAATCCGGACGAAAACATGCTTCCAATGACGCAAGGACACTAGCTTCCGCATCATACGGCATCCCTCCTATGGCCCCATTATAACATATCCCGCCCCTGCGTTTCACACGCGGAGCATCGCCTCCAGCAAAAGCGGCGCGATATCGTCGTAGATATCGTCGGCTTGCAGAAGCGGCAAAGGGTTCACACCGACTCCGCACTCGACGGTAAAGCCGGGCTTGCGAAACCGCTGAATAAACCAATCCTTGTACCCGGCGTCGCTTCCGTGCAGCTTGACTGGATGATACCCGCTCGCGCGGCCCAACCGATCGGCCAATTCCCCGGCGCCGGCAGGCTCGCAATCGCGGTAATTCCAGTAAATTTCCTGGCCTTGCGTATGAAGCGCAATGACCATATCGAAAGATTGCCTGATCGTAAGCGCAGCCAGCGCCGCAGCTTCCGGCTCGGACAGCGGCGCTTCTCCGGAATAATCGCGCGGCCCGGGTCCTTCTGCGGCGCGTCTCGCGCATTCTTCCTCCCAATGCGCCGGAAATTGATCGTTCAAATCCACTCCGCGCACATTCGCCTTCCAGCGAAAAAACCGGTCCGAATAACGATTCCAGCGAATAAGATCGCCGCCGAACGGGTGAGCGGGCGCCACGCCTTCCTGCGCAAGCTCCACCCCGTCGGGGTTGACCATCGGGACAAGCCATAGCTGCGTCCGCCCCATCAGTTCGCGGGGATCGCAACCCCTGATCGGTGTGCGCTGGCTGACGGCGCGGCAATAATCCTCCAGAAACATCATTAACACCAGCGACGTAATCCACTCGTTCGCGTGAAACGACGCGTTGACATGCAGGCGACGCTTCCCGTACCCGATTCTCAGCGCGCCGATCGGTTTGCCCATCACACTCTGTCCGATAACGCCGGCTTGCAGAAAAGGATAGAAATGCCGCAAACGATCGATGTCGGCCGACAGCTGCCTGGGTCCGTACTCCGCGTTGCCACGCACGATGCGCGCCTCCGCGCCAAAAACCCCCGGCACGGCTTGCCGGGAGACAAGCAGCTCCGAACCCGCGGCAAGATGGCGAGTGCGGGAAACATGCGGGTTGGCCGCATACAGCGCCTCCGCTTCCATTCCGAATCTTTCGGCAATTCGCAGCACCGTATCGCCGGGACGGCTGATGTAACGATCCATGGCCTTCCTCCCCGAAATACGCTTTCCCTATATGTATTCCGCCAGCCCGAGCGGTATGAGCGACAACGGCCAAAAGCCGCAGCGGCGGCTTCTTCGGCTCGCGCGTTTCGGCTTTCAGCAAGGCCCATCGTCATCCGATATTCGGCACCTGCCAGACGATCGGCGTCAATTCGATTTCTTCGTTCAACCACTGTTGGGCGATCGCCTTGAACAGGGCCGGGTCGCCGCTGCAGCAAAACTGATGGACGGGCATTGCCTCACCAAGCGCCAGCCGGCCCTTCACTTGCAGAATCGTGCTGATGTCCCGGGCCGTTTCCTCCGCCGAGCTGATCAGCGTAATATGGCGGCCCACAGCCTCTGCGATGGCATCCGCCAGAAACGGATAGTGCGTGCAGCCGAGAATGAGCGTATCGATCGGCGTCGAGCGCAATGGCTCAAGCGAGTCGGCGACGGTCTTGTATGTTTCATCCGAACGAAAATTCCCCTGCTCGACCAGCGGCACGAATTTCGGACAAGCACGGCTGATCACCTCGATTTGCGGCTTCAACTGCTTCAGCGCCTCCTCGTAAGCGGCGCTCTTAATCGTGCCCTCCGTTCCGATTACGCCGACAAATCCCGATTGGGTGCGATTGATCGCCGCGCGCGCGCCGGGATGGATAACCCCGATTACCGGCACCGCCACCCGCGAGCGGATATCCGCCAATGCAAAAGCGGTGGCCGTATTGCAGGCGATCACGACCATTTTCGGACGGAACTGAATTAAATAGTCGACGATCTCCCTCGTAAACCGAATGACTTCCTCTTCCGGCCGCGGACCGTAAGGGGTGCGTGCGGTATCGCCGAAATAAATGATTTTCTCGCGCGGAAGCTGGCGCATGACTTCTTTCACTACCGTTAAGCCGCCCACTCCTGAATCCAATATGGCGATCGGCTGTTGCACGTATACACCGCTTTCTTATTTTGAAGTAACGTAAGATGTAACAACATACAATATGAAGGACAGCTGTTAAACGTACCTATAAGGCTATCGCACCACGATTGCCCGCGCCTGTCCGATCGACGGCATGCCTTCCAAAAAAACTCGTTCCTTAACGGAACGAGGGCAGCCATTCGCCGTGCGCTTCGATTAAATCGTCGCACATTGCGATAATATCATCGATGGAGAGCTCGGCGGCCGTATGGGGATCCAGCATCGCCGCATGGTAGATGTGTTCTTTTTTGCCGGTCATCGCCGCCTCGATCGTCAGCAGCTGCGTGTTGATGTTCGTCCGATTAAGCGCGGCGCACTGGGGCGGCAGATCGCCCACATAGGTCGGATTGACGCCGCTGCCATCCACCAGACAAGGCACCTCGACGCAGGCCTCCTTCGGAAGGTTGGTGATCAGGCCGGTGTTCATGACGTTGCCGCCGATTTTGAACGGCACGTTCGTCTCGATCGCTTCCATGATATAAGAGGCATATTCATGCGTGCGTTCGTGGGACAAATTGCGATTGTCCACCAGTTCGCCGCGCATCTTTTGCCAACGGTCGATCTGCTCGATGCAGCGGCGCGGGTACTCGTCAAGCGGAATGTTGAACCGCTCGATCAGCTCCGGGTAGTTCCGTTTGATGAAATAAGGATGATACTCCGCGTTGTGTTCGGACGATTCAGTTATATAGTAACCGAATTTAAGCATCATTTCGAACCGCACCATGTCATGGTGCTTTTCCTTTTGCTTCTCGGCCGCGCGGCGCTTGATTTCGGGATACAAATCGACGCCGTCCTTGTTTGCCTCGAGCAGCCAGGCCATGTGGTTGATGCCGGCAATTTTCGCCTGAACGCCCGTCATATCCATATCGAGGCTCTTGAACAGCTCGGGCACGCACGCCTGCACGCTGTGGCACAGTCCGACCGTACGTACGCCGCCGTACGTATTCATGACGTTCGTCAGCACCGCCATCGGATTCGTATAGTTCATAAAAAGCGCGTCCGGACACACCTCCCGCATATCCCCGGCAAAGCCGAGCATGACCGGAATCGTCCGCAGATTGCGGAAAATGCCGCCGATGCCGATCGTATCCGCAATCGTCTGGCGCAGCCCGTATTTTCGAGGAATTTCGAAGTCAGTGATCGTGCAGGGGTCGTAGCCGCCTACCTGGATCGCGTTTACCACGTATTTGGCGCCGCATAGCGCGTCCTTGCGGTCGGTATAAGCGCGCACCTCGCAGGTGGAGCCGGAGGTCGCCTTGATATTGCGCAGCATGCGCTCCGAATCCGCCAGCCGCTCAAGGTCGATATCGAATAACGCGATTTCGAAGCCTTGCAGCGCGGGCGTCAGCATGCAGTCGCCCAGCACATTTTTGGCGAACACGGTGCTGCCGGCTCCCATAAACGTAATTTTGGACATGTCTTTGGCCTCCTTGATTTTTCTATCTTTACAGTAAGCCAAAGCCGCCTTCAATCGTATGGCAAAATAACGGTTTCATATGGACATTTGTAGGGAGATCCGCTACATTGCTTAACAAGCGAGACATTGGGAACGGACGGTGCGCAGCTATGATTCTTGAGCATACCCTGCATGAGCTGGGGGTCAACCCGGCGCCGGCGCCGGCGGAATTAACCGTTATTTTTTGCGGAGAAGGAAAGCCTGTCGGCGGGCACCGCAACGGACCGGGCGTTCACGACTATTATTTGGTCCATACCGTGCTGTCCGGATCGGGGCTGTACGAGGTGAACGGAAAAAGGTACAAATGCAAGGCCGGCGACACGTTCTTCATCTTTCCGGGCGAACCTTTCTTTTACGAAGCCGACGATCGGGATCCTTGGAGCTACGTCTGGGTCGCTTTCATCGGCAGCGGCGCCGCCTCGCATCTGAGCGGGATCGGCGTCACAGCGTCGGCACCCGTCATACACGGCGGCGGCCGCAAAATTCCAGCCCTCTACCGGCGGCTGCGTTCCCGGCTGCTGCAAGCCGACAATGCTTCACAGATTACAAGCCTGGAGTCGGCCGGTTATTTGCGGCTGCTGCTCGCCGAATTCGCTATCGCGAACCGGCACATGCTGCCTGCGGCCGCTGCATTCTCCTCGGATATCGAGCGCCGGATCGCACTGGCGGTTCATTTGCTGTCGACCCATTACGCCCAATCCGTGTCGATTGAGCGGCTGTCGCAAACCTGCGGCTACCATCGCACCCATTTCTCGGCCATGTTCAAGCAGTCCACCGGCTATTCACCAAAGCAGTATTTGCTTAAAGTTAGAATGGAACGCGCCGAGGCGCTGCTCGCGACGGCGCTGCCGATCGAGCAGGTCGCGTCCTCCGTCGGCTACGGCGATCCGCTGTATTTCTCCAAGCAATTTCATAAATGGAGCAGTCGTTCCCCCTCCGCCTTCCGCAAATCGCTTCGCAGCGGCTGACCTGCAATCAAGCAACGGCCGAGAGTCGCAGGGCTCCCATGCAAAAAAGCCGGGAAGCGACCGTTATGCCCTTCGCTTCCCGGCTTTGGCGTTCATCCCGCTTTTTCCGTATCCGTCTCTTCGATTGCGGCCTGTTCCCCGTCGTCGCCCTTCGTTCTCCACGAAGCGACCGTTCCGATGACGCCGCCGGCTGCCTCCTTCGCCTTGCCGGCAAGCTGTACCGTGTGGCTGCCGACGTGCTTCGCGATTTTCCCTGTCGTCTCACCGACCTGGCCAGCGAGCTTGACGGTCGTTTCGCACGCCTGCTGGGCTCCTTCGGCTATGTCCTTGCGAAGCTCCTTGCCCGCTTTAGGCGCAAACAGCAGCGCCGTCAATACACCGACCGCTGCGCCGGCCACCGTTCCGATTACAAACGTTTTTACATCCTTCTTCGTCGCCATCATTCATTCGCTCCTCTCAAACTTATCGCGCTCTTCGTCTCGTCTCGGCCGCATCGGCATAGCGGCTGCTTCGGTGCGTTTCGTCTCCCACCATTTCCAGGCGGTCCAGCCCAGCTCCGCCCAGCCAAGCGCTTCTCCGAATTTTTGCTTGCCGGCGCCAGACGCATGCTGCAGGCTGCGCTCGGCCAGATCGTTAATCGCATGCGACACGAAATGAACACTCTTCGCAGTCCGTTCAACCGCCTCGCCAAGCTGCTCCGAGGCCGAAACCAGCTTCTCTACCCGCTTCAGTTGGCCGTTCACGGCAGCGGTCGCCTCGGAAGCCTGTGACGTCAGCGTCCGAAGCTCGCGAATCAACGCGAGCGTCTCGTTATCCAGCCGGTCCACCGTTAGCCCGACCCTCAGCAGCAAGCGCCGGCTCGCCTGAATGAACCGCAGCACGCCGAATACCGACACGCCAATCGCCGCCAGCATCAGCAAAACAGCCGTCGTACCCCACACCGCCATCGCCGCTCCTCCTTCGGCCGATCTAGACGAATGCCCAGTTCGTACTGACAGTATAGTCGGGTGGACCTTGTCTTGACACTGATTCGATGGAAGTTTGTTGCGTTGGCCGGCCGCCTCATAAGCGGGCGCCAACCCGCCCCTATGAGCAATATCCCTTTTAAACAGGAAGTTGGAAAACCAAATGAAAGTCTACCCCCAATTCCAAATACGCATAAAGGGGTTGGAAAGACACCTCAATGCCACCGAACCCGATCAAAACGAAAAAAACTCCCAGAGGGAGTCGGATTGCGATCGATAAAAGGATGCCCGAACCGTTAACGAGCAGCCGTAATCCGATAGCTGCATTTGCCGCCGCCTTTGGCCAGGCATTCGGTGCGCTCCACGGCTGCGCCGAGCAAATCCTCAAACAGCGCCAGTTCGCAGCTGCATGCCTGCTGATAGCGGCTCGCCACCTGGACGATCGGGCAATTATATTCGTGCAGCATGTAGACGGGTTGCCCGCCGTCGGTCAAGGATGCCGCTTCATTATTCTCCACTTCCACCATGTATCCGCCGGCGTTCTGAATAGCCGCCAGCTCCTCCACCCGCCCGGCGAGCGGCTTGCCTTCCATACGGGAGGCATAGCGTTCAAGCAGCCTGCGCTTGCGCCCTTCAAACAAACGGTGGACCATGTCGGCCGCTTCTTCCGATTGCTCCAGCTCCTCCAACAAATCCAGCGCCAGCACATGATAGTTTTTCGGGAAAAACTGCTCGGCGTATTCTGTCAGCTCATAGACGTAGGCCGGCCGTCCCATCCCCTGCCGGATTACGCGTGGAGTTACATAGCCATCCTGCTCGAGTGCGTTCAAGTGTCTCCGGACCGCCATCTCGGTCAGCCCCAGCCTGCGGGACAATTCGCCGACCGTACCGGGGCCTTTCGTTTTCAACAGCTTCAGCACGGCCTGCCGGGTGGACCCGTCATGCCGCATTCCGTAATCGGGCGTCTGTTCGTCTTTGCCTGCCGTCCCCAACCGTTTCACCTCCGAATACACAACGCACCCACCGATTGCCGGCATCGTCACCGGTCGATTACGGCTATTTTAACGTACTTTGCGCCATTCGTAAATGATCGGCGAACAGCACCGCACTCAAGCCAGCTCCCGCTCCAGATAGGATTCCACCGCTTCCTTGAATGCGGGCAGTCCTTCCGAAATCTGTGCGGTAAGCGGATGCAGCTCTGCTCTCGGCCAATCATAATAATCCTGAACGAGCGCCTTGCGCAGCCGGACCAATGCGAGCAGCGTTTCCTTGAGCGCCTCCGGAAATACTCCCTCGCCGCCAGTAATTTCAACGATATCCTCATAGCTGCTGGCGTCGCGCATAATAAATCCGTCAATCAGACAGCTGCCGACGTCCGTCACAATCTCGATGGCGAGATGAAGCGCCCTCTCCTGCGCAAGCCCTTGAAGCAGCGTGCCGTTCCATTCGAAAGCCAATGTCCGGAGCGCCCCTGCGACATCCGGAACCGAGCGCAGTCGCTGCGCAATTTGTTCGCGGTTTACGTAATACATCGATCAAACGCCCCGCCTTTACGGTTTCTTTTTGCGCGCTTTGCGCTTCAGCCAAACGGCCATAACGATACAACTGATAATAACAACCAACAGATAAGTCATCATTTCATAAACGTCTCTCATCATTGCAACCTCTTGTCCGGTTCGAATTTAGCTCTCGAAATCGACGCTGACCGACGTTTCGCGGGCTTCCTGCATATGCTCGATCACTTTTTTGTGCTCCGGGTGCACCTGATACGCTTCGAGCGCTTGCATCGACTCGAACTTCGTAATGAGCGCGATGTCGTACGAACGCTCGGAATGCAAAATATCGGTTCCCACCTCAAGATGCTTCAGCTCTTCAATCTTGCCCTCCATTGCCTTCAGCACGCCGGCCGTACGGGCGATGCTCTCGGGACTGCCGTCCTTAAGCTTAAACAATACGATATGCGTAATCATGAATCCCACTCCTCATGTCTTATCTACAAGGGCTTCTCCGGGCCGCCTATCATAGCACAGCGAATGGCCGATGCCCTTTTGTCACATCATAACCGATAAAGGAAGCCTTGGGCAATCTTTACGTCATGAGATCGGAGGCCGGCAGCATGCAATATCGGGTGACGTTAATCGCGACTTTGTTCGCACTGGCATTGTGCCTGTACAATTACACGGGCTACGACCCGCATAACCTGTTCTTCCTCATGTTCAGCATACCGGCGTGGTTCGTCGATTTGATCGCGGATGTGCACAATGTCAGCGTTCTGCTTATGTATGCTTTGACGATCGTTTCCTACGCCCTGATCGGCTACGCGGCCGACCGCTTGATTGCAACACAACGCATGAAAAAAGGAGCCTGACGGCTCCTTTTGCGATTGACGAATACAGACAATAGCTTGGCTCACTTTTCTACAATGAGCTTCGATTTCATGTTGGCATGTCCCACGCCGCATGGAACGGTACAGACAACTTCATATTCGCCCGCTTTGTCGAATGTGATGTCTTGCTCCAGTTTGTCTCCCTGCAGGTCGACGCCCAGGTCGGCAATTCCAAGGCCGTGGATACCGGTTTTATTTTTAAGAACGAGGCGGACCATCTCGCCTTGCTTGACGCGGTATTCCGGTTGATCGAATACGAAATCGTTGGAGGCTTCAACTTGCAGCAGCGTCATCCCCTCCGGTAGGCTCGGCGCTTCTTCCATTTGCTTCGCAGGAAGGCCGAACGTGATCAGGTACAACCCCAGGACGGAAGCTGCGATGAAGACGACGAACATCATCCATTTGTGCATTTCTTCGTGCTCCCCTTTTCTCGTTTTTCTCGTAAGGTCTACTTCTTATATTACCTAAGATTGTCGCTTCTTCTCAACCTTAAACTTTCGGCCGAGAAATTTTTTTTTGTGATTTTGACAAAATCATGAACATTCAGCCCGGAAAATAGGCTTTCAGAACACGCTCCGATTCGGTTTTGACGAAGCCCCACCGCATCGTAAAGCGATGATGATAGCCGCGGCATACGTACTCCGCAGTAAGGCCCTCCGTCTCGCGCCGCTCCTCATAGACCTTAATGCCCGATTCGCGAAAGCCTTTGCGGATGGCGGCCAGTTCAAGCAGCACCCGATCCTGCAAGCCTCTGAGCACCGATTCGTACAAGCGCGGAAGCTTCGCCGCCGAGGAACCGACGATGCCGATATCATGATCCAGGATACGCATAACGATCCCCAGCAGCACATATCGCTTCACAATTTCAAGCTCTTCCTTCGTCTGCACCGGCGGACGGTTCTCGATCTCGACGACTCCCGTCCGACCACTGTCTCCCGTGACCATCGGCCACCCCTCCAAACAAGAACATTTGTTCTTATTATAGGCGGATCGAACACAAGTTCGCAAGGGGCATTCGCCTTTTAATTTACGCTGCGCCCGCCGAACCCCGTACGGCAGTCGCTCACTCCCCGTCTTTCTTACGATCCTTGAGCGCCGCAATTAATACGCGCAGCCGTTCCGGAAAAGGCAACCCGAGACGTCCGTAATTTTCGGCGACGGAAATGAGCTCGTTGACCAAATAAAAATAAGTCGCGCCTCCCATGGCCATATCGCCCGTTCCGAGCAGCATATCCAGCCGGTGGGCGAGCAAAAGCACGAGCAGCGACAGCCCTTTCCTGGCAAGCCCCCAAAAGCCGATTTGGCTGTTGAGCCCCTGCTTCGTACGCAGGGCCGCCGCCACCCCGGTTATATAATCGACCCCCATCGCCACGAGCAGTACCGTCAACGCCTCCGTCCAGCCGCCGAATGCGAACGTGATGACCGCTCCGGCCAGCGCGCATACAGACGCCAGCGCTCCCATCGACCATTGCCATTGCATAAATATCCCTTCCTTCTAGGTGTCGATTCCGACCGTCTGCCGGGCTCCGTCCCAATGCACCCGGGCTCCGAGGGACTCGGCCAGCGCGCGGAGCGGTACGTATCCTGTCCGCTCAATAATCATTGTCGGGTGAACGGTGCCGTTCACGGTTACCTCCTTGCCGTTCCATCCGATTTGCGCGCCCAGCCGCGTACCGACGATGCGCGCGGGCCCCCACGTCTGACCGTCGACCACAAATCCCTTGCCGACCTCCTCGCCGTTCACCTCAACGCTTACGGTGAAAGGCTCGTCCTGCGGTGGTCGTACCGGCTCGTCGAATCGCTTTAGGTCGTAAGCCCGAATAAGGTCGATGAGCTTGACAGCGTAGTTCGGATCGGTCGCGTAGCCGCTGTCCTGAAGCGCCTGCGCCTGCTCTTCCGGCGTACTGGCGACGCGCACGCGCGCATACCGCGGCCGCTGCATCAGCAAATCCTGATCCTTGTAATAGTCATAAACCGAATCGTAAGCGCGAAAGTCGGCAGATACGTCGACGCGCTCGCCGTCGTAGACCTCCCATGTGCGCTTGTTGACGGCCTGTCCTCGCCAATAAGGCGTGAGCCTGCCATTACCGACTTTAATTCCCCCAAGATTGTTCCACGGATGGATGACGCCGCCCGTCTCCAGCAGGTTTTGCGCCAAACGGACCGATGGAAAAAACGGTGAGCCTTCGCTTCTGGCACGAACCGCAAGCGGCGCCAACGCCGCCAAAAATTGCTCTTTTGTCATAACGTCCTTCCTCTCCCTGCCGTCTGTATTCTTGTCCTTGCTATAGGATATGCGGGCCGCGCAAAGACCGCCACGGCATTTACGGATGTCCGCGCCCGCGCTATTCGTCAAATTCGACGGCCCGATGGGCGCGCTTGATATCGCCATAGTCGTATTGTCCGCCGTATGGATTTTACTCACGATCGTAAAATGGATTCGTTAACGGATGTTCGCCCATCGGAACCCCTCATTTCAGCCGATTATTCCGTTATTGCCGGGCACCGGGCAATTTGGTATAATCAGATTGCCGAAATTACCCAATTTAAAGGCAATGCTACCGCAAGGTACAACCTCGTTCTCATGACGAACGGTTGTACCTTTTTTATTTTACTCACGATATGGGGGATCTGCCATTATGCTCTTGGAAGCGATCGAACACCGCCCGAAGCTGAACTGGGCAAGCGCGTATGACACCGGGACGGTGGAATTGCGCATCCGAACGAAGCGGGACGACATGCAGGTCGTTCACGTAGCGGCCGGAGACAAGTACGATTGGAAAACCACAAGGGTGCTGCAGCCGATGAAAAAGCTGGCGTCGGACGCGTTGTTCGATTATTGGCAAGCGTTCGTGAAGCCGCCGTTCCGGCGCTTGCGCTACGCCTTCCTGCTCGACGACGGCGACATCCGCCTATGGCTGACGGAACAGGGCTTCGAAGCCGAAGAGGCGGCGGAGCCGCTGCGGTTTTTCGATTTCCCCTACATCAACCCGGCCGATGTATTCGAGCCGCCGGCATGGGTGAAGGATGCTATATTCTATCAAATTTTCCCCGAGCGCTTTGCCAACGGCGACCCGTCGAACGACCCCGAAGGCACGTTGCCGTGGGGCGGGGAACCGACGCCGGCCAACTTTTTCGGCGGCGACCTCCGGGGCGTGCTTGACAAGCTCGACCATCTGAGCGAGCTCGGCATCAACGCGATTTATTTCACACCGGTATTCGAGGCGCCTACGAACCACAAGTACGATACCCGCGATTATTACAAGGTGGACCCGGCCTTCGGCACGAACGAACAGCTT
The DNA here is from genome assembly GCF_000598065.1 of Paenibacillus darwinianus. Classification (GTDB taxonomy): domain Bacteria; phylum Bacillota; class Bacilli; order Paenibacillales; family Paenibacillaceae; genus Paenibacillus_I; species Paenibacillus_I darwinianus. The sequence goes on along the minus strand of NZ_KK082182.1, from coordinate 54,204 downwards.
AAGAAGCTCGTGGAGGCATGCCACGCCCGCGGCATCCGCGTCCTGCTGGACGCCGTATTCAATCATGCCGGACGCTCGTTTCCTCCGTTCCTTGATTGCCTTGCGAACGGGGAATCGTCGCCGTATGCCGGCTGGTTTCACGTCCGGGAATGGCCGCTCGGCGTGAAGGACGGAATTCCCACCTACGAAACGTTCGCCTTTGAGCGCCATATGCCGAAGTTTAATACCGAGCACCCGGACGTTCAGTCTTATCTGCTCGGCGTCGCGCGCTACTGGCTGGAAGAGGTCGGCATCGACGGCTGGCGTCTCGACGTCGCCAACGAGGTAGATCACCGCTTCTGGCGCTCCTTCCGCGACACCGTAAAGACCGTCAGGCCGGATGCCTACATTCTCGGAGAAATCTGGCACGACCCGTTAGCGTGGATGCAGGGCGACCAGTTCGACGCCGTCATGAACTATCCGTTCACGACAGCCGTGCTCGACTTCTTCGTCGAACGCAAGCTCGACGCCAAAGGCTTCGCGGACGCCATAGGCCGGCTGTTAGCCGCTTATCCGACGAAGGTTGCCGAAGCGGCGTTCAATCTGCTCGACAGCCATGATACGCCCCGCCTGCTGACCCTGTGCGGCGACAACAAAGCGCTCATGAAGTTGGCGGCGCTCGTACAATTTACGATGACGGGGACACCATGCGTATATTACGGCGACGAGATCGGCTTGACGGGCGGCGCCGACCCCGGCTGCCGCAAGTGCATGGAATGGGACGAAGAGAAGCAGGACCGCGAGTTATTCGCCTTCTATAAGCGGCTTATCGCGCTCCGCACCGGCTCCGAGGCGCTTCGCACGGGCAGCTTCGAAATCGTGCAGGCGGAAGCCGGCGGCAAGGTTCTGGCATACAGCCGCGGCAACGAAAAGGAACGGTTTGTCATCGTCCTCAACAACCGCAGCGCGGAATCGTCCGCCCTGCTCACGCTCGGTCCGGGCAGTTGGCGCGACGCATGGACGGACGAGCTTGCCGATGCCCCGGAGGGCCTGCTGCAACTGTCGCTTGAGCCGTACGGCTACCGAGTATACAAGCGCGGCGCCTGCGGAATAAACGAGAATGAGCGCCCATTTGCTGTCCAGCAGGTTAAGCTGAAGCAGCATGATGTAAACGGCGATCATGCTCATGAAGCCAGGGAACATGCCGAGCACGAGCACGGTCGACATGATGGTCTTGCGCCCGGCGAACCGGAAGCGGGAAATGGCGTAAGCGGTGAGCAGTTGAATGAGCGTGCCGAGCACCATGCTTACAACGGCGATTTGCAAAGTGTTCCAGAACCAGCGGACATAAAAAACTGCTTATCCTTCATTTCGCCTTGCACAAACAGGTCGCTGTAATGCTTAAGCGTCAGCTCCGCAGGGATGAACGTTTCGCTGAACAGCGAGTCGCCCCCTTGAAGGAGGACATCAGTGTCCAGAGCGCCGGATATAAGCTGGCGGCGGAAATGAGCACCAACAGGATGTAACTGACCGCAAGTTTGAAGGCCGACGGTTTCATTGGATCATATCCTCCTCTTTGAACGACTTGGTGCGGGTATAACTATAGATCGAGATCGACGCGATAATGAGGAAAATGATAATGCCGACTGCGGAAGCGATGTTGTACCGGCTGTTGTCGAGCGTAAGCTTGTAGAGCCAGGTAACGAGCAGGTCGGTCGAGCCCGCCATGTTGTAATCGAGATCCTTCGGATCGCCCTTCGTCAGCAGGAAAATCATGTTGAAATTGTTGATGTTGCCCGCAAACTGCATGATCAGCAGCGAGATGAACTGCGGGATGGCGTAAGGAATGATGAAAATGGTCCGCCACCTCCCTTTGAAGCGGATGCCGTTCTGATGAATGAGCAGTGCAACCGCAATGCCGCCGAAATAGCAGGTCACCGTCGACAGGATCGCCCAGATGACGGTCCACGTCAGCACCCCGTAGAACGTGCCGCTCCAAGCTTTCATCGTCAACAAATCCGAGAACGTTCCGAAACCGATCCAATCAACCAGATTTTTGGGCGGGATGTGGTCAGGCGCCGCGTAATTGGTGAATGCCATCAGAATCATGAACAGGATCGGCATAATCGTGAAAAACAGGACGCCGAGAATCGGCAGCGAAAGCAGCAGCCAAGGAAAGCCCTTGTCGCGCAGATTATTCAAGGATGCGGCGAAAGACGGCGCTTGCCCGCCCCGGTCCCGCACCTGGCCGGTCTTGTAGGCATCCCGGACGCTGAGCACGTATAACGACAGCTAGATGCCGACCATAACCAGTGCAATCAGCCCGTATATCATCAAAAAGATCGAATGGTCGCCCGGCTGGGGGACATACCTCCTGCCCACCTTCACCATTTGGGTGGGGGTATCCCTCGAGTGTGACGAGGCCGGCCAGATCGGTAAACAGCGCCATAATAATGGCCTTCAATCCGGCGGCATGGATCAACAGGAAAAAGACGACCTTGACGTACTGCCTGTTGTTTGTAGAGCTGGCCCAGCCCCATGCTCAATACCGACAACCAGGCCGCCGTTCTCGCATGTTTGTGCACGAATCTTCCTCCTCAAGTTTTGTACAAAACAATACCTCGCCCGCCGGGATGCCGGCGGGCG
>NZ_KK082182.1:34135-51479 GCF_000598065.1 Paenibacillus darwinianus | reverse complement strand
CGGGCGAGAGTCGGCAATATGCCGTTAATTTTCAACTGATTATTGACCCATATTGGTTTTCATTTTGTTAACCATGTCGTCGAGCGCTTTTTGCGGGTCGGTGCCGTCGTTCCACATCGCGCCTAGCGTGGCGTCAACCGTGTTCCAGTACTGGACCATTTCCGGTACCGAAGGCATCGGTACGGAATTCTCGAACTGCTTCAGGAAGCCCGTCGCGATCGGATCGTTTTTTATTTTTTCATCTTCAGCCACCGTTTTGTCGGCCGGCAGATTGCCTGAAAGCTCGAAGTTTTTCAGCTGCCATTCAGCGGAAGTGATGAAGATCGCGAACAGCTTCGCCGCATCCGGGTACGGCGAGAGCGAGTTGACGAACTAGCCTTTAACGCCGGAGAAAGGCTTCATCGGCTGGACGTTAGGCAGCGTCGGATACGGTGCCACGCCCAGGTTCTTGATGCTTTCCTTCAACGAACCGGTATCCCACGGACCGGACGCGTTCATCGCCAGCTTGCCTTCCACGAACAGGCTTTTCTTGATGTCACCCGTGATGTCGGTCGTTTTGAGCGGCAGCACGTCTTGCTCAGCGTCTGGTAGAACTTACCCGCTTCCGGCGTATTCATGCCAATATCCTTGACATCGCTGCCGTCGCTGCCGAAGACATACGCACCATAGCCGCCGAAGATGCCGTAGCTCCAGTAACCGTTTCCGGCTTCCCACATGTACGCCCATTTATTCGCCGCCTCGTCGTTGAACGTTTTCGCGAATGTCTTCACGCCGTCCCAAGTAGCCGGAACTTCCGCAATCAAATCCTTATTATAGAAAACGGCCGTCGTTTCAACGGATTTCGGGAAACCGTACAGCATCCCGTCAACCGTCAACGCCTGGATAGCCGTTTCGTAAGAGCGCGCTTTCGTTTCCTCTTCGAACAGGTCGTTCGGCAAAATCAGACCGGCCGCAACCGCGCTTCCCGTGCGGTCATGCACAGCCGCGAATACGTCCGCGCCGACGCCGGCCGGGCCGTCCGTCGTGATGCGTTCCACGGACTTGTCTGCGCCGAATTCGGCGAATTCAACCGGAACGCCGTATTTTTCGGTGAACGCTTTGGCCGCTTCTTCCACGAAAACCTTCTGGTCGCCGCTGTCCCACACGATCAGCTTGGCGCCATCCTCCGGCACGATTTCCACATCCGCCGCCGCTTCATTGCCTGTATTCGCCGCCGCGTTGCCGCCGTTGTTCGCCGCGCCGTTGCCGGCCGCGTTGCCGCCATTGTTGGCAGGCGCGTTGCCGCCGCATGCGGCCAAAACGAATGTCAACACAAACGTCAGTACGAACAGTGCCGGTTTGTTTCTCTTCATCGATACCCAACCACCCTTTTCACAAAATATGAACCGTCTTTCAGCCGAACGACCTTCTCTTCGCTCACATGAGCCCCTACTGCTTGCACACTCCCGCGCAAACGTTTGTCCTTATCCGACTAAAAAACCGTCTTCTCCAAATAAAGCTATATTTACAAGCAAAAAAGGCACAACCCGCTCGTAATTGCTTACGCTCGAGGTTGTACCTTCCACAGGTAACATTGCCTTCAATTTGTCAAAGACGGCATCGCATATAATGGGCTTTCGCTCGCTTGCTTACATCATACGATATGGATTAAAGCGTTTGCATTGGTTAAAATAGAGGATACAAATTCAATTATAAGAATTATCCTCTTTATTTCTTTTATTTTCTTTCTATATCTATCCAAATCTCTAAATTCCTCTTGTTTGTTCACCGAAATCATTTTATTGCATATCCGAATGCCCTGCCTCGGCAGACGACTTCACACGAAAAGCGCAAACGTTTGCGCCATTATTCGCGGCGTTTAGCGCGATTTCCCCATTCCGGGGCAAATGCCCGCTCAGAAAGACCGAGCACTCGGGACTCGCCGCTGCCGCTACACTGGAGCCGGTTATTGGCCCGCTCCCTTCCTGAGAATATCGCGGAAAAGCGAGAACGGCCGTCGCCCTCCTCGCTTATTCCCTCTGTCCCGACACTTGCTACAGCTCGGCCAGCTCCTTGAGAATTTCGTCGATCTTCTCTCGCGGCACGCGCATCATGCCGTTCTCGCCGATCTGCTTGAACGAGAACGGTTTGGCTATGTTCACCAGCGCCCCGCTCAAAAGATGAGGCGCATGCCGGTTCAGCACGCCGGTCGCCCGTTCGTCCATCAGCACCTCGTTCAGCTTCGTCTTCTCGCTATAGCGTTCGCGGAACAGGTTCGGGCTTTCGTAAGCGAAGCGATAGGAACCCGAGCCGACCGTAATCCGCAAGCCTTCCGCGGTCTCGTCCACAGCCGTTACCCCCTCGGCGGCGTTCAGCCGAGACCCCCCTTCCGAGGTGCCGGCCAAAGCTGCGCCTCTCAGCAGGATTTCCGCCGTCGTATTGGCCGGAATCACCGCCTCCACCTCGATTCGGCCACCATCCACACGCCAGCCGGACGCAATACGGCCGTACATGGAATGATGCGCTGCCCTGGCATGAGTTAACAGGGTGGAACCGAATAACGGATCGATGCGTATCCGCCGGAACGCTGGCTCTGCCGGGTCCATATCGAGACCCGCGACCTTCCGGTACATCCAGTCGCCGATCGCCCCATAGGCATAGTGGTTGAACGAGTTCATATCGTCGCTCCAGAAGGAGCCATCCGGCTTGACGCTGTCCCAATGCTCCCAGATCGTGGTTGCCCCCTTCGAAACGGAATACAGCCAGCCGGGATAGCTTTCCTGCAGCAGCAGCCTGACCGCCGTCGTATGAAAGCCGCTGTTCGACAGGGCAAAGCAAAGGTACGGCGTGCCGACGAAACCGGTCGTGAGGTGGTAATCATTCTCGACAATGAGGTTGTTTAAATCTTCCGCCACCCGCGCCCTCGCTTGCCCGTCAACGAGATCGAACGCCAGCGCCAGCACATGCGCGGTCTGCGTCGGCGAGGCAACCCGCCCGGTTTTCGTTACGAATTCGTCCCGGAAAGCTTCGAGGACGCCGCAGAGCAGCTGGTCGTAACGCTCCGCGTCTTCGGAATAGCCGAGCGCTTTCGCAGCATCGCGCAATAGCCGCGTGGAGTAGGCATAATAAGCGGTTGCGATCAAGGCCGTCGGTGTTGCTCCGATATAACTGTTTTCCTTGGCGTCCAGCCCCAGCCAATCCCCGAAGTGGAAGCCCGAATTCCAGAGGTGCTCGTTCTCTCCCTGCGCGCGAATATATTCGACCCACCGCTTCATGCTCTCGTACTGCTCGGCCAGCAGGCGCTGATCGCCGTAATATTGGTAGACGGTCCACGGGCAAATGACGGCGGCATCTCCCCAGGCGGCCGAGCTTGCGCCGCCGACGATATCCGGGATGACGAACGGGATGCCGCCGTCGGGATGCTGCTCGGCTTTCAAATCACGCAGCCACTTGGTGAAGAACGGCGCTCCCTGGAAGTTGAACAGCGCCGTACTGATGAAAACCTGCGCATCGCCGGTCCAGCCCAGGCGCTCGTCGCGCTGGGGACAGTCGGTCGGCACGTCCAGGAAATTGCCGCGCTGTCCCCACTTGATGTTGCGCTGGAGTTGGTTCACCCGCTCGTCGGAGCATTCAAACTCGCCGGTCGGCGGCATCTGGGAATGCATGACCTCTCCCCGGAAGGCTTCAAGCGGCAGTCCGTTCTCCTGTCCCGGGAAACCTTCCACCTGAACATAACGAAAGCCTTGGAAAGTGAAATGCGGCGCGTAGCTTTCCTCCCCCGCTCCCTTGGCTATGTATGCCACCGTTTGCTTGGCCGGTCGGAGATTGCCGAAATAAATATTCCCGTCTTTATCCAGCACCTCGGCATGCCGGAGCACGATCCGCGTGCCTGCCGGCGCCTGCACGGCCATTCTCATGCGGCCGACCATATTCTGGCCCATGTCCAGGACGCGGTCGCCGGCAGGCGTGACGAACGTCGACACCGGGCGGATCGTTTCCGTCACGCGGGTCGGCCAATTCTCCTGGGCGACCAGCTGCTCCAGCGGCAGGTCAACCTGTTCGACGGGCGACCATTCGGCATCGTTGAAGCCGTCTTCGCTCCAGCCGCGCCGCTCCAGCCTTGCATCGTAAGTCTCGCCGTGGTAAATATTCGAATATTGAATCGGGGCCAACGACGCCCGCCACGTGGAATCGGTAGCCACCACGGCTTCCGTGCCGTCCCCGTACCGGACATGAAGCTGCAGCAGCGCGGCGCGCCGGTCGCCATACATGTAGTTGCGGCCCTCGAAGCCCAGGCCTCCGCGATACCAGCCGTCTCCAAGCAGAATGCCTACGCCGTTGCCGCCTTCCTTAATCTGGCCGGTAACGTCATAGGTTTGGTACTGAAGACGGTTCCGGTAGCTGGTCCATCCCGGAGCCAGCAGATCGTTCGACACCTTCGCTCCGTTCACGTACAGTTCATACACGCCGGCCGCCGTCGCATACACACGCGCGGACACAATGCCCGCACCCAGCTCAAACCTCTTGCGCAGCAGGAAGGCCGGCTTCGCATCCGGCGCAATCTGCCGCGAGTCGAGCGTAATCCAGTTCGCCTGCCAGCCTGCCGGGTCCAGCAGGCCGAGCTCCAGCCGGGCGGCCGCGCTCCATGCCGATTCCTGTCCGGCTGCGTCCCACACTTTGACCCGAAACTGGTAAGCGGTTCGGGCCGCAAGGCCCGGACCCGTATACGGGATGTGAATCGACTGCCCGGAGTCCACCCGGCCCGTGTCCCACAACGGGGCATCGAAATTGCCTTCCCCACCGGTCAATTGCAAGCGATAGGCTGTCTGGCGGACGCCCCGCGCCTCCGATTCCAGAATCCAGCTGAAGCGGGGCACGGCGATATCCGCGCCAAGCAGGTGTTCCCTGTACTCGGACGTGATGGACCGGATGTTCAATATCGGCATGTATACGCATCTCCATTTCGCTAATTTTCCGTCTCGTTACCCTTTGACCGAGCCCGCCGTCATGCCCGACACGATCCGCTTGTTGAAGATCAGAAACAGCACGAACGGCGGCAAGGTAATCAGAAGGATATTGGTGAACAATAGGTTATACTGCGTGACATACTGGCTCTGGAAATTGTAGAGCGTCAGCTGAACGGTGACATTGTCCGAGCCCGGCAGAAAGTAGAGCGGGTTCGTAAAGTCGTTGAAAATGGTGACCGCGGACAGCACGATAACCGTGGCCGTCACGGGTTGGAGCAGCGGCAGGATGATGCCGAAAAACAGGCGCAGGCCGCCGCAGCCGTCGATGACCGCCGCTTCGTCGACCTCGCGGGGAATCACGGACATAAACCCTTTGTACAACAGAACGGCAAACGGAAATCCAAGCGCCACTTCCACGAGAACAAGGCCGAACAGCGTCTTGAAAATTCCGATTCCGTCCATTACCCAGATCGTGGGCACGATCGCCGGAGGAATGATCAGACCGGCGAGAATCAGGAAGTTAAACACGGGCGTGGCCCGATCTGTCCTTCGCTGCAGCACATAACCGGCCATTGCGCACAGCACGATAAGGATGGCGATCGATACGACGGTCAGAACCGTGGAGTTAAAGAAAGCCCGGATCAGCATAAAGTCGCGCGCTTCGACAACGGTCTTGACGTTCTCCCAGAAGCGGAACGAGGACGGCAGAGAGAGATTGAGCAGGGAAGATTCCGGAACGTCCTTCCCCGCATTGACGATAATAAAATAGAACGGGATCCAGAACGCAACGACGGTAAACAGGATGCCGGCCAATTCGAATCCAAGCTTGCCGACGGCTCTCACAGGTCTACCTCCCTACGGTTCAGATACGTATACAGCGGGAACGCAAGCGCGGAGACGATCAGGAACAGGATGACGTTGCCTGCCGTCGCCAGACCGTAGAAACCGCCTTGGTACTGCTTATAAATGATCGACGCGATCAGGTCGGTCGTGAAGCCCGGTCCCCCTTTGGTCATCGTCCATATCAAGTCGAATGAGCGGAGGCCGCCGATGAATGCCAGAATGATGACGGAATTCGTCGCGGGACGGCTTAGCGGCACGATAATGTTCCAGAACTTGTGCCAGGCATTTCCGCCGTCGATCTGCAGCGCCTCGTAGTACTCGCCTGGAATCGAGAGGATGCCGGCGATATAAATAACCGTAGCAAACCCGACACCTTTCCAAACGTCGACCAAGGCGACAGACAACAACGCAAGACGCGTATCGCCGAGCCAGTCCGGACCGGAAATGCCGATCGCCGCAAGCGAAGTATTAATGATGCCCTGGCTCGGATGCATCATCATGCTGAAAGCGATGCCGACGGCGATCGTGCTGACCAGCGTCGGAAAAAATATGACAGACCGTAGATAATCTTTGGTTCGGATCTTCGAGGTCAGCAGCACGCCCAGCAGCAGTCCGAGGACCACCTTCAAGGCGCTGGTAACAACGGCATAGATCAGCGTGTTCTTGAAGCCGATGCTGAGCGACTGCTCATTGAAAAAAGTAACGAAATTTTCGAGTCCTATAAACTCCCACTCGGTGAGCGTCCATCTGGTCAGGCTGAAAAAGAAGGACAGGATCGTGGGCAGAATGAAGATGACGAAATAGATGATCGCCGCCGGCACCAGGAACAGGTAGGAATAGGTTCGCTTAAAAATAGGGTTCATGGTGATCTCTCCTAAACGCTTGAAGTGGATCGGCCCCGCTTGCCGGCAGGGCCGAGCTTCTGTACCCGCAGAAAACGAAGGCGAAGACGGTTACCAGCCTTCCAGGCCCAGCTGCTTCGCCTGCTTCTCCACATCCTTATCGTAAGCGGCGGCGCCTTCCTTGGCGCTCTTGATGCCCGAGCCGACCTCGACCGTAATCTGCTCCAGGCTCGGTCCTTTGATCGGGGAGACGAACTCCAGCGCCGGCGCCGTTTTGTCCGTTTCAAAGTACGGCAGCATGTCCTTGACCAGGGCCGGCACGTCATCCGGCACCACAGCGTCCTTGATGAGGTAAGGGCCTGTCGGCTTGGAGACGGCGCTGACCGTTACCGTACCTTCCACGGATGCGACAAACGCCAGGAATTGCTTCGCCTCCTCGATGCGCTTGCTTTCCTTGTAGATATAACCGGCTCCCGGCATCCAAATCGTCAGGCCGTTCTTCCCGACATCGTCGCCCGGCTGGGCGAAAAACCCGATATTGTCGATCTGATCCGGGAAGTTCTGGACGATCGCCGGCGTAGCGAACGACAGCATCGGATAATGCGCGCCTTTGCCTTCTGCCAGCATCTTCAGGCCGGCATCGTAGGTCGTCGCCAAAAGGTCCTTGTTCATGAAGCCTTTATCATTCAGCTCCTGCAGCTTCTCGAAGCTTCTCAGCGCCGCCGGCGTATCCGCATTGGTGGCCTTGCGGGCGGTGAAGTCTTCCGCGAAGGTCGGCACCTGCGCCTGTACGTTGTAATAGTCCGCCAGCACGACCAGCTGAGAGGTCCAAGTGTCCTTAAACGTGCCGATGACCGGTGTAAGGCCCGCAGCTTTAATCTTCTCGTTGTTGGCGATCAGCTCGCTCCAGGTCTTCGGCACCTTCAGGCCAAGATCGGCATACACCTTCTTGTTGTAGAACCACCCGCCCGCGGTCGTGGAGGAGGTCGGCACGCCGTATACTTTGCCGTTGTAGCTCACCGTCGGCTTGAAAGAATCGATCACGTTGGCCTGAAACGGTTCGTTCGTCAGATCGAGCAGATTTTTCTCCGGCGTCAGCGCCTGCATCAGGGAACCCGAGTTGTAGAAAAACACGTCCGTCATGTCTCCTGTCGCCAGACGCGTCTTGACGATGTTGTCGCCTTCGGAGCCGCCGGGACGGGTCTCGAGTTCGACCGTGATGTTCGGGCTTTTCTTCTTGAAGGCTTCAATATAGGCGTTGGCGGTGTTAACGGAATCCTGCGTATTGTCCACCAGAAGCGTAATCGTGACCTCTTCGGCCGTCTCTTCCGTCTTCCCGCCCGCCGTTGCATCTTTCCCCGCGCCCGCGCCGCCTTCCGGGCTGCCTTTCGACGCGGTGCCGCCGCATGCGGCCAGCAGACCCGTCAGCAGGATGGTGCAGAGCAGCATGGCTAACGGCTTGAATCCTTTCTTTTTCATGCGTTTCTTCCCCCGATCGTTGTCGTAGTGTTGGACTTAAGAAAGCGCCTGCTTTCTTTCGTCTTTATTGTAAGGGTGGGGGAACGTTCATGAAACCGCTTCATTTTTAAGGCGGGTGTCCGTTTTTTTTGGATTGGGGACGGGCTTAAACCGCAGCGTAATTCGCGTGCCTTCGCCAGGCCGGCTCCAAATGCCGAGGGAGCTGTCAGGCCCGTAATAAAGCTCGAGCCGTTCCCGCACGTTTCCGAGTCCGTATCCCTGCTCCGTCCGGCTGAGATCTTCCATACCGATGCCGTCGTCTTCAACCGTGAAGACCAAATATTGTCCGTCCCGGATTGCCGTCAGCCGAACGGTTCCTTCTCCCAGCTTGGGCTCCAGACCGTGATAAATCGCATTCTCGACCAGCGGCTGCAGCAGCAGCTTCATGATTTCCATACCGAGGATCGATTCCTCGATCTCCTCGATGTAACGGAAGCGGTTATTGAAGCGGATGTTCTGGATTGTCAGATAATGCTCGATATGCTTCAGCTCGCTGTAAACGGGCAGGGTCTCTTTGCCCTTGTTCAGACTGAGCTTGAAGCTCTCGGACAGGGAGACGGCCATCTGGGCGACATCCCGATTGTTCTGCAGCACCGCCATCCAATAGATCGAATCGAGCGTGTTATACAGAAAATGGGGCTTGATCTGCGACTGCAGAGCGCGAAGCTCGGCTTCCCGTTCTTTGAGCCCGGAGTGAACGAGCTTCTCGTTCAGCTCGTCGTTCTCGAATGCCATCCGCTTGAACGTCTCGCCGATGACGCCCACCTCGTCCCGGGCAAAGCTTTTTGGAAACGCGCGGGTTCCCTTTGTCCAGTCCAGCATCATTTTTTTCACCTGAAGCAGGGGGCGCGTGATGCTGCCGGAAATGAAATAGGAGAATATCAAGGCAATGACCGCAATGATCGCCGCAATGGCCGACGTGGCCCATCCGATATTCCGGGATTGCTTCAGAAGCTCATTGGATTTGACCATATGCACGAACGTCCAATCCGCGGCCTGGTTCCGGAACGGATTGATCAGATAACCTTGCGCGCGCAGCCCGTCAAGCACCTCCGCAATGCCGCCTTCGCCCAGAGGGACCGAGGAGGCGTTGCTGAAAACGGCTTTCGCGGATTCGGGCGTCTCGGCGAGCGCCATAAAGGAGCCGTAATCGTTGCTGTCGCCGAATATTTTCGCGAAAATCGTCTTGGACACATTCACGACGAGCAGCCCGATAGGCGGTCCTCCCGGATTGTCGGCATCACGGAACAACTTGACCGTCGAGAAGGCTTGATCCGTTTCCCCGAAGATATCGGAATCGTAATAGACGACCTTCCCCTTGGCCTCATAGGCGGCCCGATACCAATCCGAGGCTTCGATGCGGCCCGCTTTGTCCGCACCTTCATAGATGCCGGCGTCATCGGAGCGACCGAGGCAATACGTCTTCATCCGCAGATCGAACAGGCAAATGGATGTGACGAATCGCGTGTCCGTAAAGCTGTCGCTGATCAGCCGTTGCAGGCGGGTCGCGGTCCGCTCGCTCAAATTGTCCGGCTGCAGATCGAAATTCAAGCCGCTGTTCCGCAGGTCGTCGCGGATCGCGTCATTGACGACAATCGACAGATGCAGGTTGTTAATGTTGCGGAAAAGCAGGTCCGCCACTTCGCTCGATGTCCGCAAACGATCCCGGTTCGTTTGCTCGTTGACATCCACCAGCGTATCCTTCGTAATATTGAACGAGATGAAGCCGAGCAGCATGATCGACGGCAGGGACAGGCCGATCATTGCAGCCAGGAAGCGGCTTCTGATCCTGCGGAATCGAATCATTTTCGGCAATATTGTCCATTTATGCATGCAAACGCCTTCCTTACTGTCCGGTATGGTGGGTGTCGCGGTAGTGGCCGGGGGTCATGCCGACCAGCTTCTTGAATATTTCCGTAAAATGCCGATAGTTGAGATACCCGACCTTCTCGCTTACTTCATTCACGCGCATGCCGGAGCGGAGCATGGATTTCGCGTGCTCCATACGGATGCTGGTGAGATGCTTGATGTAGGAAATGCCCATCTCTTCCTTGAAAAGAAGGCTGAAATAGGCGGAATTCAAGCCCACATGGCCCGCCAGCTGCTGCAGCGACACATCCTCGCCGTATCGTTCCTTCAGATAAGCAAGCGCTTTCTCCACAGCGGCATGCTTCGTCGAGCGGCGGGTCTTCGCCATCCAGGCCCCTATATCCGCCAGCCGGCTTCTCAGCCATCCGAACATAGCTTCTCTGGTATGCATCGTGCTCAATTCCTGATGCGGAATCCAGCGGAATTCCCCGATGTCTCTGCCGGTTTCCTTGGCCACCTCCAGACCAAGATAGACGAGCTTCAGAATCTCGCGTTCGGCCTTTTCGGGATTCAGCCTTTGCGACTCCATCCAGGACTCGAAGCTTCCCAACGCCCGAAAGAGGCCTTCGCGGTCGCCTGTTCGCAGGCAATAAATGACGGCTTCCTCATGCTTGGTCAAGCCATCGGGCAGCGTATCGTTTTCCCCTACATCCTCGATCCTCGTCCAGCCGCTTTCCCCAAGGAACCTGCCGTACCGCAGAGCGCGCCGCCCTTCCTTATAGCTCCTGGACGTCTCCGACAAGGAGGCGTAAGTCCCCCCCGTGCCGAACACCCCGGCCGCATCCGCTGAAATTTGTATCAGCCGTTCCCACAGAGCGTCGCTCGACTCCCATTTCGCCTTCATCGCGCTGAACGCTTGCTGACGTACGATTCGGTCGATCGCCTTCCTCATGGCTTCCTCAATCTTAGGAATCGTAACCGGTTTCTCCAGGTAATCGACAACGCCCAGGCCGATGGCCCGCCGCACGCAGTCGAATTCGTTGAATCCGCTGAAAACGATGAACATCGTCTCGGGCGCTTCCGCCGTTAAAATCTCAATCAGTTGCAGACCGTCCATGCCCGGCATCCGAATATCGGTCAGTACGATATCCGGGCGAAGCTCGCGGAACAATCGGAGCGCCAATACGCCGTCCCCCGCAGTGCCCGCCAGCTCGATCCCGTACTGCCGCCAATTGATCATCGACCGCAAACCTTGCAGCACGATATATTCGTCATCGAATACAACCGCTTTAAGCATCTGGAATCCCTCCCTGCAGCGTGAACGTACATTCGGAAAATGAAAGCTTGTACAACGTTTTCTCTATTATAGCAACAAGCCGCCGGATGAAGTGTGATAGATTATGTCGAGGCGGCCGCACGGTGTATACGCACCAAATCCCTTCTCCCTAAGGGTAATGGACTCCCCTGCCGATTGATATGGCTGTAATTTTTGGATGGATGTCGGTTTTTTTTGGTTCTGTTTGATCAATAAAAAAAGGGCTCGACATGATCGGCCCCCTAGCGGTTTTGTTCCTATGATCTTGTTGAATGATTCGCGATGAATGGACCTTTATTTGCCGGACGCACAAGCCGGGTCGCTGCATAGCCCGTGGATCTTTTTGACCCCGTTCGTCGGAATGGTCGTGATGACCGTTCCGCAGGATTTGCACAGGACAACGCCGAGATCCGGGGTGCGCACCGCTTGCAGCGTTTTCGAATCGCTTACCATCATCTCACAAACCTCCCTCGTTATTTTAGTCCTCTCCAATCCGACGAGAAAACGCTTACCGTTATTTAGTACACACTAATTATATAATATGACGTACTAAATGACAACACAAATTTATTAATGCGTCACAAAAAAGGAATAGGCCTTGCCCGCAGGGTGAAGCGGCTTGACAATGAGGTCGACCGTCTTCAGCGCCGGGTCAACCGGCTGGAGCAAGGTCCGCGATAAGGTCAGCCGGTTGCCGGTCAGCCGGTTGCCGGTCAGCCGGTGCTGCCCGTGAGCACCCGGAACGTGGCGGTTGCGGCCGCGCATGCTTCGCCGACCTCGTCCGTCAGCGTGCCTTTGGTCATAATTGTCCTGCCGGAGATGAGCATAATCTCCGCCACCGCCGTAATCCGGCCTCTCTTGACCGGGGTAAGGAAATGCACGCTCAGGCCGGAGGTCACCACCATGTCCTCCGGCCTGGCGGCCATGGCGGCCAAGCCCATCGCGGAATCGAGCAGCGTCGCGTAAACCCCGCCATGCACAATGCCGAACATATTCAAATGATGGGCCTTGACGTCGAGGGCGGCCACCACCATGCGGTCGTCCATACTAACAAGCTCGCACCCGGTGTAGCCCCAGAATGTGCCGATCGCCTTTGCAAACAGACTTTCATAGCCGTCCACCGTATGTCCGTCCTTCATGCGCGGCGGATCTCCTCCTTTCGGCACGCCGGGACAGCCCGGCGCGACTGCTTATGTCACGGGGCGGCTGTGCGCCTCGTTATCCTCGAGCAGCTTCCGGCGCAGCACCTTGCCGGCCATCGTTTTCGGCAGGCTGTCCCGGAATTCGTAAAGATGCGGCACCTTGTAAGCGGCCAGGCGCTCCCGGCACCATTTTTCGAGATCGCCCGCCTCCAGCGACGCGCCGTCCTTGAGCACGATAAACGCTTTGACCGTCTCGCCGCGGTATTTGTCGGGCACGCCCAACGCGGCGGCTTCCTCGATGTCCGGATGCTCGTAGAGCACCTCCTCGATCTCGCGGGGGAAAATGTTGTAGCCGCCGGCGATGATCATGTCCTTCATCCGGTCGATAATGTAGAAAAAACCGTCTTCATCCATCCGCGCCATGTCGCCCGTGCGGAGCCAGCCGTCCTGCAGCACCTTCGCGGTTTCCTCGGGACGGTTCCAGTAGCCTTTCATCACCTGGGGACCGGATACGGCCAACTCGCCGATCTCGCCCTGCGGCAACGCCTCGCCCGTCTCCGGATTTACGATCCTGGCCATCGTATCGGGAAAAGGAATGCCGATCGAGCCCAGCTTCCTTTTCTCCCAAATGTTGTTGGCATGCGTAACGGGCGACGATTCGGTCAGACCGTAGCCTTCAATAAGGCGACCGCCGGTCAGCGATTCGAACCGCTCCTGCACCTCCAGCGGGAGAGGAGCCGCGCCGCTGATGCAAATATTGATCGACGACAGGTTGTATTTCCTCACCTCCGGATGATTGATCAAGGCGATATACATCGTCGGCGCGCCGGGAAACAAGGTCGGTTTCTGCTTGTTGATCGTCTTCAGCGCCTGACCGGCTTCGAAGCGGGGCATCAGGATCAGGCAACCGCCGAGCAGCACCGACTGGTTCATCAGCACCGTCATGCCGAACACATGGAAAAACGGCAGCGCGGCAAGGTAGCGTTCCCGACCGGGCACCTTTCTGTACCCCCAATTTCTCGCTTGGATCGTGTTGACGACCGCGTTATAGTGCGTAAGAATGACGCCCTTCGCTACGCCGGTCGTGCCGCCGGTATACTGCAACATTGCCATTTCGTTCTCCGCGTCGACCTCGGTGCGGACAGGCGTAACGGGTGAATCGCGCAGCAGCTTCTGGAAGGCGTGCACGTTCGCGCCGTAGCTGACATCCCGCTTCATGCCATCTTTTTTGACCTTCAACGGGTAAAACAAATTTTTGGGGAACGGCAGATAGTCCTGGATCGACGTGACGATCGTATGGCGGATTGACGTCCTCGGCACGACCTCCTCCACCCGGCGGAACAGCAGGTCGAGCGTCACGATCGCGACCGAACCGGAATCCTTCAGCTGGTGCTCGAGCTCCCGCGGAACATAAAGCGGATTGGTCATGACGACTACCGCTCCCGCCAGCAGCGTACCGTAATACGCGATGACCATTGAAGGAGAGTTGGGCAGCATGAGCGCTACCCGGTCGCCTTTGTCAATCCCGAGCTTGCGCAGCGCATGGGCGAATTTGTAGGCGCATTCAATAAGCTCGGTATAATTCAATTCCTTGCCCATAAAATGTATCGCCGGCCGCTTCGGAAATTTGGCCGCCGCCTGCACGAGAAATTCCGCCACATTGTGCTTGGGGTAATCGAAGGACGGAGACACCTCCTGCGGATAATGCGACAGCCACGGTTTTTGGTTGTGCGTTTGCGTTTGCGTTTGCGTCAAGACCCATCACCTCATTTGGTTTGGACTCGAACTAACAGACGAACCTTTCCGTTGCAGCCACGAGCGCCGCTACCTGCCGCTTCAATGCGATCGTATTGACCGGCGTGCGGCGGGTCAGCTTCTTCAGCATTGACAATTGCGTGCGCAGCATGTCGCCCGACTCGATCGCCGACAGCGTTTCTTTTGCCAGCGATTCGATTTTCTCGAACGCCTCGCACACGAACACCCTCGTCATAGCGACGGCGGCCGCGCATTTTTGCTCGCCTGCCGCCTTCAGCCGTTTCTTCGTCCGCAGCAGCGCGCTCTCCATCGCATAAATCTGGATCATCATGTCCGCCAGATGGCTGAGCAGCTCCTGCTCCTGCTCCAGCTTTACGCCAAATTTCTGTACGGCCCCTCCTCCCGCAAGCAGAAATATTTTTTTGGCCATCGACAGCAGATGGGTCTCTTCCTCCAATACGCCGTCGAACTGCCTGCCCGGCACAAGCTCCAGCAGCTCCGCTTGAAGCCCCTGGGCCTTTTGCAGCAATGGCAGTTCACCCTTCATGGCGCGTTTGATCAGTGTGCCGGGGATCAGCAGTCGGTTGATCTCGTTGGTCCCTTCAAACAGCCGGTTAATCCGGGAATCGCGGTAAATACGCTCGATTTTATATTCTTGAATATAGCCGTAGCCGCCGTGAATTTGCACCCCTTCGTCCGCGACGAAGTCGAGCGCCTCTGAGCCGAACACCTTGTTGATCGAAGCCTCGAGCGCATATTCAGCTATCGCCTTGGCGGACAAGGCGCCGGCATCCGGACTGCCGTGATCGATGCCGGCAAGGCCTGCGTCCATCAGCCCGGCCGTCCGGTACACCATGCTCTCCAGCACGTAGGTGCGAGTGTTCATCTCGGCCAGCTTTTTTCCGATCAGCGGAAACGAGGAAATCGGCTTGCCGAACTGCTGCCGCTGATTGGCGTATTTGGCGCTGATCTCGATCGCTTCCTTCGCGGCGCCGAGGCAGCCGACCGCCAGCTTGAAGCGGCCGATATTCAGAATGTTGAAGGCGATCAGGTGGCCTTTGCCGACCTGCCAGAGCAAATTTTCCGCAGGCACCCTGACGTCCTCCAGAATAAGCGGGCGCGTCGAGGAACCCTTAATCCCCATTTTCTTCTCTTCCGGACCGAAGCCGACGCCCTCCATCGTCCGCTCGACGATGAAGGTGCTGAATTCCTTGCCGTCCACCTTGGCGTACACGATGAAAATGTCGGCGAAGCCTGCGTTCGTGATGAACTGCTTCGCTCCATTTAATATATATGCGCTGCCATCCCCGGTTAGCCTGGCGGTCGCCTTCGCGCCGAGCGCATCGGAGCCAGACGACGGCTCGGTCAGGCAATAGGCGGCGATCTTCTTGCCGCTCGCCAGGTCGGGCAAATATTTGCGCTTCTGCTCCGGCGTGCCGAAGTAAACGATCGGCAGCGTGCCGATGCCGACATGCGCGCCGACCGACAAGGCGAACGAGGACGCCTTCGACAGCTTCTCGCTGATTAACGTGGAGCTGACCTTGTCGAGGCCCAGCCCGTCGTACTCCTCCGGCACGTCGGCGCCGAGCAGGCCGAGTTCTCCGGTCTTGCGCATCAGCTTGACGGTCAAGTCGTAATCCAGCTTTTCGAGCTGCTCGTCGTGCGGCAGAATTTCGCCCTCGACGAAATCGCCCGTCGTCTCGGCGAACATGCGCTGCTCCTCCGTCAAGTCCTCCGGCGTGACGACCGACTGCGCGTCCGGATCGTCGATCACGAAGCTTCCGCCGATGATATTATCCGCCATGGTACATCTCCCCTTCCGATTTAATCCGCATATACCTCAAACACGCCCGCCGCGCCCATGCCGCCGCCGATGCACATCGAAACGACGCCAAGGCCGCCGCCGCGTCGGCGCAGCTCATAAATTAGGCTTGCCGACAGCTTCGTCCCGGTGCAGCCCAGCGGATGGCCGAGAGCAATACCGCCGCCGTTCACATTAACAAGCGACTCATCGATGTTCAGCGTTCGAATGACATGCAGACACTGCGATGCGAAGGCCTCGTTGATCTCGAACAGCTTGATGTCGTCCAGGCCGACCCCGGCGCGCTCCAACGCCTTCGGGATCGCCTCCACCGGGCCGACGCCCATAATGTCCGGTTCGACGCCGGCAAGCGCGAACGACCGGAAAGCCGCCAGGGGCTTCAGCCCTAGCTCCTCCGCCTTCTCCCGGCTCATGACGAGCACGGCTGCGGCGCCGTCGTTCATCGGCGAGGCGTTGCCTGCGGTCACGGAGCCTCCGGCTTTGAATGCCGGCTTCAGCTTGGCGAGCCCTTCGACCGTCGTATCCGGCCGCACGCATTCGTCCGCTTCAAACCGGACAGATTTCTCCCACGGCCTGCCGTTGTCGCCAAAGCCCTTCAGCGACGCTGCGACCGGCACGATTTCCTCCCGGAATGCCCCGGACTGCAGAGCGGCCGCCGCCTTCCGGTGGCTGCCTGCCGCGAAGCGGTCCTGGTCCTCACGGGAGATGCCGAACCGGTCAGCGACATTTTCGGCCGTGTAACCCATGCCGATATAGACGTCCGGCATCTCGTCCACGATGCCCGGATGCGGCGACGGCTTGAAGCCGGTCATCGGGACATGGCTCATGCTCTCCACCCCGCCCGCGATCACCACATCCGCATTGCCGGTCATAATGCGCTCGGCCGCAAATGCAATCGACTGCAGGCCGGACGAGCAGAACCGGTTGATCGTCAATGCCGGCACCGTGGACGGAAACCCCGCATACAGCGACATGATGCGGGCGAAGTTAAGCCCCTGCTCCCCCTCCGGCATCGCGCAGCCGATGATGATATCCTCGACGTCTGCCTTGTTCACGCCCGGAGCGCGGTCGATTACCGCTTGCAGCACCGTGCGGCCCAAATCCTCCGCGCGGGTTTGCGCCAAACTGCCTTTCTTCGCCCGACCGACCGGCGTACGGGCCGCAGCTACGATGACAGCCTCTCTCATGTTCGTTCACCTCACTTGGGAATCGGTTAGTTGCGAAGCGGCTTGCCCTTGGCCAGCATGTATTGCATACGCTGCTGCGTCTTCTGCTCGCCGCACAGGCTGAGGAACGCCTCGCGCTCGAGATCAAGCATATACTGCTCGGTCACCATCGTGCCCGCCGGCAGG
>NZ_KK082182.1:19925-34035 GCF_000598065.1 Paenibacillus darwinianus | reverse complement strand
TCGCCGCCTGCCAGCACATGCGCCAGCTTGCCGGCGATCAGCAGATCGTGGCCGCTGATATAACCGCCGTCATGCATCGCCCGCGCGCCCAGCTTGAGCACGGCTTTGCCATCCGCTCCGATGATGCGGATCTTCTCCGGCTGCGGCTGCTCATAACCGGCCTCCACGAGCCGTAGCGCAGCTCGCTTCGCCTCGTGGATAAGGTGATCGGGGTTCATGACAATGCGGTCCGATGGCCGGAAATATCCGAGCCGCTTGGCGTCATACGCGCTCATCGACACCTTGGCCGTCCCGATATTCATGAATACCCGATTCATGTGCGGCTGCAGATCGATGGCCGGATCGGGATTAGCAAGCGTCAGCCGCAGAGCCATCTCCTTGCAGCCGCCGCCTGCCGGAATCAGTCCGACACCGACCTCGACGAGGCCGTAATAGGTCTCGGCATAGGCGACGACCTCATCGGCCGGCATGCACACCTCGACGCCGCCGCCTAGCGTCATCCGGTGAGGCGCGGCCACGACCGGCTTGACGGAGTGCTTCAGCTTCAGCATCGTGTTCTGGAACATCCGGATGATGGCATCGACTTCGTCCCATTCCTCGTCCTGCGCCTCCATCAGCAACAGCATAAGGTTAGCGCCGACACAGAAGTTGCGGCCCTCATTGGCAATGACGAGCGCCTCGTAGTTCGTCTGCACCTCATCGACGCTTTGCTGGATCATCGTCAGGATATCCGCCCCGATCGCATTGTGGGGCGAGTGAAACTCCAGGCAGGCCACCCCGTCGCCGATATCGATCAGGCTCGCGCCGCTGTTCGCGCGGATCACCTTGTTCCGCTCCTTCAGGCTGCGCAGCGAAATCTGCTCCAGCGGCGGCACCTCCTCCTTGTACCGGCCTTGGTAGACGAACGCGAACGTTCCCGTCCCCTCCGCCTTGCGGTAGAACGACTCGTTCCCGGCCGCCAGCCAATCCTTCACCCAGGCCGGCACCGCTTCGCCTTCGGCTTCCATTCGCTCCGCCGTGCGCCGCAGCCCGATCGCGTCCCACGTCTCGAACGGACCGAGGTCCCAGTTGAAGCCCCACTTCATCGCGCGATCGATGTCGGCGATCGAATCCGCGATTTCGCCGAGCTTTTCCGCAGAATAGAGCAGCACTTTTTTCGTAATCGTCCAGGCCAGCCCCGAGTAGCGGTCCTTGGCGCCGAGCAGCGCCCTCGTCTTCTCCTTCGCTCCCCTTGCCGCCCTGGCGGCTTCCAGCGAAGCCGACGAGACCTTCCTGCTCTTGGCGTAGTCCATCGTCGTCAGGTCGAGGGATTGAATTTCGCTGCCCGCAGGGCCCTTCACCTTTTTGTAAAAACCTTGTCCCGCTTTCTCGCCGATCCACCCGCGGGCCGCCATATCTTTCAGCACCTGCGGCGCTTCGAAGACGAGCTTCTCCTCTCCCTCGTCAACCTTGTCGTATACGTTATTCGCCACATGTGCGAAGGTGTCGAGCCCGACGAGGTCCAACGTGCGGAAGGTCGCGCTTTTCGGCCGGCCCATCGCCGGACCGGTCACCGCGTCCACTTCCTCGACGGTAAAACCGCCGTCCGCCATCGCCTGCAGCGTAACGAGCAAGCCGTATGTGCCGATCCGGTTCGCGATGAAATTCGGCGTATCCTTGGCGACGACGACGCCCTTGCCGAGCCTGCCCTCGCAGAACGACTTCATTCCCTCGACGATGGCCGCGTCGGTCGTCTCACCGGGAATGATCTCAAGCAGCTTCATATAACGGGGCGGATTGAAGAAATGCGTGCCGAGAAAATGGTTCCGGAATTCCGCGCTGCGGCCTTCCGCCATGGCATTGATGGAGATGCCCGACGTATTGGAGCTGACGACGGTGCCCGGCTTGCGACAGGCTTCGATTCGGCCCAGCAGCTCCCGCTTGACCGCCAGGTTCTCCACGACGACTTCAATGATCCAGTCGACGTCCTTGATTTTGACCAGATCGTCCTCCAGATTGCCCGGCGTAATCCGCCCCCCGAAAGCCTCGTCGTAGAGCGGCGACGGCTTCATTTGTGCCAGGCGGGCGATTGCGGCGGTCGCAAGCCGGTTGCGCACGGCCGGATGCGCCGTCGTCAGCCCCTTCGCCGCTTCCTCGGCGGTCGGAGAAGCCGGGACGATGTCGAGCAGCAGACTGGGTATGCCCGCGTTCGCCAGATGGGCCGCGATGCTCGCGCCCATAACGCCGGAGCCGATGACGGCCGCCTTCGATATGTTCATAACCATATGCGTTTATGCCTCCCGTTCGGTTACGATTTCACGCGCGGCGCCAGCGGTGCCGCCGAATACCGTGCGCTCCAATATTTCCGCCACATCGAGCGTTTTGACGCGCTCCTCCGCTTCCTTCTGCTTCGTGCCGTCCTCCAGCATCGTCAGGCAGTACGGGCAGGCACTGCCGATTATCGTCGGCTTCGCCGCCAGCGCCTGCTCGGTCCGCGCTACATTGACGCGCTTGCCCGTCTTTTCCTCCATCCACATCATACCGCCGCCGGCGCCGCAGCACATGCCGTTCTCGCGCGTGCGTTCCATTTCAATGAGCTCGACGCCGCGGATTGCCCGCAAAATGTCGCGCGGCGCCTCGTAAACGTCGTTGTACCGCCCTAGATAGCAGGAATCGTGATACGTAATGCGTTCCTTCATTTCGAACTCCGGCTTCAGCCTGCCGCTGCGCACCAATTCGGCCAGCAGCTGCGTATGGTGAAGCACCTCCACCCCCTCCAGCCCGAATTCAGGATATTCGTTCTTCAACGTATTGAATGTGTGCGGACAGGCGGTCACCATTTTGCTCACTCCGTACCGCTTGAACGTCTCGATATTGTCTGCGCACAGCTGCTGGAACAGCATCTCGTTGCCCATCCGGCGCGGCGTGTCGCCGGAATTGCGCTCCTCGTTGCCGAGAATCGCGAACGATACGCCCGCTTCGTTCAGCAGCCGGACGAGCGCCCGCGACACCTTGCGCGACCGGTTGTCGTACGAGCCCATCGAGCCGACGAAATACAGGATCTCGAAGTCCGGGTTTTCCTTGACTGTCGGCACCGGTATGCCGCCGAGGTCGCCGGTCCAATTGCCGCGGTCGCTGCGGCTGATGCCCCAAGGGTTGCCCTGCCGCTCGATATTCTGCATCGCGCGCTGGCCTTCATGCGGCACGCTGCCTTCCATTAGCACGAGATGGCGGCGCAGGTCGATGATTTTGTCGACATGCTCGTTGCCGACCGGGCACTGATCCTCGCAATTGCGGCACGTCGTGCAGGCCCAGATTTCGTCCTCGGTCATCACCTCGCCGATCAGTTGCAGCTCCTGCGGCGCTTTGTCTGCAGATGGCTGCCACGTCGCCTGCTGCCAGGCGAGCGTCGGCCCGATATCCGTGACGCCGCCGTGCGGCCTCCATTCCGGCACGGCGCTTGCGTCAGAGGTTAACGCATGCGGCCCGCTGCCGGCAGGGAAAGCGAATGCGGGCTGCCACGGCGACTTCGACGTAACGGCCGCCCCCTTCTCCGTCAGATGGTCGCGCAGCTTGACGATCAGATGCATCGGCGACAGCGCTTTGCCGGTATTCGAGGCCGGGCACACATTCGTGCAGCGGCCGCACTCGACGCAAGCGTAGAAATCCAGCATTTGCTTCCGCGTGAAATCCTCGATCCTGCCGGCGCCGAACGACTCGGCCTCCTCATCCTCCAGATCCAGCTTGCGCAGCCGCCCGCCCGGCCCCTTGCGGCGCAGAAAAATATTCACCGGCGCGGTAAAAAGATGAAAATGCTTCGACTGCGGAATATATACGAGAAAGGATAGCAGGATAACCAGATGCGCCCACCAAGCCAGGAAGAAAAGCGCCTTCGCCGCCCCTGCGGACAGCCCGCCGAACGCCGCCGCAATCATGGAGGAGAACGGCGCAAAGGCCGATGCCTCCGCACCCAACCACACCCGCTCGAACCCGAGCGACAAAAGCACGGACAGCATGAGGCCTGCTATAAAGAGCAACACGATGGCCGGCTTCCAGCCCTTTTTAAGCCGCTTCAACTTCTCCCCGTAACGCCGGAAAGCCGCATAGCCCGTCGCAATCAGCACGAGCGCAACCGTAATTTCCTGTACCAGCGCGAATACCGGATAGCCCGGAATCGGCAGGTGCCGTCCGCCCGTGAAGCCCATGTAAATCAGATCGAGCGCTCCGAACTGGAGAATAATGAAGCCGTAGAAAATGACGAGGTGCATGAAGCCGCTCTTCCGGTCCTTCAGCAGCTTCGTGTGCCCGAACGCCTGGGCGGCCAGCTCCCGCGTACGCATTTTCCAATCGAACGGTTTGTCTGCGGGCTGCCCCAGCTTCATATACAAGTACCGGTGGTAGACCGCTCGATAA
The DNA here is from genome assembly GCF_000598065.1 of Paenibacillus darwinianus. Taxonomy (GTDB): domain Bacteria; phylum Bacillota; class Bacilli; order Paenibacillales; family Paenibacillaceae; genus Paenibacillus_I; species Paenibacillus_I darwinianus. The sequence continues at coordinate 29,643 of NZ_KK082182.1, read as the reverse complement.
AATAGCGAGAGAGCATAGCCTGTGACCGCCAGAAATAACAAGGCATGCAGCCATGTCCAGAGCATGAGCATCCATCCTTTCGTACAAGGCAACGTGTAAACCCTTACAAAAAGCCATATTGCAGCGGTGTTCGATTTCTGTGCAACCAAGGACTGCGGGCAAAGTCTTGCGGCCGGGATCATGAGGCGAGGTTTCCGAATTTTGTGCGGGAGCGTTGACAATCGGCTAAGGATTTCATAAGATGGAGTTGGCATAAAATGAATGATTACTCATTCAGTTCTTGATTTGAATTTTATCACCGGGGTGCGAACATGACAAGTAAAAAAATAAACAAATACGATTTGATTCTCGACGCGGCCGTCAAAGTATTCGCCGATACGGGCTATTACGGCTCCCAGGTTTCGAAGATCGCCCGGGAAGCCGGCGTGGCCGACGGCACGATATACTTATATTTTAAAAATAAAGAGGATATTCTCATCTCGCTGTTCCGCGAGCGCCTCGGCGAGCTCGTCGGCAAGTTCAGGGAAAGCGTCGAGACATCGTCCGATGCCGGCGAGGCGTTGCGCAAAATATGCGAAATCCACTACTCCGAGCTGGAGCTTAACCCCGAGCTGGCCTACGTCACCCAGATCGAGCTGCGCCAGAGCTCGCTGGAGCTCCGCAAGGCGATCGGCCAGGCGGTCAAGCCGTACATCCTATTGATCGAATCGGTGCTGGCTCAGGGGATCGGCGAAGGCACGTTCCGCCGCGATCTGGACGTCAAGCTGAGCCGGCTGCTTATATTCGGGGCGATGGACGAGGTCGTCACGTCCTGGCTCATATCCGGCCGAAAATATTCGCTCACCGCGCAGATCGAAGGCACCGTCGCGTTTTTCCTTAGGGCTCTGCGGCCTTAATGAAACTATATCCCGCAATCGGAAGGAGCATGGAGCATGAAGGTGTATGTAGTGCTGAAGCAGACGTTCGATACCGAGGAGAAAATCGTGATCCGGGATGGTGCGGTGTCCGAAGACGGCGTTAAATTCGTTATCAATCCTTACGATGAATATGCCGTGGAGGAAGCGATCCGGCTTAAGGAACGGTCCGGAGGGCAGGTAACGGTCGTATCCGTCGGTCCCGACCGCGCCGCCGAAGCGCTGCGCACCGCTCTTGCGATGGGGGCGGACGAAGCGGTGCTCATCTCGGACGACCGTCTGTCCGACGAATATGCCGTGTCGGAAGCGCTGGCCGCCTTTCTCACGGATCAAGCCTTCGATCTCATTCTCGGCGGCAACTTCTCCGTCGATAACGGGGCCGGACAGGTGGCCGTCCGTCTGGCGGAGCTGCTCGGCATCCCTCATGTCTCGTCGATTGTGAAGCTCGAAGCGCCGGGCGGCGGCTCTGCGGTCGTGCAGCGCGATGCGGAGGGCGATCTCGAAACGCTGGACGTCTCGCTCCCTGCCCTGTTCACGGCTCAGCAAGGGTTGAACGAGCCGCGCTATCCGTCGCTTCCGGGCATCATGAAAGCGAAGAAAAAGCCGTTCAAACGGCTGACGGCCGATGATCTGGGATTGACCGCCGACCGGCTGGAGGGCAGAACTGCGCGCACGTCGCTATCCCTGCCGCCGGTCAGACAGGCCGGACTTATTCTGCAGGGCGATCTGCCGCAGCAGGCGGCCAAGCTTGTCGAGCTGCTGCGCACGCAGTCGAAGGTGCTGTGAGCTTCGGACGCTGTCTTAGACAGCATCCATCATGCAATTATCGCAATGACAGGATCATTCATTGCATATATTAGGAGGAATCCCGATGAGCGAAACCTATCTTGTATTCGCGGAGCATCGCGGCGGTAAGCTTCGGCAGGTAACCTTGGAAGCGCTTCAGGCGGCTGCGGTAGCCGCGGACGATGGCGGCGTGCGGATCGCGGCCGTCCTGATCGGTCATAACGCGGGGGCGCTGGCCGAAGCGCTGGCCGGCTACCCCGTCTCAGACATTCATGTCATAGAGGACGCTTCTTTGGAGCATTACAATCCGGAAGCGTACCTGCACGCGCTGGCTGAGTTGTGCGGCGCCGTCCGGCCGGTTGCCGTCTTCCTCGGCCATACGGCGCTCGGACGCGACCTGGCACCGGCACTCGCCGCTAGGCTGAAGGCCGGCCAGCTGTCCGACGTGATCGCCGTTGAGCGCAGCGGAGACGAAACGGTATTCACAAGGCCGCTCTATGCAGGCAAAGCGTTCGAGAAAAAGGTGTTCCGCGGCACGCCTTGGATCGTAACGGTTCGGCCCAACAACATTCCGCCGGCCGCAGTCGGCGGCTTGGCGACTGCAAATGTGGCAAAGCATGATTATACCGCTCCCTCTTCTCTTCGCACGATCGTCAAAGACGTCGTGCGCCAAACGTCGGGCAAGGTCGATCTGACCGAAGCGAAGATCGTCGTCTCCGGAGGCCGCGGCGTCAAAAGCTCGGATGGCTTCAAGCCGCTGGAGGAGCTGGCGGAGCTGCTCGGCGGAGCGGTCGGCGCATCGCGGGGAGCCTGCGACGCCGGCTATTGCGATTATGCGCTGCAGATCGGGCAGACGGGAAAGGTCGTTACGCCGGAAATTTACATCGCCTGCGGCATCAGCGGCGCGATCCAGCACCTGGCCGGCATGAGCCAGTCGCGCATCATCATCGCGATCAACAAAGATCCGGAAGCGCCGATTTTCAAGGTCGCTGATTACGGCATCGTGGGCGATCTGTTCGAGGTCGTCCCGCTGCTGACCGAGGAGTTCCGTAAAGCGTTGGCCTGACCGCAAACACCACTGGGACTGGGTCGCTCCAACAAAGACAGTCACGCGCGCAGATTATCTGCGCGACGACTGTCTTTTTCGCTTTGCAGCGGAAGATTGCGGAAGGCAAGCTAGAACGGACTTGCACCGCAAATCGCCGCCGCAGGAATCAATGCCCACGGAACGAGTGCCGCCGCCCGTCCCGCAAGCGAGTGTCGATAAATATGCAGGAGCAAGATACAGTTTGCGACAAACATTGCATCCATTCTCTGATACTATTGTTTTCGTTGTCTCACAAAAGATAGGAGCGATGAAAAATGGAATTAATAATGAACCAGAAGTTTGAGAATGAGACGATTGTATTCGACGGCTATAATTTTATCGGTTGCACCTTTAAAAACTGCATCATTTTCGTGACGTCGACCGATTTTGAATTCGACCGCTGCTCCTTCTTTGATACGAATTTTTACGCCGACCCGAGCCTGCCAATCTTTCAAATCTCTCACCGTCTCTCGCAATCTACTTACGATGATATCGCCTGCTTCTGGGATGACGTCTACAAAAAAGGGCTGATCCGGCCGGCACCGCATACAGTTGCGAAATAACGCACAAGGCCTCTGAGTGAAGCGTTGGGCCGGGTTGCCCGATAACTAACGCCGCTCCGTGGACAAAATAGCGTGGAAATCCCCAATCCTCTAGCCGGTGGCGGCAGAATTGGGGATTTTTTTTCAATAATCCTGCACAGAACCTATGGGCCACGAGCCGCGCATCGTCTCTTTGTTTCAGCATGGAGCCACGGCCTCCAGCAATAGAAGATCGTAAGTTGCGACTATGCCCCCGGGCACGCTGAACTTTTCTTGATAGGTTTTGAACATGGCGGTTATCAACCGTCGAGACAGACCGCGAGCCGTGTCCGCTTCCGAGGTGCTCGCGCCTACGCCTTTAACCGAATGGAGAAAATCGCTAACGGAGGAATAAATTTGAAGTTTAACCGATTGTTCAACTCGTACGCTTGCAAAACCGCCTTTCAATAACAAGGCTTGCCAATCTTCCTTAGAAAGTAAAGGTAGTCCGTGCCGCCGGGGTTCCAATCCTTCTGCTTGGTAAACCTCATCGAATGCTTCGTGCAATTCGCAGAACGTATCCTGTCCGAACGTAGTAAACATCAAGAGGCCGCCGGGACGAAGCAATCGCCGAAGATGAATCAGCGTCTCTCCGGGATGATTCAGCCATTGAAAGCAGGCGCTGGAGACGATCAGGTCGAAAGAAGCGGATGGAGCAGCGGCGGCCCATATTTCCACGTCCGCTTGCAAAAAACGGACACGAGACCGAGAACCGGTCGAATCGGTAATTGACCCGATTCGTTGCTCAGCCGCATCCAGCATCGCAGGTGCAATATCGAGTGCAAGGATGGATGAACAGAAATAATGGCGAACCGCCAACTCGGTGAGAAACCCTGTGCCGCAGCCGATTTCAAGAATATCTATCCCATCGGGTAAGCTTTCTTGCTTCTGTTTAATGACGGAGCCGATCAGCCATTCCGCCATTATATGCTGCACATGGGCATGCTTATCATAGGAACCAGCCGCACTTCGATTAAATTGAAGTCGAATCCGATCGGACTTGGACGCCATGCCACCATCTCCTTATTGCATCCGCCAGGATCGCTTCTCTCCCGAGAAAAGGCACATGGCCCGATCCTTCTACCGTTAACAACTCTGCATGAGGCAATTGTGCAAGCAGCTCCTCCGCCGCGCTGTGAGGGCAAACGGTGTCCTCGGAGCCATGAATCAGAAAAACAGGACAGGTGATCCGATTCAAGCGGGACAGGCATTCCTCAGTTCGTAAAATATGAAGGCCCGTAATTAACGCCGAAGTTGTCCAGTATCCGGCTTGCGGAAGCATTTCACCCAGTCCGGTTGTCCATTCGGTATCCGTCAACAGAGTCGTCCGGAATTTCGCCTCCACCGCGGATCGATCCTTCCTTATTGCTGCAATCATCTGCCGTACATAGGCTTCCGGCCAGCCACGGTCCCTGGCTTCTTGGGGGCGGACGAAGCAGGCCGTTCCCGAGAGTAAAACAAGGCCGTCCGCCAACCGACTTTCAGCCAGATGCAGCGCCAACAAGCTGCCCAGCGACCAACCGGCAATCAACAGAGGCGGATGAAGGTCCTCCTTCAAAAAAGCGTTGTCGATCATGGCAAATAGCTCATCCGGCGTTTCAACCGCACTGTAATCGATGGAACCATGATGAAAATCCGGGAGCAAATCATGAAACCGGTCAAAGATTGAAGGTGGCATGCTCCAACCCGCCAGCCATAGAATCGTACCGCTTGGCCGGTTCGGAGCATTCGGAGTTATTTCCGGCGATACTTTCAAGGAGGAACTCTCCGGTTGGGTCATGACTTTAACACCCCCAGTTTGAGACCGATTCTGCGAATACGAGCTGCGGCTTCCATTAGCTCCTGCTCCATGTGCAGTGCCGAGATGGAATAACGAATTCGTGCCGTGCCGTTTGGTACGGTAGGAGGGCGAATGGCAACCGCAGCTATCCCTTCATCTTGAAGATCGGAGCTGAATCGAACGGCCGTTTCATTATCCCCGACGATAAGCGGTATAATAGGTGAATCACCGTCGATAACGGTGAAGCCTGCCGTGCAAAGCGATGCTCGAAACCGTTTGGTTAAGGCTGCAAGTCGCTCACGCCGCCACGGCTCCTCCTGCACCAATTCCAAGGCTTTGGATATTCCCGCTATGACCGCGGGAGGCAAAGCCGTCGAATAGACAAGCGGCCTTGCCGTATTGAGCAGCCACCGAATAAGTGTACGGCTGCCGCAAACATAAGCACCGTAAACGCCGAACGATTTACTAAATGTGCCCATATGCACATCCACATCCTCATTCACGCCCAGTTGATGGCTCAACCCTTCTCCGCGTGCGAAGTAAACACCTCCGCTATGCGCCTCATCCACCATAAGCATCGCTCCATGCCGTTGTTTGAGCACGACAAGTTCTCTCAGCAATGCATGGTCCCCGTCCATTGAGAACATCGCGTCGGTGACGATCAATTTGCGTCTTGCGTCTCGATGCTTATTCAATAGGAATGTAAGATGATCCGGATCATTATGGCGATATCGGACATGCTCTGCCCGGCTTAATGTAATGCCGTCTACGATACTGGCATGATTTAACCGGTCGCTGAAAACAACATCTCTTCGGCTTACGAGCGCACCGATTACTCCTGTGTTGGCCATGTAACCATTGGCAAATACCAATGCAGCTTCTTTTCCTTGCCATTGTGCGAGAGATTGTTCCAAAAGCGCATAAGGCGCTCGATTACCGGTGACAAGGCGGGACGCACCTGAGCCAGCTCCTTCGGACAGAAGCGATTCGCTCATCGCCGCCACGATCGCCGCATGTCCGGACAGGCCCAGATAGTCATTGGACGAAAGGTTTAGGAGCCTGCTTTCTCCACGTCGTAAATGACCGGGATGACCGGCAGCAAGGGAATAGACGCTCAAAGATCGTTCCAATGATTTTTCAGTCAAACGTACAAGTTCATCATTGATCCAGTTCATGGTCATGCATTCCAGGTTCCTGCATATGTAGTCATTCCAATGTCCCTCCCGTGTCATCAAATGCCATTGCCTGTTTGATAGGCAGGATAGGTACGGTTTTCCTGATGATTTCTGTCAGTGCTTTCGGGGTGAATACGCCTTGTAGTGGCGGAAAGCGGCCCAGCACCTTAAGCCCGCTGAAGCGTTCGATCAGCTCTGCATTCGTGTCCCTGCTCGGGTCGTTACAGGCTGCTGTCTGTTCGCCGTCGTTTAGAATGACCCCTATGATCGGAATTGACCGTTGCCGCAGTAACGATGCTGTTAAAATCGTATGGTTTATCGTTCCGAGTCCTGAGCGTGCGACAATGAGGACCGGAATTCCAAGATGAGCGATGAAATCTATTACAAGATGCTCGTCGGTTAACGGAACGGCAACGCCGCCTGCGCCCTCAACGAGCAGCGCATCGTATCTTTGTACGAGGGGCTCGCCTCCATCCAGCAGTTTTTGGAGCACTAAAGTAACCCCAGCCTGCTTGGCTGCAAGCATCGGTGTAAGCGGCGCATCGAACGTGAAGGGAGCGACCGCCTGGGGAAGCTCTTCGATACCCGATGCGCTTATTAACCGTTCGGCATCCGTAATCCCGCTTCCGAGGGGAGCGCCAGACTGCACAGGCTTCCAAATGCCCGCGTTAACCCCATCCGCGCGAAGCGCAGCGGTAAGCGCGGCCGTTATGATCGTCTTTCCGACTCCCGTATCTGTACCCGCAATAAACAAACCGTTTATTCGCTTCATCTCTTCCGGATCACGCTCCCCATCCGCCTTCCGTAACATCCCATATTGCCTTTGCCAGAATGTCGGTCATGGCAGCAAGCTCAGCCTCCGTACTGGCTAGAGGGGGAATAAAGACCACAACATTCCCAAGCGGTCTCGTCAGCATACCTAGCTCTCTCGCCCTCAGACTTGTGCGCACCCCCATGCGATCAGTCCAGTCATAGGCTTTACGTGAAGCCTTATCTTGTACGAGCTCAATGCCAATCATCAGCCCTTGCTGCCGGACCTCGCCTACATGCTTCCAATCCGCCAGTGTTTCTAGCTTCTTTGCCACCAAAGACGCTTGCGTACTGACCCCTTGGACCATGCGCCGTTCCTCCATAAGTTTCAAACTTGCTAAAGCTACGGCACAACCAAGCGGATTGCCCGTGAAAGAATGACCGTGAAAGAACGTTTTCTGTTCTCCGTAATCGGCGTAAAAAGCGTCGTACACCTCATCGGTAGCCAGCGTCGCTGCCACAGGAAGATAACCGCCGGTCAACCCTTTGCCAACAACCATCAAATCTGGCGAGACCCCCTCGAGGTCGCAGGCGAACATAGCGCCCGTTCGACCGAAGCCGGTCGCCACTTCATCGGCGATGAGCAAAACTTCATGCCGCCGGCATAGCGCGGCAATTTCACGCAAACAGCCTTGCGGCATCACTACGATACCGCTGGCTCCTTGTACAATCGGCTCCACAATAAGCGCCGCAATTTGATCGGCCTGCTCCTCCAGCAAATTACGCAAAGCAGCAAGGGTTGCTTCCGATGCGCTTTTTGCTCCTCCATCTTGACGATAAGCGTATGGATAGGGAATCACATGTGAGGAAAAAAGCATCGGGCTAAACGTCGCATGGTACAACGGAATTGCTCCCACACTCACCGCCCCAATCGTGTCGCCATGATACGCTTGATTCATTGTAATGAACGTTTTCTTTCCCCGTCTCCCCCGGTTATACCAGTATTGGAACGCCATTTTGAGCGCAATCTCGACACCTGTTGCTCCAGAATCCGAATAGAACACTTTTGTTAAGCCTTCCGGAGTAATCTGTACCAGCTTTTCCGCCAGTTCTATGGCTGGAACATTCGCCATGCCGAGCAAGGTGGAATGGGCGACTCGCCCGAGCTGGTCCGTTATCGCCAGGTTTAATTCCGGTACATTATGTCCATGTACGTTGAGCCAAACGGAAGAAAATCCGTCGTAATAAGCACGGCCTTGGATATCGTAAAGCATAACGCCTTCCCCCCGTTCTATGATAAGGGGATCGGAGTTGTTATACTCCTTCATCTGGGTAAACGGGTGCCATAAGTAGGCCTTGTTCATGTCGGCTAGTCGTTCATAAATGGACGTCACGCTCATCACTACTTTACCTCCCTTTATTGTTAACCACCTATTCAAATATTGGTTAACAATCACGAGAGACATCATAGCAGAAAGCGTATACCGTGTAAAGGTCTCGATCATCTCACCCCGCAGTAATCGTAACCACTGTTGCGCGGTCAAACCCATAGGGGGCAATCTCCCTCCTGGGCAATGAACCAAATAAAAACGCAGCCTGTATTAGGCTGCGTTGAATGTTTTAATTTGGTGGAGACTAGGGGGATCGAACCCCTGACCTCATCGCTGCCCGCGATGATCTATCCCACGTAAGTTTAATATAATACCATAAAAATCATGGATGAAGTATTTATATAAAGTTATTGTTCTTAGACTGTTTATGATTCGTATGTATTCTCGGAATTGTGTTTATTCATCAAATAATAAAGCAAGGCATTAGCAATTGATGTTTCTGCAATCATCATAGGAATACGAAGGATCAAATATGCCAATCCCCCTTGCCACCAGAATATAATGAATGTAGTTACGAGCATCACAAACAACGCTAAGACAGAAAAGTTCTCTATATGCCTACTATAAGTTCCATTTCCATATCTTCCGAAACTATTGATAATACCAAAAAAAATACTTACAATCATAAATGTTGACCATAATGAAGTCGGTTCAAAGAAGCTGTACATTTTTCCTAAAACATATTTGTAGGAATACGACTGAACAATTAATATTGCAGCGAGTATAAAACCGTGTCTAATGAACGGGTAATTTTCTCCCATAGGGAGCGATGAGTTTATGAGAAAAGATAAGAAAATCGCCATAACGTAATAGGTAAATACATTGTATCCAAAAATATAAAAAATGATTGTTTGAACTATAAACATGACTGCAAAGTGCCACAAAAATTTAGCAAACACCCCTAGATAGTAACCTTGTCGCAATCCATTTTCATTCATATTTCAACCCCCTGTTTAGTCTTTTGTTCCTAATTTTGTAACTATTCAGGTACCCATCATAAGCATCATTTAATCTCTGCTGGACTCGGCAGGGATTTTTTTGTACACTTAAGGTATGAAGATTCAAGGGCGGAATCTCACAGAAGAAAATATTGACTGGATTCGTAGACTGATCTTGGATCATCCGGATTGGCATCGTAGCCGACTCTCACAGGAAATATGCGCAACATGGAATTGGGTAAACGCTAATGGCTTGCTCAAGGACATGGCTTGTCGTACGATGCTTCTCAAATTGGAACGGCTCGGTTACCTTCGT
>NZ_KK082182.1:3960-19825 GCF_000598065.1 Paenibacillus darwinianus | reverse complement strand
TCGTTTGCCCGCCGCTCGTTCCGTCTGCATTGGGAATTCGGTTCGCCACCGTACACCTGTTGCTCATTCTACTGCAGACATCGTAAGTTCACTTCGCGATCTTTCTCCGCTGCGCATCGATAGGGTTCGTGATGCGGCAGCCTCAAAATTATTCAAGCATCTGCTTGCGGAATACCACTATCTCGGGTATAGCGGCACGGTCGGCGAAAATATGAAATATATGGTCTATGACCGTCTGCAGCGTCCGCTTGCTTGTTTGCTCTTCGGTTCCGCAGCCTGGAAGGTCGCTTCCCGTGATGAATGGATCGGTTGGAAGCCATCGTTACGGCAAATGAACCTGCCGTTTCTCACCAATAACATGAGATTTCTTATCTTGCCGTGGGTCCTTGTCCCCCATTTAGCCAGTCACATTCTCGCAAGTATTGCCCGGCGCATCAGCGACGACTGGACCGAGCGGTACGGACACCCCATTTACTTGCTGGAGACGTTCGTGGAACAGGATCGATTCCGCGGCACTTGCTATCGAGCCGCCAACTGGATACGCGTCGGTCAGACCCAAGGCCGAAGCCGCAACGATACCGACCGTACGTTGAAAGTGCCTCGTCGGTCAGACCCAAGGCCGAAGCCGCAACGATACCGACCGTACGTTGAAAGTGCCTGTCAAAGACGTCTATCTCTATCCGCTTATTCCCCATGTGCGAGAGGTGCTGAGTCGTGAAACGTGAACAGATCCTCAAAGCCTGCAAAGAAAATCCTGAAAGTATCGTTGAGCTCGTTACGAATCTGCTCGCCTCCGTCGTCGGACGGTTACAAGAAACCGCAGCCGAAAAGCCTTCGTGTCAAAGGAGCACGGGCACCGGGCGGACAAACTGGTCATAAGGGCCATACGCTGGAATTTGCCGCAAACCCGGATCATCTCGTCGTTCATCCGGCGACGATTTGCTCATGCGGTTACGATTGAATCATACCCCTGTCCTCCGCCATGAGAAGCGGCAAGTTCACGACTTGCCGCCATTTCGCCTTGAAGTCACCGAACACCAGGCCGAAGTGAAATACTGCGATGCTTGTGGCAACACCGTAAAGGGAGAATTTCCGGAAGATGTCGCTGCCCCGGTTCAATACGGTCCGAAATTCCGGGCGACCGCCATCTATTTGAGTCAGTACCAGCTCCTTCCCTATGAGCGAGTGGGCGAAGTGATGGAGCATCTCTTTCATCATAAGCTCAGCGAAGGAACTCTCGTGAATGCCAACCTTTCGTTCTACAAGCAACTCGAACCGGTTGAGCGGGAAATTGTAGAGCGCCTTGTAAAGAGTACGGTTGCTCACTTCGATGAAACCGGCATTCGCGTACAAGGCAAAACCCAGTGGTGTCACGTCGCCAGTACGGACCAATATACCTATTATTTTCACCACGCCAAACGAGGTCAGGAGGCGATGGATGCAGCAGGCGTATTGCCGAATTTTCAGGGCAACGCCATTCACGACGCGTGGGCCCCGTATTTCCATTATGATCAGTGCCACCATGCCCTCTGCAACGCCCATCATCTGCGGGAACTCATCTTTGTGTTGGAGCAAGAAAAGCCGTCCTGGGCCAAGGCCATGATCAACCTGCTCCTGGAAGCCAAGGCAGCGGTGGAAGCGGGCGAAACCTTGACCTCAGATGCGATTGCCTGCTTTGCCGCTAGGTACGATCGCATCCTGGAAGTGGGACGTTTGGAAGATGCGAAACAGAATCCGCCAATCGAGCAGCCTACCGGTAAACGGGGAAAACCAAAGCAGAGCAAACCGAAGAACTTGCTGGATCGTCTTGGGGAACATCGGTTGGCGGTACTGACCTTTTTATGCGACCTCAGCGTACCTTTCGACAATAACCAAGCCGAACGGGATGTGCGGATGGTCAAGGTGCAGCAAAAAATTTCGGGCACGTTCCGGAGTGAGCAAGGAGCCAAAGTATTTTTCCGCATTCGCAGCTACATCTCCACGGCCAAGAAACAAGCACACTCCATCATCGATGCCATTGAACAAGCGATTCGGGGGAAGCCATTCATGCTTCCTACACAAAACCCATAATTTTGTTCTCGCTATCTGAGGGGTGCGGAGCACCCCTTATTGGTGTTGCGTTGAACCGGGTACCTGAATAGTTACGATGACAAAAACATATCATACAATGGTGACTCCGCACTTATAGATTTATTAACGAAAGAATACATATAGCAACAAAAAAAGTCCTCCTAGTAAGGACTTGATTTATTATATGGTGGAGCGTAAGGGATTCGAACCCTTGACCTTTTCGCTGCCAGCGAAACATTCTCCCACTGAACTAACGCCCCTAGTAACGATAAAATTAATATTATCATATTCTTGATTACAAAACAAGCACGCCGTGCCCTAGCGTTTTGTTAGTAAGTACCGGCAAGCTAAGCGGCAGCCGCCTGAGTTGGGCCAAGCGCATCAGCCCCATCGGGGTCCGAGGCGGCAACGGGCCATTCTCGGCCTGACTGCCGCGCAGCATAGCGGTCAAACGATTTTTGCCGTGTTCAAAGCAGCTCAGCCTTTGTTATCCCCAAGCGTATGCTTGGACAACAGGTTGTTCAGCTCCTTCATAAACATATTGATGTCCTTGAACTGCCGGTACACGGACGCAAAGCGCACGTAGGCGACCTCGTCGACGGGATAGAGCTGCTCCATGACGAATTCGCCGATTTCCCGGCTTTCGACCTCGGCGTTGGCAGTCGTGCGGATCTCCTTCTCGACCTCGGAGACGATGACCTCCAGCCGCTCCACCGACACCGGACGCTTCTCGCAGGCCCGGATGAGGCCGCGGAGGATTTTGTCGCGGCTAAATTCCTCGCGGCTTCCGTCCTTCTTGATGACGATCAGCGGCGTCTCCTCGATCATCTCGAACGTCGTGAACCGGCGGTTGCACTTCTCGCACTCGCGGCGGCGGCGGATCGATTTGTTCTCGTTGGCCGGCCGTGAATCAAGCACCTTCGTGCCGGAATAATCGCAATATGGACATTTCATCGGTTCGCTAACCCTCCATTCGGATGCTCGACCGGCCGGGATACTCCCTTGCTTGTCGATATGGGATTAATTCCCCATCCGTTTCCGTAATGATCTTCGAAAATACGAGCATAATACTGTTACCAACCGCAAGGAGGTGAACTGCAATGTCTGGAGGAGGAAACAGTGGAGGCAACCGCAACAACAATACTTTGGTCGTTCCGCAAGCGACTTTCGCTTTGGACCAACTGAAGTTTGAGGTTGCTCAAGAGCTGGGTATCGCCATTCCGCAAGACGGTTACTACGGTAACATGGCTACCCGTGACGCCGGCTCCCTCGGGGGAATGATCACCCGTAAGCTGGTCGAACTCGCCGAGTCACAACTCGCCGGTCAATTCCGTTAATATTCCTTAGGCTTACTATCAAGAGCTTTGGCGCAGCATGCCGACAAGGCGTCTGCGCCGAAGCTTTTTCTCGTGATCCCCGGATCGGGAAACGGATTCATAAGGTCGGATAAATCGTTTTGTATTTATTATAATAGTACATCACGCGTTGTACATAGTGTCTCGTCTCGCCGAACGGAATGGTGTCGCTCGTCTCGCTTCTGCCGTCCCAGACGCCTTTGTTCAACCAGCCGCGGACATTGCCCGGACCCGCGTTGTAAGCCGCGACCGCAGCCACCGGATTGCCGCCGAACTGCTTGTACAGCGAATGAAGATACCAGGCGCCAAGCTCGATTCCGACGTCCGCCCGCTCGCGGATATCGTCCAGAGACACGTTGCTGAACTCCGCCCGCTCGATAATCCATTGTGCCGTTTCCGGCATGATCTGCATAATGCCCAGCGCGCCCTTGCTGGACACTTTACCGGTCCGGAAATTGGTCTCCGTCCGGATAATCGCAGCAACGAGGTAAGGATCGACATCGTTGTTTTCCGCGCTCACCGTAATGTCCTCGCTGTACCGAATCGGATACATCAGCCTGCCAATCCAGGACGAATTGATGAACAGCAGCGCAAGCAGCGCGGCACAAAGCGCAAGCAGCACCCTTTTTTTCCGCAGCCAGCTCATGCACGGCCCAACTCGTTCCAAAAAGCTTCGACCTGCCGCTCGGTTTCGGTGATCGTGCCGCTGTTGTCGATCACCCAATCGGCCAGCGATTTTTTCCGCTCGATGTCCATTTGCGCCTCGATCCGCTGCAGCGCCTGCTCCCGGGTCAATCCCGGGTTGCGGCTCAGCAGCCTTGCCAATTGCACCTGGCGGGGCACGTACACAACGAGCACGCCGCCGTATAAATCCTGTTGATTCGTTTCGTACAGCAGCGGGATATCCGCCACGATCAGCCGCCCGGGCTCGTCCGCTTTGGTCCGGTTCATCTGCTCCCACATGCGTGTGCGGATCGCCGGATGCAAAATGGACTCGAGCGTCCGGAGCTTATCCGAATCCGCGAACGCGATCTCCCCGAGCTTGGCCCGGTTCAGCGTGCCGTCCTCATGCAGGATGACTTGTCCGAACACGCCTGCAACGGCTGCCAAAGCCGGTTCGCCAGGAAGCACGACCTCCCTGGCGACCCGGTCGGCATCGACGAGCAACGCGCCGCGGCTTGCGAGCATGGCGCCGACCGTGCTTTTGCCGCAGGCGATCCCGCCGGTCAATCCGATGATCATTTCCTTCACCTCATAACAATCTAGTAATGCCCATTACGATCAATATTAATCCCGGCAGGACCGACATCGCCCGCATCCCGCGCCAATCGGCAAACCTTAACCCGACCCGCATCCCCGTAAGCAGGAAAAGGCCGCTTGAGGCCGCGATGAATCCCGCCGTCAAGAGCGGCGAGAAACCGAGCATTGCCGCCCCCAGCCCCGCGCCGAGCGCATCCAGCGACAAGGCAACGCCCAGCAGCAGCGCTTCCGACGGGGAAATGATGCCTGAGCGGTCAACGTCGGCCGCCTGCGGAGTCCGCAAAATCTGAATGACGAGCCCGAACCGTTTCAGCTCGATTTTCATCAATGTCGCGACGGCAGCCGCAGACGAGCCCCTCCCGGTTGAACGGGCCCCAGACGGCAACGGCAACAACGGCACTGTCTCCATGTTCGCTGCCGGCTGTTCTTCCGCGATGCCGCCGGCGCGGCTGCGTCGCAGCTGATAGAGCGCCCCGCAGCCGATGACGATCAGAATGACCGCGCCGAGCGTACGCGCGAGCATCGGCGACAACCACGCCGTCAGCCATTGTCCGGCTATCATCGACAAGCCGATAACGAAGCCCGAGCATACGGCGATGATGGCGATCGAAAAGCCGGGGATGCGAATTTGGCGCAGGCCGTAGGTCACGCCCACCCCGAAGCCGTCCAGACTGACGGCGAACGCCAGCAGGAGCAGCGAAAGCAAATGCACGAGCACGCGATGTTCCTCCCCCATGGCCGGCCGCGGATTCAAGCCGCGCCGCCGGCGCCCATGTCTGTTACATCATATGCGGGAAGATCACCCATGTGCATCGTGCATGGCCTTGCGCAGCTTATCGTGCCTTGCGCGCGCCAGTCTGCGGTGCGCCTTTCTTGCCGCGAAAAGGCGGTTGGCAGGTATGGCAGTAATGCGTGCCGCGCCCGCCGAGCACCGTCTTCTCGATCGCCGAGCCGCAGCGGCTGCACGGTTCGTTCTTGCGGCCGTATACGAGCAGCGAATGCTGGAACATCCCCATCTCACCCTGGCCGTTCACATATGATTTAATCGACGAGCCGCCGGCTTCGACGGCTCTGCCGAGCGTATCACGTATGGCCCGGAACAACCGCTCCCATTCGTCCTTCTCCAGCGAGTCGGCGGGCCGCTCCGGGTGTATTCCGGCACGGAACAGCGCTTCGTCGACATAAATGTTGCCCAATCCGACGACATACGTCTGATTCAGCAGCAGCGGCTTGATCGGACCGGGTCGCCGGCCCAGCAGCCTGCGGAGCGATTCAAGCGTAAACGAATCGTCCAGCGGCTCCAGTCCAAGTTTATTCAGAGGCGGGCTGTCCAATTCCTCTCCCGGCAAAAATACGTGCATCGTCCCGAACTGCCTGACATCCTTATACCGGAGCTCCGTGCCGTCGGTAAAGTGGAAGATCACGTGCGTATGTTTCTCCACTGGTTCATCGCTGCGGTACAGACCGTACCGGCCCTCCATCCGCAGATGCGATACAAGCGTAAGCCCGTCCAGCAGCAGCCGCAAAAACTTACCGCGCCGCTCCACGGTTACGATCGTTCTTCCGGCAAGCAGATCGGCGAATTGCTCCGGCTCGGCCGGCCGCTGAATGATGCGCGGCAACGAGACGGTTACGCGATCGATCGTCTTGCCCGCCACCAGCTCGTTCAACGTGCGGCGGACCGTTTCTACCTCCGGCAATTCCGGCATGTTGTCATCACCCTACCCCATTATACCTCAAAAATCGCGTTATTTCGCCTCATACCAGTTAACGCCGTAGTTGACATCCGCCTTCAGCGGCACATCCAGCTCGATGGCGGACTCCATCACGTCCGGCACAAGCTTTCGCATCGTCTCCAGCTCGTCCTCCGGCACCTCGAATACAAGTTCGTCATGCACCTGAAGCAGCATCCGCGACCGCAAGCCGCGCTCCCGCAGCTCGCGGTCCATTTTCACCATCGCCAGCTTGATGATGTCAGCCGCCGTCCCCTGGATCGGCGTGTTCATGGCCGTCCGTTCCGCAAACGAACGGAGGTTGAAGTTGGATGCCTTGATCTCCGGCAAATAACGCCGCCGCTCCAGCAGCGTGGTGACGTAGCCGTCCTCGCGGGCCTTGATCACGATATCGTCCATATATTTGCGAACGCCCCGGAACGCGGCAAAATATTGCTCGATGAAGCTGCCCGCTTCCTTGCGCGTAATTTTCAGGTTCTGCGACAAGCCGAAATCGCTGATGCCGTACACGATCCCGAAATTAACTGCTTTGGCCGCGCGGCGCATGTTGCCGTCCACCTGGCCGGCTTCGACGCCGAACACGTCCATGGCTGTCTTCGTATGGATGTCCATATCGGTCCGAAACGCCTCGGTCAGTCCCTCGTCGCCCGAAATATGAGCTAGCACCCGCAGCTCAATCTGTGAATAATCCGCCGCGAGCATGTACCAGCCTTTCTCCGAAGGTACGAACGCCTTGCGGATTTTGCGGCCCTCCTCCAGCCGGATCGGAATGTTCTGCAGGTTCGGGAATTGACTGCTCAGCCTGCCCGTCGCCGCAATCGTCTGCCGATAGTAGGTATGAACCTTGCCGGTTTCCTTGCGGATTTCCTTCAGCAGCCCCTCCACATAGGTGGACTGCAGCTTGGCCAATTGGCGGTAATCCAGAATGAGCCGCACCATCTCGTGATAGGGCGCCAGCTCCTCCAGCACCTCGGCATCGGTCGAGTAGCCGGTTTTCGTCTTCCTTTTGGCCGGGAGCCCCAGCTTGTCGAACAGAATTTCACCCAACTGCTTGGTGGAATTGATGTTGAATTCCATGCCCGCATGCCCGTAAATGCCGAGCATCAGGCCGGAAATATTCTTCTCTAGCTCTTTGCCGAGCGCCGCAATCACCTCCGCGTCCACAACGATGCCCTGCAGCTCCATCCCGCAGAGCACGTCGGAAAGCGGCTGCTCCAGCTCGTAATACAGCTTGTTCATACCGTTCTTCTCGAGCTCTTCCTTCTGCTTCGGCGCCAGCAGCCGCACCGCTTCCGCCTTGAGCGCCAGATGCGCGCACAGCTTGTCGACGGCCGGAACCGCGAATTTGGCGCCTTTGCCGTACACGTCCTCGTCGGACGCCACACCCTGCAGGCCGTAACGGGCGCACAGCCCAACGAGCGAATAGTTCGCTTCGGTCGGGTCGAGCAAATAAGCGGCCAGCAGCGCATCGAACGAAGCGCCGGCCAGCTCGATGCCGTGCCAGGACAGCACCAGCGCGGCCTTATGCAAATCGTAGCCTTCCTTGCGCGCTTCGGGATCCGCCAGCCAATCGCGCAGCGGAGCCGCACCGTCGGCTTGCAGCACCTCGAACGGCATGGCGTACAGGACGCCCTCGCACGCCAGCGCCAGACCGAGCGGCGTCGCGATATGCGGATTCTCGCCCGCCGCTTCAAAGTACAACGCGCGCACGCCGGACAGCTTGTCCGCCGTAAGCACCGACACCGTCCCCGCATCCAGCATAACGACGTTCAGCTCCGCGGCCGCTTCCGCCGCTGCCTCCGCCGTCGCCCCGCCGGCAGGCAGGTCGAGCCGTTCGAGCAGCGAACGGAACTCCAGCTTGCGGAATGCCTCGGACAAAGCAACCCGGTCGTAACCGTTGTAGGCGATCTCCTCCGTTCCGCGATCCAGCGGAACTTCCCGGAAGATCGTGGCGAGCTTTTTGCTCATGATCGCGTCGTCCTTATGCTGCTCGACCTTCTCCTTCATTTTGCCCTTCAGCTCGTCCGCGTGCGCCAGCACCTCTTCGACCGAGCCGTACTCGTGCAGCAGCTTGAGCGCAGTCTTCTCGCCGACGCCCAGGATGCCCGGAATGTTGTCGGACGCGTCGCCCATCAGCCCCTTCAGGTCGATGATCTGCTCCGGCTTCAGGCCGTACTTCTCCGCAAGCCCTTCGGGCGAGAACCGGTCGACCTCGCTGATCCCTTTGCGCGTAATCGCAATCGTCACATGCTCGGAAGCGAGCTGCAGCATATCCTTGTCGCCCGTCACGACGAGCGTTTCCTTGCCCGCTTCATCGGCCAGACGCGTCAAGGTGCCGATAATGTCGTCCGCCTCGTAGCCCGGCAGCTCGAACTGTGCGATGCCGAACGCCTTGAGCAGATCCTTCAGCACCGGGAATTGCTCCGAAAGCTCCGGCGGCGTCTTGGCACGGCCGCCCTTATATTCCGTATAGCCCTCGTGGCGGAACGTCACTTTGCCCGCATCGAAAGCAACAAGCATGTGCGTCGGGCGTTCCTCCTCGATGAGCCTAAGCAGCATGGTCGTAAATCCGTAAACGGCGTTCGTGTGCAGCCCCGATGAATTCGTAAGCGGCGGCATGGCATAGAACGCCCGGCTCGCGATGCTGTTGCCGTCGATCAATATCCACTTCTCCATAACGACACCTCACCCTGTACAATCTACCCTTTATCATAGCATAAAATAATACCCAAAAAGTGAAGCACGGCTCTGCTGCGTATGCTGGCTGCTTTTCGGGAGCCCGTAAGAAAAAAGCCTTCCGCACGTCCTGCGCGAAAAGCTTCTGCCTGATTCCGAGCGCTTGTTGTCATAATGCCTTGCGCTGCTCATCGTATGATCTCTCCAAGTTGATAGTCGCCGATCCGTCCGCAAACCATTGTGCTGCCCGGCAGATGCTTCGCCTGCTTCTTAAGACGGGCCACCGTCACGGCATCCCCTCGGCTGCTATCGCCGCCAGCTCCAGCTTGCCCAGGGCGAAGCCGTATTCATTGGTGATCTCGAAAGCTGCCGGCAGCGGAAGCGTCCGAAAATAGCGCTCGACGTGGCGGACATTTCCCGTTTCGCCTGCGAACCAGTCGCCCGGCTCCGCCGCCCCTACCTCCCGGTCCGACCACGCGTCCCCCAGGTTCGGGCTGTACAGCGGTTCGGCTCCCGGACGGAGCCGAAGACCGTCAAGCCTCGGCCGATAAGGCCGCTGGGGATGACGCTGACGCACGGGCGCGAACAGCTCCGGCGCGTAATCGGCCCGCGAGGCGGTATGGCGAACCGCTTTGGCGAACCGGTGCACGCCTTTGCGGATTGCCGGGATGCCGAACAGCAGCGCGTACAGCCGTTTACCGAATTCGATCCGTTCCCGCAGACTGTCGAAGTCCTCCAGAATGAGGCCGGCTAGCCGGAGGCCTTCGCCGGTGCCGATGTTCCTTTCACGCCCGAACACGATGGGAGCGCTGCGTTCGCCGATTGGAAAATCGACTCCGTACGGGAAGACGACCTGATTCAGCTGCAGCAGCGACTGCAGGCCGAAAAACATCGTGTCGAGCACGCTTTGCCGGAACATCGGGTTCCGGACGACCCGCTTCTCGATGTAATGCTGCTCATTGACGATCAGCGCGACCGTGAGCGGAACGGGATCTTGTTTGCGGCCGAACTGCTTCAATACGGGGACCATAAAGCTGGATACGCCGAGCGCGGGCAGCAGCCCAGACAAATCGCGGCCCAGCCGTTTGCCCTCCTCGTACAGCAGCAATTGCGGGTAAGCATCGTGAAAAATAAGCGCGTTCGCCCGTTCCAGCATGAGGAACGTCGCCTCCCGCTGTTCGAGGCCGAGCAGCCGCGGCAGCATCTCGCCCTGCAGGTCGCTCATATTCCAACCGCCGTTGCGCGACACCATGTGAGCCAGCAACGCCCAATGCAGCTCGGGAGTGCGAAAATATATGGCGCGGTAAGCCTCCGTGCGCGTCACGTTGTTGCGGTTCAGCTGCCGCGTCCGCTCGCGAACGCGGTGAAGGATGGCCCGCTCCCGTTCGCCGAGCGTCGGCGTCGGCAGCAGAGGCAGCCCCGGCAATAGCGCCGAGCTCCACGCACCGCCTGCTCCCGGGGCGCTGGCAACGCCGGAGGCTCCGCCCTTGTCGGCATGCCCCGGCGTTCCCGGTTCATGCTGCGCCGCCTCCATCAGGGCGTTCGCCTCCGCTGTGGCGTCCCCTGCCTGTTTCGCCCACGCCTCCTTCAGCTCCCGCACCGCCTGCTCCAACAGGCGCAAGCGCTCGGCGGATTTGACCATGCGCCTGCTGGCGGCGTAAGCCTCCCACTTGTCTGCCGTGTAACGCACGAACGCCATCGGCCACACGGCAAGGCGCGCCAATCGACGGGTAACCTGCCGCGCTTTCTTTAGCCGGTCGCCGGCATCGCTCATCATCAAATCCCCTTCCGTCCAGGCGGTTCGCCATTCGGCCGGCGATAGCACCAGTATTTGTATCTACCCGCAGGTTATTCCCGAACCGGAGACGTCGTGCGGGATATTTCCGAAACCGCTGCGGGCAAGCCGGCCTTTCGGCAGGCGTTTCAGCGGAAGCGATGTGATCTTCCGGCCGATGGATTCTATGAATGGCGCAAGGACGGCGAGTTTGAAGCCTATCCCGTAGATGCGGCGGTCGGCAGCGTCAAGCATAATGGACCGTCCTGCATCCGCTTCCCAGATGCCTGATGGGACGTTGAGTCCCGGCAATGCTCACCCGGCGGTAGACAACGGATCTGCGCCTCTACCTCTCAGCACCGCACAAAAAAGAGGCTTCTCCACCGCCATCCGCTGATGACGACGGGAGAAGCCTCTTTTCACTGTCCGCGCTATCGAAACATGCCCCAAAGCTTGAGCAGATGAAACGTATTGTTCGGATCGATACGCTGCCCGACGATAAACGAAACGATCTGATCGGTTTCCACATCCGCAAGCGGCTCGTTCAGGATGACCGCAGCCGATTTCACCATTCGCTTCACCTTGGGCCGGTCCTGAAGATCGGCCCTCGTGATGCCGTGCACCAATCCTTTGACCCGATCCTTGACGGCCGAGTTTTTCAATTTCACTTTCACGCGCCCGACCAGCTCCGGCCGGATTCCGTATTGTTGATAGGACAAGCGTCCGCACCTCCT
This sequence comes from Paenibacillus darwinianus, assembly GCF_000598065.1. Taxonomy (GTDB): domain Bacteria; phylum Bacillota; class Bacilli; order Paenibacillales; family Paenibacillaceae; genus Paenibacillus_I; species Paenibacillus_I darwinianus. Next base: position 8,223 of record NZ_KK082182.1, on the reverse strand, counting down.
TCCAATTGTACGGATGCGCTTCCTGCCGCATTTGGGCGTTGCGTTGCGCATCCCAATCAGTAAAGGATATGCCGCTACTTCGCGGTTGTTGCTTGCGGGCGGATTAATCGAGCAAATCGCCTTGGAAAATGCCCTCGCGCTCCAGCCGCAAACGCAGCCCCGCATACTCGGGCAGCTGCCAGAAATCCGGCCGCGTGACGAGCTCCGCCGCGTCGTCGCGTGCCGTCTCGAGCAGCGCGAAGTCGGCGGCCATGTCCGCCACCTTGAAATCCGGCAAGCCGCTCTGCTTCGTGCCGAAAAAATCGCCAGGCCCGCGCAGCTCGAGGTCCCGGCGCGCCACCTCGAAGCCGTCGTCCGTCTCCGTCATGACGGCCATGCGCTCCTGCCCGGTCTCGGACTTCGGATCGGCCACCAGCACGCAATACGACTGGTACCCGGCCCGGCCGACGCGCCCCCGCAGCTGGTGAAGCTGGGACAGGCCGAACCGTTCGGCGTCCATGATCACCATCAGCGTGGCGTTTGGAACGTCGACGCCGACCTCGATGACTGTTGTCGCAACCAGCACATGCGTCTCCCCTGCGGCGAACGACCGCATCGCCGCCTCCTTCTCAGATGCGGACAGCCGTCCGTGCAGCAGCGCCACCCGCAAGTCCGGGAACGCCTGCTGCATCTGAACGTGAAGGTCGATCGCGTTCTGCACGTCCAGCTTGTCGGATTCCTCGATCAGCGGAGTGATGACATAGGCCTGCCGGCCTTCCCCGACCTCCCGCCTGATAAAGCCGAGCACACGGTCCATCGCGTCATGCTTGACCCAATACGTTTTGATCGGCTTGCGGCCCTGCGGCCGCTCGCGGATCGTCGAGACGTCCATATCGCCGAATGCGGTAATCGCCAACGTGCGCGGTATCGGCGTCGCGGTCATCGTCAGCACGTCGGGATTCATCCCCTTGCGCCGCAGTATACTGCGCTGGTTGACGCCGAATCGGTGCTGCTCGTCCGTCACGACAAGACCCAGGCTGCGGAAAAACACGTCCTCCTGGATCAGCGCGTGCGTGCCGACGACGATGTCGATCAGCCCCATCTGCAGGCCGGCGATAACGTCGCGCCGCTTGCGGTCGGTGAGACTGCCGGTCAGCAAACCGATCTGGACACCGTGCGGCTCCAAAAGCCGCTCCAGCGTGCGGGCGTGCTGCTCCGCCAATATTTCGGTCGGCACCATAAGCGCCCCCTGATGCCCCGACTTCACCGCCGCATACAGCGCCACGGCGGCGACGACCGTTTTGCCGGCGCCGACGTCTCCCTGCAGCAGCCTGTTCATGCACGAGGGCTGGCGCATATCGTACATGATTTCGTTGATGACCTTCTTCTGGTCGCCCGTCAATTCGAACGGCAATCCGGCCACGAAGGAACGGATCGATTCGTTGTCGGCCGTATGCGCCACGCCGTCCATTTTGTCCCGGGTCAGCGCCCGGAACGCCTGCAGCTTAAGCTGGAACAGAAACAGTTCCTCGTAAGCCATGCGGCGGCGGGCCTCCTGGCCGGCCTTCACATCGTCCGGCAAATGCATCCGCATCACGGCCTCGCGGCCGGGGATGAGCTTATGCTTTTCCGTCAGGGCATGGGGAAGCACCTCCGGGATCATCGCGCCGTATTGGTCGAGCGCCTGCTTGATCGTCTTCCGCATCCAGGCCTGCGTAATCGCCCCGCCGACCGAATACACCGGTTGGAGCGTGCCCGTCTTGGCCGTTCCCTTGTCGGGAAACTCCGAGTCGGATACGGTCAGCTGGCGACGGTGCTGATCCCATTTGCCGGTCAGCGTAATTTCGCGTCCGGGCATAAGCTGCTCCTGAAGAAACGGACGGTTGAACCAAACCGCCGTAACGAGCAAGTGCTCCACCGCCGCCCTGCAGGAAAGGCGCGACTTGCCGCGGCCGTACCGCTGCAGCGAAGGGGCGCTCATAATTTTGCCCTGCACCGTCGCTTTCTCGCCGTCCTTCACCTCGGCAAGGGAGCGCAGCCGGTAATCCTCGTAGCGGAACGGGAAATATTCGAGCAAATCCGCCACCGACACAATGCCAAAGGCGTGAAGCTCTTGTTGCTTGGGAGCGCTCACGCCTTTGATTTGCCGGACGGCGATGTCATGCAATGCCGTCGTCGTCATCATCATTTGAATCACACCCTATACATAAACACGGCCGCCGTTCCGGGCCCGACATGGGTGCCGATCACGGCGCCGAGCGTCGTGTAATGCACATCCTGCACATTGAACCGGTTCTGGACCAAGGCGAGCAGCTCCTTCGCCGGCTCGTCCAACTTGCTCCACGCAATCGCAACGTTCACCGGATCGCTGCCGAAGTCGGGCTCGAGCAGCTCGACGATGCGCTGCATCGCTTTCTTCGACCCCCGAACCTTGTCCACCGGGGCCACCACGCCCTCTTTATCGATCGACAGAATCGGCTTAATATTCAGGATCGAGCCGAACAACGCCGCCGCCTTGCCGATGCGGCCGCCCCGCTGCAGATACTCCAGCGTATCCACGAGGAAATATAGCTTCAGGTCGCGCGACAGCCGGTCGATCTCAGCCAAAACGTCCGTTTTCGAGCGGCCTTCCTTGGCGCGCTCCGCCGCGCGGACCGCGATCGCGCCAAAGCCGTAGGAAGCCGACTTGGTGTCGATGACCGTGATGTCGGCGTCGGACTTCATCATGGAGCGTCCGATCATCGCCGATTGATAAGTGCCGCTGAACTTCGAGCCAAGATGGATGGAAATGATCTGAGCGTCAGGCGTTTCCCTTAAGATCCGCTCATAGGCTTCCTGGAAATCGAGCGGTGAAGGCTGCGATGTCGTCGGCAGCACAGACGAGGATGCCAGTTTGTCATAGAAGTCGTCTGCTTCGATCGTGACGCCGTCCAAAAATTGCTCCTCGCCGAAATGAACCTTCAGCGGCACCATCCCGATACCCAGCCGCTCCCGAAGCTCCTGCGAAATATCGGCCGTGCTGTCCACTACGATTTTAACCGCGCACACGCGCTCCGCCTCCCCATTAACCGTTATTCTACCGCTATCAAATATGGATACAACGGCTGTCCGCCCGAATGTACCTCGAGTTCGGCCTCCGGAAATTCGGACGAAATCCACTCCACAAGCCCGTCCGTCTCTTCTTCCACAGAGCCTTCTCCGGTCAGGATGGTCACGAGCTCGCCGCCGCCCTCTTCCATCATCCGGGACAGCAGCGTCCGGCAAGCCTCCTGCAGGCTCGCCGAGGACGAGACGATTTCTTTATCCATAATGCCGATATATTCGCCGCTGCGAATCGTCAGTCCGCCCATCTCCGTGTCGCGGACCGCCAGCGTCACCTGGCCGGACAGAACCGACTCCGCCGCCTGCTTCATGCGCTCGGTGTTCCGCGCGGGCGTTTCCGCCTCGTTAAAAGCCAGCAAGGCGGCCATTCCTTGCGGAATCGTCCGCGTAGGCACAACTGTGACGCTGCGTTCGCTGAGCTCGGCAGCCTGCTGCGCCGTCAAAATAATGTTGGCGTTGTTCGGCAGCAGATAGATATGCTCGGCGCAGAGCGAAGCGATTGCCTGGACGAAATCCTCGGTGCTCGGATTCATCGTCTGCCCGCCGGACAGTACGATGTCGACCTCGTTCTCGCGGAAAATGTTGGAGATCCCTTCTCCCATCGCGACCGCCACTATGCCGTACGGCGCATATTCGTGTACATGCTCGGGGGGTACTCCCTGCACCGGCGCGCCGCCGGTCAGCACCTCGGGCGCCGCAAGCCCGGTCTCCGCCAGAATGGCATGCGGCGCTCGCAGCTCCGCATCGGCGGTCTCGTCGTAAACCGTACCGTCGTGATCAAGCAGATCGCGATGCTGCTCCCGCATATTAAGAATACGGATGTCGGTCAGCTCGCCGTACGGAAGCGCCATGTTCAGCACGTCGCCCGGCTTGCGGGAATGGACGTGCACCTTGATGAATTCGTCGTCCGAAATGACGACGATCGAATCGCCGTCCTTCGCAAGTGCGCGCTTGAACCAGCTTTCGTCGAACTTCATCGGCGACGGCTTGCCCAGCCTCCGGTTGATGAAAAACTCCATATCGTACAGGAATTCGATCGATTCCGTCGCCAGGCGCGATTGCGCCGAACCTGCGGATGCCGCGCCCCCTCCAGGTGCCACGCGAGGCTTGCCCGCCGCCGCAGGATAAACGACGCCCCTGTCGGGTACGGCCGGCGGCGCCGCCGCCGAAGCCGGGGGCAGC
>NZ_KK082182.1:0-3860 GCF_000598065.1 Paenibacillus darwinianus | reverse complement strand
GCCGCCGAAGCCGGGGGCAGCGCATAATCCGCGCCTGCCGCGCCCGACAGAAATTGAACGAAGCCTTCATAGATGCAGACAAGCCCCTGACCGCCGGAGTCGACGACGCCGACCTGCTTCAGAACCGGAAGCATGTCCGGCGTCCGAAGAAGCGTCTCCTGCGCTTTGGCGAGCACCTCGTTCATCAGCGTTTCCACGTCGGGCGTACGCCGCGCGATATGTACCGCATGCTTCGCCGCTTCGCGGGCGACTGTCAGAATCGTGCCCTCCACCGGCTTGACGACCGACTTGTACGCCGTATCCACACCAAGCTGCAGCGCGGCCGCAAACTGAACAGGACCCGCTTCTTCCATGCCCGCCACGCTCCGCGAGAAGCCGCGGAACAGCTGGGACAGAATGACGCCAGAGTTGCCGCGAGCGCCCATCAGCAACCCTTTTGAAAGCGCTTCTGCCGCTTTACCCAAAGAGACGGACGGACGGCCTTGCAGCTCGTTCGCCCCCGATTTCATCGTTAAATTCATATTCGTTCCCGTATCGCCGTCAGGCACAGGAAATACATTCAAGGCGTTTATCCGCTCCGCGTTGCGCTCCAATACAGCCGCGCCGAGGATCGCCATTTGCATAAAATCCGTTCCGTTCAACAAGCGGTTACTCACCAGAGACCCCCCTACCGAGATACACGTACGCCTTGGACGAAAATATGGACATGATCCACATGCAGGCCTACCACATCATTCAGCACGTACTTGACCTTGGACTGAATATTGTGCGCCACTTCCGATATTTTGGTTCCATAGCTGACGATGATGTACAAGTCAATGTGCAGTTCTTCGTTTTCCCGGCGCACTTCAACGCCGCGCGAAAGATTTTCACGGCCGAGCAGTTCGGCGATCCCGTCCTTCAGTTGCTTGCGCGTGGCCATTCCGACTAGTCCAAAACACTCCATGGCGGCAGATCCGGCGATGACCGAGATGACATTGTCTGTAACAAATACGTTTCCTAGCTCCATGTTAAACTGCAACGGCATGGGTGCTCACTCCTTGCGTAAAGGTTGTTGGACTATCATAATTATAAGTTCCGTGCCTGAATAACTCAAATAAAATTAAGGGAATTCGGCGATTTTTCAACAAATTCTTTAATTTTCGTCTTTATACGTTCATTTTTTCCCGCAAGCGCAACCGTTGCGTGGGCTTTCCGACGTGCGCTCCGTCTTTTCGCCGTTTTGTCGGGTTCCGGCGGTACGGGCCAGACGAGCATGGACAGGCGGCGGCAGAGAGCGAAATTTGACGTAAAGTCGGTATGACGTAAAGTCGGTATGGCTTTTCGCCTTAGGCTGTGCTAAACTATTCGAGTGTGTGTTTCTATGTCCTGATTGAACGGAAGTTTTTTGAAGGAGGTGTATTTCATGTCTCGCAAATGTTTCGTAACGGGTAAAGCGCCCGGCAGTGGCAACCACGTTTCTCATGCCAACAACAAAAACCGCCGGACTTGGGGCGTTAACGTACAAAAGGTTCGCATCCTCGTAGACGGTAAGCCGAAACGCGTATGGGTCAGCACCCGTGCGTTGAAATCCGGGAAACTTACCCGCGTTTAATACGGTCTTCACGGCCCGTGAGAAAAAGCACCTGATGCCATCAGGTGCTTTTTTCGTTTCCAGGCTGCTGCAGGGCTCTGCGTAATCCCGATCGGCAGGCGGCCGGAGGCTGCTAGTTCTTCTGGAATGTATTTAAAATCGCTTTGACGAAACCACCCAAAAATTTCGGCAGCTTGATCGTGTAAAATTTCATGCTCCTTCCCTCCTTAGGCGCGCTCATCGGCATTTACGCGGTTCCACTCCAGTCTATACGCATACGACAAAAATGGTTACACGAGATCCGCACTCATGTAACCATCCTATGCATTGTCGATTTGTCCTATTCCCGCGCTGCTCTCATCGAAGCTCGGCGATCGCGGCGGCGCGGTCGGGGTGCGCGAATACGGCGTTCCCGGCAACGAGCACATCCGCTCCCGCTTCCTTAACCAGCGGCGCCGTTTCCTTGTTGATGCCGCCGTCCACCTGGATAAGGAAGCCGTCCAGGCCGCGCGCTTCAACCATGCGCCGAAGCTCCCGCAGCTTGGGAAGTACGGCCGGAATGAACGCCTGTCCGCCGAAACCCGGATTGACGGTCATGCACAGCACCAGATCAAGATCCTCCAGCACATGCTTGACGGCGTTAAGCGGAGTCGCGGGATTGAGCGCCACGCCGGCGGGAATCCCCTGCTCCTTAATCATATGGATCACGCGGTGCAAATGAACGCACGCCTCGGCGTGTACCGTGATCCGGTCCGCGCCGGCCCTCACGAAATCGGCGATATACCGTTCCGGCTCCTGAATCATCAGATGGACGTCGAACGGCAGCTTGGTAGCCTGCCGCACCGCGCCCATCACGACTGGTCCGAATGTGAGGTTCGGCACGAAATGCCCGTCCATGATGTCCACATGAATCCAATCGCCCCCGCTCCGGTCGGCGTCGGCAATCTCGTCGGCCAGCCGCCCGAAATCGGCGGATAGAATCGACGGTGCGATAATCGTCATGTCAGTACCTCCGCTTTTTCTCCTTCATTTCTCCCAAAAACTGCACATAATTGTCATAGCGGCTTTGCGCCACCTCACCCGCTGCCAAAGCGGCAGTTACGGCGCAGCCCGGCTCGTGAACATGGGTGCAGCCGCGGAACTTGCAATCCGGCAGGAGCGCCCGGAATTCGCGGAAGCAATAACCCAGCTCTTCGATCCCGAGCTCCTGGAAATCAAGCTGGCTGAAGCCCGGCGTGTCCGCCACATAGCCTCCGTCGCCGATCGCGATCAGCTCGCAGTGGCGCGTTGTATGCTTGCCCCGCCCAAGCCTGGCGCTGATAGCGTTCGTCTCCAGCGTCAGGCCGGGCACGAGCGCGTTTAGCAGCGAGGACTTCCCGACGCCCGATTGGCCGGCGAACACCGACCGGCGTCCGCGCAGGCGCTCGAGCAGCACGCCCGTTCCATCTCCCTTGCGCGAGCTGGTCACGACGATATCGTAGCCGATCGGCGCATAAATCCGCTTAACTTCCGCGAGCGCCGCTCTGGCCTCCGCCGATTCCTCCCGCGCCGTCTGTTCCGACTGTTCCGCCAGATCGCTTTTGCTGAGACAGAGCATCGGTTCCATCTCCGCATGCTCGATATGCGCCAGAAATTTGTCCAAAAGCTGCAGATTCAGCGCAGGCTCCGTGACGGAAAACACGAGTACGGCCAGCTCGATATTGGCGACAGGCGGGCGGACAAGCTCCGAGCTGCGCGGCAGCAGCTCTTCGACCGTGCCCTCGCCGGTCTCCGCGACACTGTAGATGACCTCGTCCCCCACGAGCGGGGTCAGCCCTTTTTTCTTGAATATGCCGCGAGCGCGGCATTGGATCGGGTCGCTGACCGAATCATTCCCACGCCCGTCGGGATAGACGTAATAATAACCGCTTAACGCTTTCACGATGGTTCCGGTGAGTGGCTCAGTCCTCCCGCTGCTCATGGTTGCCGCCCCCCGTTAACTCCGGATTGCGCCGATTGCTGAGCAGGCTGTTCGGCCGGCGGTTGATCCGCCGAAGGCTCGACGGGCTGTTCCTGCGTCATGCCCGGCACCGCCGCCGAATTGCCTGCGCCGCCGTTTTTCGCCTCGTCGTACGTAATCGGGAACGAATCGGTGAATTTACCGTCGCGGTAAACGGTAACGACCGCTTCCGTATTCGGCCCGAGCACGACCTCAACCGGGAACGACTGCGTATCCTTGATCGTTTTTTTGCCCCAATCGATCTTCTCGCCGCGGGCATCCGAATACTCGATCCGGATCTCGCTGGAC
>NZ_KK082181.1:17924-19151 GCF_000598065.1 Paenibacillus darwinianus | reverse complement strand
GCCACAGTTGCCGGCCTCGCCGGCGCCTTCGCCGATTCCGTGCTCGGCGCGACCGTCCAGGCGATGTACCGCTGCCGGGTATGCGGCAGCGAGACGGAGCGCGCCGCGCACTGCGGCCCGCCGGCCGAATTGGTGCGGGGGCTGCGCATGATGACCAACGATCTCGTCAACCTGTGCGCATCCGTCTTCGCGGGCCTTCTTGCAACCGGGCTGGGCCTGTGGTTTGGCGGATGAGGCGCACATCCGCACATCCGCATACTCACGTACACCACGCATACGATACAGCCGTTCCCACAATTTTGGGAAATTTGCTGTATTTTTTTGTAATCGGTGACGATTGACTTTGATGGACGGCGCACCTATGCTTTTTTATGAAAAAGCGTAAGCTTTGGATTTAATGATAGCGCATACATTGCAAAAGCGGAGAGGGTGTGGCTGCTTGCAGACAGCAAGGGAAGCGATACGGGGAGGCGGGGAAGAGGTCATTCTGAAGGTGGCCGGCGTCAAACGCGTATTCGGCAAAGGCGCCGGCGCCGTCACGGCGCTGGGCGGCATCGATCTGGAAATCCGCAGAGGGCGGATCGTGGCGCTCGTCGGCCGTTCGGGTTCAGGCAAGACGACGCTGCTTAATATTTTAAGCGCGCTGGACGAGCCGACGGAGGGGCGCGTTTTTTTCGAAGGCCAGGATATGACTGAATGGTCGGATAAGGAGCGGAGCGCGCATCGTCGCAAGCAGATCGGACTCGTATTTCAGTCGTTTGGGCTTGTGCCGCTGATGTCCGCATATGAGAACGTCGAATTTGGCATGCGTATAGCCGGCTTGAGAGGCAACAAGGATGCGGCGGAACGGGCTCTGGATTGGGTCGGGATGCGGGAGCGGATGAAGCACCGGCCGCCCGAGCTTTCCGGCGGGGAGCAGCAGCGCGTGGCGATTGCAAGGGCGATTGCGCACGAGCCGGTGCTGCTGGTCGCAGACGAGCCGACGGCTGAGTTGGACAGCCGGATGGGGCTGCAGATTATGAAAGTGTTCCGCGATCTCGTCAGACGGCGGGGCATGACGGTCGTCATGACGACGCATGATCCCGGCATGATGGAATTGGTCGATCAAGTCATTTCATTGGAGGATGGAACCATTGCCGAACAATCGGACGACACGTTATCGCCGCTGGGTCTATAAGGCGGCCGCCGCCGTCGCCGTCTCTTTGCTGGCGGGCTGCTCGATGCTGC
>NZ_KK082181.1:14980-17824 GCF_000598065.1 Paenibacillus darwinianus | reverse complement strand
CTGCTCGATGCTGCCGCAAGAGGAGGCAGCGCTTGCGCCGCCGCTCGTCAAGCCGCAGACGGAGACATTCGACGTTGTGGAGGCGGCGCGGGGCGACATCCAGACCTATCTGAAAGGCACCGCCATTTTCGCCTCCAGTCAAACCGTATCGCTCTATTTCAAGGAATCGGGCGGAAGAATCAAAACCGTGCTCGTCCAGGTCGGAGACGACGTCAAGGCCGGACAGGCGATCGTCGAGCTCGATGTCGGCGATCTGGAGCTGAGGACGAGGCTGCAGCGGCTTAATGTGGAGCGGGCCGAAATCCTGTACGCGCAGGCGAAAAGCGACGGCTTGAGCGGCAGTGAGCTGCGGCTGCGCCAGATCGACCTGGAACGCGAGCGGATAACGCTTGTCGCTCTTGAGGACCAGCTCTCGAAATCGAAGCTCGTCTCGCCGCAGAGCGGGCGGGTGACGTACCTGGCCGAATTGAAGGCGGGCGACGCCGTCACGGGCTATCAGCCGATAGTAACGGTTGCGGACCCGACCAAGGTCAAGCTAACTTATCAGGCAACCTCCGCGAAGGATCTGCTGGCCGTTCAGCCGAATATGGCGGCTTTCGTGACCTACGGAAACCAGCAGTACGAAGCCCAAGTGCTGCAGGCGCCGTCCAATGCGCCGATGGTGGCGGACAAAGAGCTGGCGGAGAAAAATGCGACGACGCTTGTGCTGGGCCTCGTCAAGCCGATTAAGGGCGCTGTGATGGGGGATTCGGCCGATTTTCAGATTGCGCTCGAGAAAAGAGACGACGTCATCGTGCTTCCCCGCTCGGGCATTCGCACCTATTTGGGCCGCGAGTACGTGCAAATCGCGGAAGGCGAACGGCGGATCGAGGTTGATGTCGAGGTCGGATTGAAGACTCCCACGGAAGTCGAAATCGTTCGCGGTCTGGAGGAAGGCCAACAGGTCATCATGAACAACTAACCGGCAGCGGAAGTCGGCGGGCAGCCGTTCGGCGGCGCCTATCGGGAGGGGGAGCGGATAGTGGCCTTATGGACGATGATTTTGCGGAAAATGGCGAAGAACAAGTGGTTGCAGCTCAACCTGTGGTTCGGTTTGACCGTGTGCGTCGCATTGTTCAGCTCGATGCCGCTTTATTCAAGTGCCATTTTACAGCGAACTTTGTATAAAGAACTGCAGCAGATGCAAATGGCAAAACAAATCTATCCGGGACAGCTGAGGGTCGTTTTGAACACTTCCGGCGTCAAAGATCCGGCCAAGCTGGCGCGCACGATCGAAAGCACCGACGGCTATGTGCTCGGCTTCTCGGGGCGCGTGAACCTCGACATGAAATCCTATTATATCAACCGCTCTACCTCGTCGATGAAGATGTACGGCGCCGACGCGACCGCAGAGGAGAAAAAGCGCGATGTGACCGGAAACCTGCGCGCAGTGTCGGATTTTGAGAAACGGGTGCGGCTTGTGGACGGACGACTGCCGGATCCTGCCCGCAGCGACGACGTATACGAGGTGCTTGTCACCCAATCGTATCTGATTAAGCTGAAGCGCGATCTGAACGAGGAAATTACCGGCCTGAACCGTACAACCGGGCAGACCTTGCGCATACTTCCGGTCGGCATCGTGGATGCGAAGCCGGAGGGGGACCCCTATGCTCCTTTTCCGCTCGACGATTTCGCTTCATCGCTGTTCATGCCGCTGCAGACGTTCGAACGCGAGTTTGTGCTCAGCGGCAAAGCGAAGGTGAGCGGTGTCCGCTATACGCTGGCACTCGATTATACGCAGCTCAAAACGGGCGGGATCGACAACCTTGTCAGCCAGGCTGAAGCCTTGAAACGCTATTTGAAATTGCGTTTCTCCTATAACGCGGAGATGGAGTTTCCGGCGCTTGTGACGATTGAGGCCTATTTGGCGAAAAAGGAGCGGCTTGACCGAACGCTGCTTGCCCTGTACGCGCCGGTCATGTTCATGCTGGCCTTCTACCTCTTCATGACTTCGAATTTGATCATCGAGCGGCAAAAGACCGAAATATCCGTGCTGCGCAGTCGTGGCGCGAGCCGTCTGCAGATCATGCTGGCTTACGCCGCCGAAGGGCTGCTGCTCGGGCTGGCGGCGCTGGCGGCCGGTCCGCCGCTCGGCGTTATGTTTACAAAAGTGCTCGGCGCCTCCGACGGATTCATGTCGTTCGTTAACCGTGCGCCGCTAGAGGTCGCGCTGGACGGCAGCGTGTACCGCATTGCCGCCGCAGCTGTCGCCGGCGCTATTGTATTGACGCTTATACCGGCGTTCCGGGCGACTCGCGCATCCATTGTCGGACACAAGCAGAAGACTGCGAGGATGGACAAAATGCCGTTCTGGCATAAAATCGGCCTCGACGTCATTCTGGTCGCGATAGCCGTTTATCTGCTTTACGGCTTCAACAGCCGGATGGAGGAAATGCGCTCGCTCGCTCTTGAAGCCGGGTCCTTGCAGATGGATCCCTTGCTCTTCCTGATGCCGGCCTTGTTTGCGCTCGGAGGCGGCTTGATTGTGCTGCGGATTTACCCGTGGTTTATCCGGCTGTTGTATACGGCCGGGCGCAAGTGGTGGTCTCCGGCTCTCTATTCCACGCTTGTGCAGATCAGCAGATCGTCCGGTCAGTATTTGACGATTAAAGTCTTCCTGATCATGACCGTCGCGATGGGCTTGTACAGCGCCAGCGCGGCGAGAACGATCAACGACAACATGGAGAACAAAATACGGTACGGGGTTGGAGCGGACGTCGCGCTCACCACGCACTGGATGAACGACGCGCCTCCGCCTGCCACGCCGGGCGGACCCGCGCCTCAGCAGGAAAGCGGGCCGGCGGG
>NZ_KK082181.1:4047-14944 GCF_000598065.1 Paenibacillus darwinianus | reverse complement strand
TGAAGGCGTCGAATCGGCAGCCCGGGTATTCGTCAAGGACGGCACCTCCTTCAGCGCTGCGGCAGGTAACGGATCCGCGACCTTGTACGGCATCGACACCTACGACTTCGGACAAACGGCTTGGATGCAGCCCGGGCTGCTTGACCACCACATCAACGGCTATTTGAACTTGCTTGCTTCCGACCCGAAGGCGGTACTGATCTCGAAGTCGATGGCCGATGAATACAAGCTCAAGCCGGGCGACGGCATTTATGTCGGGTGGGAGGGGATGGAGCAGGCGCTGTTCACGGTGTACGGGATCGTTGGCTACTGGCCGGGCTGGAACCCAAACCGGAAGCCGAGCCCGGAATCCGCTGGAGAGCCGATGCTGATCGTCGGTCATCTGGAATCGATTCAGAACAGGCTGGCGCTCGAGCCGTATCAGGTATGGCTGAAGCTTGAGGACGGGGCGTCAAGCTTCGGGTTATACGAATCGCTTGCTGAGCGGGGGATTCCGGTCACCGAGCTGCGCGACGGCAGGCAGGAACTGATTCAGTCCAAGAACGATCCATTCAGGCTGGCCATAAACGGCGTGATGACTTTGGGCTTCGTCATTTCGATGCTGATCAGCTTTTTCGGCTTCCTCATATTCTGGATTTTGTCCTTGTCCGGCAGAACGCTTCAATTCGGCGTGCTGCGGGCAATGGGCATTCCCTTCGGGCAAATAATCGGCATGCTGATCAGCGAGCAGTTGCTTACCTCCGGCGCGGCCGTGCTGATCGGGGTATCGACCGGCAATCTTGTCAGCCGCTTGTTTGTTCCGCTCTTTGAACTGTCGTTCAATCCGGCGGAGCAGGTGCCGCCGTTCGATATTATTTTCCGTCTCGGCGATTATTTGCAGCTGTACGGCATGGTAGCCGTCATGCTTACGATCGGGCTGTTCGTGCTCGGCTACCGGCTTTCGCGAGTCAAAATCAGCCAAGCGCTGAAGCTGGGGGAGGAGTAAGCGGATGATCCATTGCGACGGGCTGGTCAAAATCTATAAAACCAAGGACCTGGAAGTGGTCGCGCTTCAAGGGCTGGACCTGCAGGTGGAAGCCGGCGAGCTGATGGCGATCATCGGGAACAGCGGCAGCGGCAAGTCGACGCTGCTCAACATGCTCGGCGGTCTCGACAGGCCGTCTGCCGGCAAACTGGCCGTGGACGGTCAGGATTTGCTCGCTTTCGCCGAAAAGGATCTCGTTCGTTACAAACGCGAGAGCGTAGGTTTCGTCTGGCAGAACAATGCGAGGAACCTCATTCCGTATCTGACGGCACTGGAAAATGTCGAGCTTCCCATTCTGCTCAAGGGCGGGCGCCGGCGTGCACGCGCCATTGAGCTGTTGGAAGCCGTCGGTCTCGGGCACCGTATGAAAAACCGGTTGAGCGAATTATCCGGGGGCGAGCAGCAGCGGGTCGCCATCGCGATCGCACTTGCGAATGAACCGCGCCTCCTGCTGGCTGACGAGCCTACCGGCTCGCTCGACACGAAGACGTCGAACCAGGTGCTGGATCTTTTTCGCGAGTTGAACCGCTCCATCGGCATCACGATCGTGATCGTCACACACGATCCGCTGCTGGCGCGCAAGGTGGACCGCGTCGTCGCCATCCGCGACGGCAAAACCTCCTCGGAGATGATCCGTCGGCAAGCCTATGTGGAAGAGCTGGAGAGTCTCCAGCAGGAGGGGGCGGCCGCAGCCGAAAGCCATGTCGAATATGCCGTCATCGATAAAGCGGGCCGCTTGCAAATTCCGTCAAGCTTTCTGACAGAGCAAGGCTTCCAAAACAGCAATAAGGTCCGCGTGGAGATGGAGGACGGCAGAATCGTCCTTTATCCGCCAGAATAAGCGGTTGGGAGCGGGAGGAGGATACGGACAGTTCGTACCGCCGCCATTTTTTATTTGGTCAACTCCTCCATCTGTCCGATGAGATCCTCGAATACGCTCATCGCTTGGCTGATCGGTTCCGGGGAGGACATGTCAACGCCCGCCTTGCTGAGGATGTTGATCGAATAGTCGCTGCCGCCGCTCTTCAGGAAGCTGAGATAGCGCTCGACCGCCGGCTCGCCTTCTTCCAGGATTTGCTTGGCGAAGCTGGTTGCAGCCGAGAAACCGGTGGCGTACTTGTACACATAGAAGCTGGTGTAAAAGTGCGGAATACGCGCCCACTCCATCTCGATGTCCTGGTCCACGACCATGCCGTCGCCGTAATATTGCTTGTTCAGGCCGTAATAGATTTCGGACAGCGCCTGCGGCGTCAACGATTCGCCGGCTTCGGTCTTCTCGTGGATGATTTTCTCGAATTCGGCGAACATTGTCTGACGGAATACCGTCGTCCGGAATTGATCCGCGTAATAGGTGAGCAGGAACATTTTCTCCTTCGGATCGGTCGATTTCTCCAGCATGTAGTGCATGAGCAGAGCTTCGTTCAACGTCGACGCCACCTCGGCCAGGAAGATGGTGTACTGCGCATCGCGGAAATCCTGGGTCGTGTCGGAATAGTAGGAATGCAGCGCGTGTCCCATCTCGTGCGTCAGCGTGAACATGCTGTTCAGGTTGTCTTTATGGTTGAGCAGCACGAACGGATGGGTGCCGTATGCACCCCAGCTATACGCGCCGCTGCGCTTGCCTTCGTTCTCGTAGACGTCGATCCATCCCTCCTCGAAGCCGCTTTTCAGCACCTTTCGGTAATCGTCGCCTAGCGGCTTCAGGCTCTCCTGCACGGTCGCTTTCGCTTCATCGTAAGTGATGTCCATTTTGAACTCGTCGACAAGCGGGGCGAACAGGTCGTACATGTGGAGCTCGTCGACCTTCAGCAGCTTTTTGCGCAGCTTCATGTACCGGTGAATCAGCGGAAGATGCTTGTGGATCGTATCGATCAGATTCGTATAGACTTCCTTCGGAATGTTGTCGCCGTAGAGGGACATCTCCAGAGCCGAAGGGTATTTGCGCGCGCGGGCGTAAAAAATGTTTTTGTTCACGTTGGCGCTGAGCGTCGAAGCGAGCGTGTTTTTCATTTTGCCGTATGTATCGTACATCGCCTTGAACGCTTCGCGGCGGACGTCGCGGTCCTTGCTTTCCAGAAATTGAATGTACCGCCCCTGGGTGAGCTCGACCTCCTCGCCGTCCTCGTTCCTCACTTTGGGGAATTTAAGGTCGGCATTATTCAGCATGCTGAAAATGGTGCCTGGCGCCTGACTGATGTTGCCCGCTTGGGCAAGCAGCGCTTCCTCGGTCTTCGAAAGCACGTGCGCCTTTTGGCGGCGCATCTCGACCAGCGTAAACCGGTACTTCGCCAGCTCGGGATTGTCGATTAGCTTGTCGAGCTGATCGTCCGGGAGGCTAAGCACCTCCGGCGTGATGAACGACAGCGCTTCGCCGGTTTCCACGCTAAGCTTCTTGGATTTGTCGGACAACGCCATATTGGCCGGCTCTGCCGTATCCTCATGATGGCGCATGTTGGCATAAACATATAAACGCTCTACGTGCAGTGACAATTCGTCTTCGAGCTCGAAGCACTCTTTCAGCTTGCCGGGGTCGGCCAGCTTGCCTTCGTATTGGCCGATTTGGTTCAATAGCTGCTTCGCAACGGCATATTCCTGCTCCCAGGCGCCTTTGTCGGCAAAAAGGTCCTCCAGCTTCCAGCGGTGGTCGGGACTCGTCTCGGAACGTTTCGGTAATTGGTTCATTGGGCTCCTCCTATCGGACTCTAATTTTGGTTGTGCCGTGGCATTGTTCCGGGCGGCATCGGAAGGTCCGGCAGCGCTTGAAACCGCGGCGGACATCAGACCTAGGGACAGCAGGAAGGGAAGCCATTTCATGCTCGCACCCCTTTTTTGCCCTGTAGTATGCGCGCCCGCCGCGTCTTTCATGAGCGCGGCCGGTTATGAGCCTAAATTCAGGAAGCTGTAAACGATCAGGAAAAAGGCAAAAGCGATCAGCAGGATGGCGGTTAGCGCGATGCCCCTTCTCATGGAAGCTGGAATCGAATCCTTCTTCATGATAATGATAGCGCCGAGCGAAAATGCTGCGATAATAAAGATGAGCGTGGCTGTTGCGTCCATGGGCGTCTGTTTCCTCCTGAAAATGACATTTCGCCGAGCGGGAAGTCATATCCTGCGGCCGGCACCGCAGTCGATTGCCGGGCGAGCGCGGCGCAAGCGCGTCAAATGGATTTGAATGCCTCCAATATCGTGTCGCGTTCAGCTTCGCCGCCTTCAAGCTGGCCTGCCCGGAAGCGGTTTTCCGCCCAGTGCAGCATTTCCGGCCGGCTGACGAAGGTATGGCATTCTTCTCCCCATTGGTCGGATATTTCCCGCACGATGAGCGTCTTGCCCTGGACCTCTACTGTCAGCATATTGTATTTGTCTTTCTTATAGATCTCGTATTTCTTAAACATGGCGGCACTCCCTGCTGCGTGAATTGTTTTCCTCATCATAGCCAACCATTCTGTGGAAATCAACCTGATTCAGCAGTATAATGCGTACACGGCCGGGTAGGTATGCCAAATCCGCGGAAGCCATTGAGTTCCGGTTGTATATCGTTTGCAATTTAACCGTCAAGCGAATATAATGGATATATTCGCCGTCATAACGGCGTCATTTTTAGGAGGTTGTTCATTTGAAAGGAACAGTTAAGTGGTTTAACGCAGAAAAAGGCTACGGTTTTATCCAGGTCGAGAACGGTGAAGACGTATTCGTTCATTTCTCGGCGATTACCGGCGAAGGCTTCAAAACGCTGGAAGAAGGTCAAGCAGTCGAATTCGAAATCACGAGCGGCAACCGCGGACCGCAAGCGGCTAACGTAATCAAGTTATAAGATTAAGGAAACTTCTTATAATATAGCGTATAGCACATCAGGACCCCGACTTCTACGGGGTCTTTTTTTCATGTGCAAAGGGTTTTGACGTAACGAATGCGATGATGATACACTGATTGGTGAATCATTTCCGGGAGGACGAGACGCATGAAATTCAAATTGTTCAAAGACCGCAAAGGTAAAGCCGATCAGGCTAAAAATAACAAGTTCGTGAAGCTCGGGCGTGAAATTTACGTAGCCGCCCGTAAGGGTGGAACGAACCCCGAGGCGAATTACGGACTGAAGACGGCGATCGCCAACGCTCGAGCCGAGCAGATGCCGATGGACAATATCGAGCGTGCGATCAAGAAGGCGGCCGGAGCCGGAGAAGCCGAAGATTACGAGGAAATCATCTACGAGGGCTACGGACCCGGCGGCGTGGCCATTATGGTGAAGTGTCTGACAGACAACCGGAACCGGACAGCGGCGGATGTGCGCGCCGTGTTTAATAAACGCGGGGGCAATATGGGCGAGAGCGGCTGTGTCGCCTATATGTTCGACGAGAAGGGGCTGCTCGTTATCGACCGCGAGAAGCATGAGGCTGACGAGGATACGATGATGATGCAGGCGCTCGAAGCCGGCGCGGAGGATATCATTGTGAACGAGGAGTCGTTCGAGGTTCTGACCCATCCGCATGATTTCGAGAAGGTCAAAACCGCGCTTGAGGCGGAAGGCTACGACTTCACGAGCGCGGCGGTGCGCTGGCTGCCGCAGAATACGATCAAAGCGGAAGGCGACAACGCCGAGAAGCTGATGAAAATGATGGACGCCTTTGAGGACAACGACGACGTGCAGGACGTTTATGCAAACTTCGACATCAGCGAAGAGGAAATGGCAAAGCTGGGATAACCGCCGGCGAGGGTAGCGGCCGGCCAAACGCACGAAAGGACGATTCCGTACGCGGCGCGGGCGCCGCGTACGGAATCGTCCTTTCTCCTTTTACTCGATGATCGTCAGGATGGCGTCAACTTCCTTGCGCGGCAGCTTGCCGGGCGTTTCGGAAGGATGGCCGAGCGCGATGACCATATTGACCTGCCGGGTGTCGTCGATGCCGAGATATTGCTTCATCGGATGCTCGGCTAGCAGCACCGGACCGGTCATCGGGCAGGTGGCCAGTCCCATGGCGTGCGCGGCCAGCATGAGATTTTGCGAAGCGAGGCAGCTGCTCTTGATGCCTTCTTCGCGCCATACCTCCTCGGGCACGAGGGCGATCGGATCGAAAATGCGCTCCCGGAATTTCGAGTTGTACGGAGTCGCCAGACAAACGATGAGCGCCGGCGCGTCAGAGAAAGCCGTGGCATAAGGGCCGAATGACTTCACGAGCAGCCGGGCTTCCCTGCTTAGGCCCTTGGCTTCGGCCGCCTCGGCGCGTTTATGCAGTTCCGCCCAAGTCATGTCCTCGATCGCTTTGATTTTTTCCTTGTTGACAATCACGATGAATTCCCACGTTTGCGAATTTGTATCGCTCGGCGCGTAACGCGCGCAGTCGATCAACTCGCGGATTTGCTCCGCCGTTACCGGACGGTCGCTGAATTTGCGCACGCTTCTGCGGTCGTGCACGATCTGTTTGAATGCTAAGTAGTCCATGTTTTTCGTCCCTTCCTGCGGTCCGCGCATCGACGGCCTCCTCCATAAGCGAGACGGACGCGCAATCTCATTATAGGAGAATTTGCGGGAAACGCAAGCGGACTAGCGACTCCGGCCGGTCAGATGCAGCGCGGTGAAGCCGATGCCGGCAATCGCTGCAAACACCGAAGCGGTTGTGAAAAACCATTGCGTTCCGTACGTTTCGAACCAAAAGCCGCCGACCGTTCCGCTGACCACCCCGGCAACGCCCGCCCACACGACCGCGTACAAAGCTTGGCCGGAAGAGCGGTACTCATCCGGAAGGAGATAGGTCATATACCGCAGCGAGGTCGAGAAGAAGATGCCGAATGATATGCTGTGCATGAGCTGGAGAAGAATCACATAGGAGGGATCCTCCAGCCGGGACATCAGAAAATAACGAACAGCATACATAAAAGACGCCAAAGCGAGTAGCGGCAGCTCTTTCAGCTTATGGCCGTATTTGCCGAGCAGGTACAGGATCGGAATCTCGCTGAGGGCGGAGGTCAGCCACGCGGAGCCGATGAGGCTTTGACTCGCTCCCATCTCCCGCAGCGTGAGGGCGAGAAAGCCCTCATACATCCGGTGAGCGACGGAAAGCACGAGCGTGAAGACAAAGAAAGCGACGATGGACGGCTTGCGGATAAGGGCAAAGAAGCCCGAAAAATCCATTTTGCGCACTTCGCCCTGGTAGTCCCGCAGCGTGAAAGAGATGCAGAGAGACAATGCCACCAATGCAAGGGTGACGGTGACCGTGAAGCCGGAGCCTTGCGCCTTGAGCAGAAAACCGATCGCCAAGGCGGAAACGGCGAACCCGATCGAGCCATAAATCCGGATCGAAGGGTAGTTCCGTCCCGTATGGGCGGCGGACAGCAGCGCGAGACTGTCGCTGAGCGGTTGAACCGGCGTCTGAAAAAGGTAGAACACAGTCATGATGGCCAGCACCCAGCCGAATGCTTGCGCCTGCTGCAGCATGAAGAGAATCAGCAGTTGCCCGGCGAACAGCAGAACGAGGAGCTTTTTGATCGTTCTGTATTTGTCGCTCGCCAGACCCATCAGCAAATTTCCGGCGATCGAAACCGCAGGACCGGTTGCATAAATAAGGCCGATTTGGGACGGCGTGAAGCCGCGGTCGGCAAAGTAGAGCGGCAGATACGACACCAGCATGGCCATCGTCGAGTAAAAAAAGTACATATGGGCGCGGAGCAGTCCCGATTCCTTCATCGAACCGGGTCTCGTCAACGCATGCGGCGCGGATTCGGTCCGTACATTCATCGCGTTCCCTTCCTGTAACGGCAATTTCATCCGTATGCTGGATTTGTATGTTCTGAAATGGTACATTATTTGTTGGAGGTTTACAATGGGGAATATTGCATTTCGATTGAGCGATAGGCTCGGCATCGAACTGCCGGTTATCGACGGTGAATGGGATGGCATCCCGAAGGCCGAACGGGCGGCGGCTTTGGCGAGATGGGAAAGCATTCGAGGCTCGATTCCTGACCGGATTTTTGCGCTGGAGAGGCGGATTCATATGCTTCAGGCACGATTGTTCGAAGAAGACGATTTTGGAGCTTCCTGCGCGCTGAATTGGGATATCGCCGAATTGGCCAGCCGGATCAACGACCTGCATATTTGGTACCGCATCAATCAAGAGATTGAAACGCGGCGCCATTCCTGAAGAAGGACGGAGGCGCCAACGTGAACGTTCAAACGGAAGCTGTGCGGCATACGCCGCAGAATCCGGTCCTTCTTATGTATCGGGTCTATAAATATATTTTGCCCGATGTATATGCGGAGCTGGACAAATGGAAGACGATGGCTTCGGCCATTCCCGACCTGGAGCTCAGGAACCAGGCGCTGGCCAGCATGGCCACAAAGCAGTTTCATTGCGAAGGCGGAGCGGTCTACGCAGCGGCGCGGCTTGACCGGCGCGGCGAGCTGATTCCGCTGATTGTGGCGCTGCAGACAATCAGCGACTATCTGGACAATCTTTGCGACCGCAGCACCTCGCTGGACGCAGCGGACTTCCGGCTGCTGCACCGGTCCATGCTGGACGCGGTCGATCCGGATGCGGAGTTGACCGATTATTATGCGCTGCGGGAAGAAAACGATGACGGCGGCTATTTGCATGCGCTGGTGCGCACCTGCCAAGCGCAAGCGGCGATGCTGCCGGGCTATGATAAGGTGAAAGCGCATGTTACCTATTTGGTCGGCCTTTACGGCGATTTGCAGGTGTATAAGCATATCGCGAAGGAACAGAGATTGCCGTCACTGACCGCCTGGTGGGAAAGTCATCGTTCGGAGTATCCGCATTTGCGCTGGAACGAATTCGCGGCCGCCGCAGGTTCAACGCTCGGGATGTTCATGCTGTTTGTGGAAGCTTGCCGGCCGGATCTGACCGAGGCGGAGGCCGAGAAGACCAGACACGTCTATTTTCCGCATGTATGCGGCTTGCACATTCTGCTCGATTATTTGATCGATCAGGAAGAGGACAGGTTAGGCGGCGATCTGAACTTCTGCAGCTATTACACCAGCCGGGACGAATTGCTTGAACGATTGCGGATGGTGGTCGATCGCGCCCGCGAGGACGTCCGCTGCTTGCCCGCGCCGGGGTTTCACCGCATGATCATTGAGGGGCTGCTTGCCTTGTACTTGTCCGATCCGAAGGCGAGGGAGCAGGCTGACGTTCGAGCGGTAACGGGCATCCTGATGAAGCGCAGCCCGGCGACACGCACTTTTTTCTGGCTTAACAGCATGTGGATACGCGCCAAACAGCGCTGATCCCGGCACGCATGCGTGCCAGCATGGCATCATTTCATCATTTTCAACGGTATTTCATGATCAGGGAGGATGCATCATGTCAGCAGTCAAAAAAATCGCAGTATTAACAAGCGGCGGCGATTCGCAGGGAATGAACGCCGCCGTGCGCGCGGTCGTACGCAGCGCGCTGTTCAACGGCCTTGAGGTTTACGGCGTGCAGCGCGGCTATCAGGGTCTGATTAACGACGATCTGCGGTCGATGGATTTGCGCAGTGTGGGCGATATTATTCAACGCGGCGGCACCATTCTGCAAACCGCCCGTTGTAAAGAGTTTTTGACGCCCGAAGGGCAGCAGCGGGGCGCGGACATCTTGCGCGCGCGCGGCATCGACGGCCTGATCGTCATTGGTGGCGACGGCTCCTATCAGGGGGCGAACAAGCTGAGCAAGCTTGGCATCAAGACGATGGGCCTGCCGGGCACAATCGACAACGACATTTCGTTCACCGATTTCACGATCGGTTTCGATACGGCGGTAAGCATTTGTGTAGACGCCATCAACAAGCTGCGCGATACGATGACGTCCCATGAGCGTTCCTCGGTCGTGGAAGTCATGGGCCGCCACTGCGGCGATATCGCGCTTTACGCCGGTCTGGCGAGCGGCGCCGAAACGATCATCGTGCCGGAGGTGCCTTATGACATCGATGCGATCGCCGGACGGATGCGGGAAAACTTCCAGGCCGGCAAGCGGCACAGTATCGTCATTGTGGCGGAGGGTGCCGGCAACGGACAGGAAATCTCGGAGGCCATTACGGCGCGCAATGGCATCGAGCCCCGCGTAACGGTACTCGGCCACATCCAGCGCGGAGGTACGCCGACCCATAACGATCGCATTTTGGCGAGCAAGCTGGGCGATTTCGCGGTGCAGAGGCTGATGGACGGCGACTCCGGCAAGGCTTGCGGCATCATCGACGGCGTAATGACAGCAACCGAAATCGACAAGGTCGTGAACGCGAAGAAGCCGTTCAATATGGATCTGTACAATCTGGCGCTGCGCCTGTCGCAATAGGTGACCGCCATGTTCCTGTACAAAATCGAAATCGAGCTGCCCGGCAAGCTGGCGCATCTGATCCTGTTGGCGGACGGCGACGAGAAGGCGTTCTCATACGTCGAGAGCCACGTTGCCCGTCACTTTGTTCAAACGCCGGAAATCCGGTCGACCGCCATCGTCGAGAAGAAAAGACTCGAGCCCGGCTCGGGCTACCTGATCGAATAGATGTACGGCAGCAACGAAAAGCCCGCGTTCCCTTAAATCAAGAGAACGCGGGCTTTTCAATGCGTTAGTGGCGCATAAGCGGCTGATTATTTGTAGCTGACCCCGGGCGAATATTTGTTTCCTGCGTTCCAGAGCAGGTATTCGTCCACGCCGGTATCCTTCAGCGCTTTGATCTGCGCCTGCACTTCGGCTTTCCCGTATTTGATATAGTTGCCTTTGCCGAGCCAGCTTGCGGTGAAATCCTGGATCCACGGCCGCACAACCGGCTTGTGAACGCCGATCGGATTCAGCTTCTTATGCGTATCGAGCATGGAGCCTTTAATCGTCGCATACGGGTTCGTGTCCGGATTGGCGACGTCAAACCAGCCGGTCGAGTAATGGCTCG
>NZ_KK082181.1:0-3947 GCF_000598065.1 Paenibacillus darwinianus | reverse complement strand
CCATCGGGCTGATTACGTCGACATATTTGGATATTTTCACAAAATCCTGACCGATGCCTTCGGCCGCCGGCACGGAAGCGGCATAACCGAATATATCGACCGATACGCGAATACCGAGCGGCTCAAGCTGCTGCTTCGCATACTTGACGAAGCTGGCAACGACGTCGACGCGGCTTTCCTTCGTCTTGTCGTACTTCAGGAAGTCGGCTTTCTTCTCAAAGCCTTCCGGGAAACGCACGTAATCGAACTGGATTTCCTTGAAGCCAAGCTTCGCCGCTTCTTTGGCGATTGCAATATTGTAGTCCCATACTTCCTTGCGGTACGGATTGACGAAGCTTTCGCCCTTGCCGTTCGTCCAAACCGTTCCGTCTCCTTTGCGGAAGGACAGCTCCGGTTTTTTCTTGGCGAGTACCGTATCCTTAAAAACGACAATCCGGGCGATGGGGTACACATTATCCGCCTTCAACCGGTTCATCAGCTTGCTTGCGTCGCCAATATACTTCTGCGCCGTGCCGAGCTTGAGCAATTCGGGATTGTCAGTTGGATACGTAATATAGCCGTTATCGTCTTTGATATCGATGACCATGCTGTTAAGCTCGGTGTCCTTCACCAACTTAAGCAGTGTTTCCATACGCGAGCCGCCCGCGCTGTGGGCCGTTACGTAAATGCCTTTCACCTTCGGAGCGTCGGGTTGGGGGTCTGTTTTTACATACTCGGCAGGTTTGCCGTTCGTCTTGCCGTTTTTGCCGTTCGAGCTTACGCCCGCATCCGTTACTGCGCCTGACGGCGCCGTTGCCACTTGACTTCCTTTGCCCGCTTTGACCAGCATATCGGCAACAGCCGACGGTTGGCCGGCATTACCGCCCGATATGCCGAAAACGAGCAGCATTAACGCAATGACCAAATCCATGTTGTCCTCTCCCTATCACTCGAGTCTCTTAAATTATAAAACAGATCGGGAGTGTCAGACACAGGTATTTCGTAGGATTCGTAAAAAGTTGTTGGGTTTTGTTGAGCGTTCTTCGGGCTATACTCGCCGTTAAAGCTATTGTATGCGGAGCCGATGCGGCATAGGACGGCTGCGGACGGCGCAACGACGGAACAGGCAAAAAAATAACGGGAACGATATCGTTCCCGTCGAGCTTCGTACGTATGCTCTCATGTTAATGCAGCATGACCTGCTTCTGATTTTCATAAATGCTGTGCTGCACGATTTCAATCGCGTCTTCCGGCGCCAGCACGGCCAGCCCTTCACGGAGGACGATGTTCATGTTCAGCTCCCGCTCGGTAAGGAAGGGGACCAATTCCGGCGCCAACTTTTCCACAATCCGAGATAACGTTACGGTTTCCAGATCCATCTTGCATCACCCTTTCCTCGAATGTTTTCAAGAATACGGGTAAAACGCAGGGCAAGAAACACGCGCTTATGGGACATCACCATTATATCAGCATTCGAACAAAAAAAATAGGTCGATCCGCCGTGAACGTTCGCTTCCGGCCGTCAGATCCGGCGGAATTCCCCGATAATCCCTACAGTTTCAACGATGTTCACGAACGCCTTTGGATCGAGTGTCCGGACGGTTCTGCGCAGCGCGGCCAATTCGTAACGGGTCGTTACGGTCATCAGCATGTCTTTCTCCGTGCGATCATAGGCGCCTCTTGTCCGGATGACGGTCACGCCGCGTTCAAGCTTAAGCAATTTGTCCAACAATTTTTCAGTTTCGCGGGTAATAATAAAAGCGGTCACCTTTACGTGACGGATATGAACGAGGTCGATCACCTTGCCCGCGGTGAAAATCGAGAGCATGGAATACAGGACGATGTCCCAGTCTCCCGATTGCAGCGCGAGCGCGCCGATGACCGCTCCGTTGAGCAGAAAGAGCAGCATGCCCACCGGAATGTCGCGCTTGCGGGTGACGATGGAGGCGATGACGTCGAAGCCGCCGGACGATCCGCCGAACCGAAGGGAAAAGCCGCTCCCGAAGCCGAAAACGACGCCGCCGAATACGGCACCCAGGATCGGGTCGGTGACGAGCGGGCTTACCGGGATAAGCTGCATGAGAAAGGTCGCCGCCGTTACCGAATAGATGCTCCACAGCACGAAGGGGCGGCCAAGGACGAACCATCCCCAGATGAGAACGGGCACATTGAGCGCGAAGTAGAGTAGACTGACGGGCCGGCCGGTCGCATAAGCGAGCATCATCGCGACGCCTGACAATCCACCGCTCAGCAGTTGATGAGGGATGAGTAACAGATTAAAACCGAAGGCGATTAGAAAAGCGCCGACCGTTAAGCCCGCTAATGAGCCTGCCGAGCGTAAGGCGTTCATGGAGGTGATCCCCTTTCTGATCCGTGCGAGTGTGTGGAACGGACATGTGCCGCCGGGAAATAGAATTAGGTTCCCCAATTACCGTTCGCTGGTATTCACATTCCGAACTGTGCTATAATGATTGGGATATTTTCAAGAAGAACGCACAGAGAAAAAAGGAGCATGAGAAAGTTTGAAAACATTTGCTGAATTTGGCCTGGAAGCGAAAGTGCTGCAGGCTATCACAGAATTGGGCTTCGAAGAGTCGACCCCGATTCAAGACAAAGCCATTCCGATCGCGCTGTCCGGCACGGACCTGATCGGACAAGCACAAACAGGTACGGGTAAGACGGCTGCCTTCGGCATTCCGCTCATTAACAAAATACCCGTCAGCGAGGAGCGGATTGTCGCCCTTATTATGACGCCGACGCGTGAGCTCGCAATTCAAGTGGCCGATGAAATCGGCAAGCTGGCCCGCTACAAGGGCGTCCGGACGCTGCCGATTTACGGCGGTCAGGAAATCGGGCGGCAAATCCGCGCCCTGAAGAAGCGACCGCATATTATTATCGGTACGCCGGGACGGCTGCTCGACCATATCAACCGCAAGACGATCAAGCTGGACGACGTGCAGACCGTTGTGCTTGACGAGGCGGACGAAATGCTGGATATGGGCTTTATGGAGGACATTACGAGCATTCTGAGTTTGGTGCCGGAAGAGCGCCAGACGATGCTGTTCTCCGCTACGATGCCCCCTAATATCCAGAAGCTGGCGCAGCAATTCCTTCGCAATCCGGAGCATGTCTCGGTTATTCCGAAGAACATTACGGCGCCTTCGATCGAGCAGGCATACATTGAAGTCCATGAACGCCAGAAATTCGAAGCAATCAGCCGGCTGCTCGACATGGAGTCGCCGGAGCTCGCTATCGTATTCGGACGTACGAAGCGCCGCGTCGACGAGTTGAGCGAAGCGCTGCAGAAGCGCGGCTACTCGGCGGACGGCTTGCACGGCGACCTGTCTCAGAACCAGCGCGACGCCGTTATGCGCAAATTCCGCGACGGCAGCATCGATGTGCTGGTCGCAACGGATGTGGCGGCTCGCGGCCTTGACGTTTCGGGCGTCACCCACGTCATCAACTTCGACCTGCCGCAGGATCCCGAGAGCTACGTTCACCGGATCGGCCGGACGGGACGCGCGGGCAAGGAAGGAACGGCCTGGTCGTTCGTTACGCCGCGTGAGCTAGATCATTTGCACTTTATCGAGAAGGTTACCCGCCAGAAGATCGCGCGCAAGCCGCTTCCAAGCATTGCCGAAGCGATCGAGGGCAAACAGCGTCTGACCGCCGAGCGCCTGATCGAGGTCGTTCAGAACGATGAGATTCAAGAATATAAAGGCCTGTCGATTCAATTGCTGGAGCAGTACGATTCCGTGCATCTCCTGGCGGCCGCGATGAAGCTGTTGACCGGCGAGAAGAAGGACGTCAGCATCGAATTGACGCCTGAGGATCCGATTCGCGCCAAGAAGCGGAAGCCCGATGTGCGTTCAAGCGGACGCCGCTTCTCGGGCGGACCGTTCGGCGGCGGCAACCGCAGCGGAAGCGGCGGGAGCTATCGCGGCGGCAGCGGTGGAAGCGGTGGAAGC
>NZ_KK082180.1 GCF_000598065.1 Paenibacillus darwinianus | reverse complement strand
TAAACAGCCGGCCGTCGTCGCTCCTGTCGAAACGCCAAAGCAAAGCGCGTCTGTAAACCGCAGCCGTAATAAATTGGAGAGTACCGCAAATTCCGGCAACGAGCAGGGCGAAAATTAATATAGTTGAAAAAAGCAGAGGAAAAGCAGAGCCGTGGAGCTCTGCTTTTTTCGTGCTGTTAAACGCCTTCTTCGTCTCAAGCTGGCCTTGATCAACGTGGATAAGGCAACGCTCCCAGGTCGAAGTAAAACAACTGTTCCAACAAATGAGGTTAAAAGCGAACGATAAATCCACAAGTTCGTTATAACGTTCGTATTTTATACTTATAAGCGGTTGACATCGCTATGTCGGGTTGGTACACTGAAAGAGGCTTTCGCGAAGGGTGCGAAACCACTCGTATAATACCGGGAATATGGCCCGGAAGTTTCTACCCGGGAACCGTTAAATTTTCGGACTACGAGCCATGATAAAGAAACAGGTTGTCCCGCAAGGGGGGCAGCCTTCTGCTGTCTTCATCGTCCTCTTTTCGGCTCGACGCCAGACGATATGACTGTGCGCAGAGGGATGCAATCCCGTTTCTTAACGGCTTGTGTCCCGCTTCGGCCCCGCCTCAACGGCTGCGTGCTGACGGGATTTTTGTATTTATTGGTGGATAAAGCAGCCTTTTAAATGAATGGCTGTGTAACGCTCGGGGCTGAGGCTTGTTAAACGGACGCCAAACGATTAACCGGTAAAAATAGCCGGAAATTCTCCGGTAAATGTTATCTGGAAAAGATGGTTGATGCGTTTAACGGGAAAACCTCCTACTAATTGGTTTGACTTTGGGATAATCGGCGGGAAACGCGTGATTAGTGGGAGGTTTTTCCGCTTAATTGGACGAGAAGTGCTGCAGAGTGTGCAAATAACAGGAGGTTTTCCCGTTAGTTGTGCGCCGGTCGCCGCATCGACAATAAAACCGAGCTCAATTTACAAATAGAAAGCGGGAAATCGACATGACAGCACCGGCAATCGTGGGCGTCATCATGGGAAGCAAGTCGGACTGGGATACGATGAAGTTGGCCTGTGAGGTTCTGGAGGAGTTACAAATTCCGTACGAAAAGAAAGTCGTCTCTGCGCACCGCACGCCGGATCTGATGTTCCAGTATGCGGAGTCGGCAGCCGAACGCGGCCTCAAAGTGATTATCGCCGGAGCCGGCGGAGCCGCGCATTTGCCCGGCATGGTAGCCGCCAAGACGATCCTGCCGGTTATCGGCGTGCCGGTGAAATCGTCTAACCTGAACGGAATCGATTCGCTGCTGTCGATCGTCCAGATGCCGGGCGGCATCCCCGTCGCGACGGTGGCGATCGGCAATGCGGGCGGCACCAACGCCGGTCTGCTGGCGGCCCAAATGATCGGGGCTTTCGACCCCGCCGTCCAGAAGCGCGTACAGGCACGGCGCGAACGGATCGAGCGCGAGGTGCTGGAAAGCAGCGAGACGCTATGAGTGAGCCGAGAACGATTCTGCCCGGCGCTACGATCGGCGTGCTCGGCGGCGGCCAGCTCGGCCGGATGATGGCGCTCGCCGGCAGTGCGATGGGCTACCGGTTCGTGGCGCTCGACCCGGCGGAGGATGCGCCGGCCGGACAGGTCGGCGATCAGATTGTCGCCGACTATGACGACCGCACGGCGGCGCGCGAGCTGGCGCGCCGCTCGGATGTGATCACGTACGAGTTCGAGAACGTCGATGCCGACGTCGCCGCCATGCTGATGAGCGAGTCGTATGTGCCGCAGGGCAGCGAGCTGCTGTATACGACGCAGCATAGGCTGCGCGAGAAGCGGGCGATCGAAGCGGCCGGCGTTCGGGTAGCGCCTTATGCGGAAATCCGCAGCGCGGACGAGCTGCGCGAGGCTGTGCGCCGCTTCGGCCTGCCGTGCGTGCTCAAGACCGCCACCGGCGGCTACGACGGCAAAGGCCAGTGGGTTATTCGCGACGAAGCCGAAATCGCACGCGCCTACGAAACGCTTGGTACCGCCGGAACAGAGCTTGTGCTGGAGCAATTCATCAAGTTCGACAAGGAATTGTCCGTTATTGCGGCCCGCAGTCCGCAGGGTGAGATAAAAGCGTTCCCGGTTGCAGAAAATATCCATGTCGATAATATTCTGCATCTGTCGATCGTGCCGGCAAGAGTGCCGACCGACACGCTCAAGGAGGCGGAGCGGCTCGCCATACGCATCGCCGAAGGGCTTGGCGCGGTCGGTCTGATCGCGGTCGAGCTGTTCTGGTCAGCGTCCGACGGGCTGTACGTGAACGAGCTTGCGCCGCGCCCTCACAACAGCGGCCACTATACAATGGAGGCCTGCCGGACGTCGCAGTTCGAGCAGCACGTGCGCGCCGTCTGCAACCTGCCGCTCGGCGACACGGCGCTGCTGACGCCGGTGGTGATGGTTAACGTGCTCGGCGAGCACGTCGCACCTCTGATCGACCACCTGGCCGACCGCGACAGGGCAGCCCAGGCCGAACAGTTCAACGTCGCGCCGAAGCTTCATCTGTACGGCAAGAGCGAAATCATAAACAAACGGAAAATGGGCCATGTGAACGTGCTCGCATCGGACACCGAAGCGGCGCTGGCCTGGATATCCGAAACGAATATTTGGAGGGTATGAGCCATCATGTTGGAGCGTTACAGCAGACCGGAAATGAGAGCGATATGGACCGAGAAGAACAAGTTCAAGGCTTGGCTTGAAGTGGAGCTTTGCGCATGCGAGGCATGGGCGGAGCTGGGCGTGATCCCGAAGGAGGATGTCGAGGCGCTGCGCAAGTCCGCGAGCTTTGATATCGACCGCATCAACGAGATTGAGCTGGAGACGCGCCATGACGTCATCGCCTTTACGCGCGCGGTATCCGAGACGGTCGGTCCGGAACGCAAATGGGTGCACTACGGCCTGACCTCGACGGACGTCGTGGATACGGCGATGGGCTACCTGCTCCGCCAGGCGAACGAGATTCTGCGCAATGACATCGAGCGGTTCGTCGGCATTCTGCGCGGCCAAGCCGTGGCCTACAAAGATACGCCGATGATGGGCCGCACCCACGGCGTGCACGCGGAGCCGACTACGTTCGGATTGAAGATGGCGCTCTGGTACGAGGAAATGAAGCGCAACCTCGAGCGGTTCGACCATGCGGCCGACGGCGTCCAATACGGCAAAATTTCCGGAGCGGTAGGCACGTACGCCAACATCGATCCGTTCGTCGAGGAGTTCGTCTGCAAGAAGCTCGGCACGAAGCCGGCGCCGATCTCGACGCAGACGCTGCAGCGCGACCGCCATGCCGAATATATGGCGACGCTGGCGCTGATTGCGACGTCGCTGGACAAGTTCGCAACGGAAATCCGCGCTCTGCAGAAGAGCGAGTTCCGCGAAGTCGAGGAGCCTTTTGCCAAAGGCCAAAAAGGATCGTCGGCGATGCCGCACAAACGCAACCCGATCGGCTGCGAGAACATCTCGGGTCTGGCCCGCGTCATTCGCGGCCACATGATTTCGGCTTACGAGAACGTACCGCTCTGGCATGAGCGCGATATCAGCCATTCCTCGGTGGAGCGCATCATTTTGCCCGATGCCACGATGCTGCTGAACTATATGTTGAACCGTCTCGGCAATATTATTCAGAATCTTCAAGTGTTCCCTGAGAACATGAAGCGCAATATGCAACGCACGTACGGCGTGCCGTTCTCCGGCCGCGTGATGACGAAGCTGATTGACAAGGGCTTAAGCCGCGAGCAGGCGTACGATACGGTCCAGCCGCGCGCGATGCAGGCATGGGAGGAGCAACGTCAATTCCGCGACATTATCGAGTCGACTCCGGAAATCACGTCGCGCCTGACCGCCGAAGAGATCGACGATTGCTTCAACCCGGCGTGGCACCTGAAGCACGTCGACACCATTTTCAAGAAACTGGGCCTTATCTAAAAGGGGGAACCGGACGTCATGAACCGGGAAGCGTTGGCTAGTGCGGCACACTTGGTGAAAGCGCCGCTGCTGTATAAAGGTAAGGTGCGCGAGCTGTACGATTTGGGCGAGCATTACCTGATTGTCGTTACCGACCGCATTTCCGCATTCGACTATGTGCTGGAGCCGGCGGTGCCGGAAAAAGGCAATGTGCTCAACCGTTTGAGCACATTCTGGTTCGAGCGTACTGCGGATTTGCAGCCGAACCATGTCGTGCACACGGATGTGTCGAAGCTGGGCGAGCTCGTCACTGACCACGAGGCTTTAAAGGATCGGATCATGGTCACGCGCAAAGCCGAGCGGATCGACATCGAGTGCGTCGTCCGGGGCTATATCACGGGCGGCGGTTGGAGACAATATCAGGCAGGGTCTGAAATCAACGGCATCCCGTTGCCGGCGGGGCTGCGCAAGAACCAGCGGTTCGAGCAGCCGCTTTTTACGCCGGCGGCGAAAAACGACGTCGGCCATGACGAGGACATTCCGTTCGTGCGGATGGCGGATATGGTCGGCGCGGAGCTCGCGGAAGAGCTGCGCGACCGCAGCGTGAAGCTGTATGAGTATGCGCGCGGCTACTGCGAGGAGCGCGGCATTATCCTGGCGGACTGCAAGTTTGAATTCGGCCTGATCGATGGCAAGGTGATTCTGATCGACGAGCTGTTTACGCCGGACTCCTCGCGCTTCTGGGCGAAGGAAAGCTACGAGCTCGACATCGAGATCGACAGCATGGATAAAGAGCCGGTGCGCACGTATTTGGCCGGATCGGACTGGGACAAGAACAGCACGCCCGCTCCGCTGCCGCGCAGCGTCGTCGAAGAAACGACGCGCAGGTATCTCGACATCTACCGCCGCCTGACCGGCGAGAGCTTGTAGATAAGCTCAATTCTAGTAAAGCGCTTGGCGATTGGATCGAATGGATTTGAACGCGGATGAAGCCATGCTGCGGTTCGCGATTACGATAGCTCGACCATTGAACAGGAGGCAGGAACGACGATGAAAGCAACGGTATACGTGACGATCAAGCAGAATGTATTGGATCCCCAGGGCACGGCGGTGCAGGGCGCGCTTCACTCGATGGGCTTCGATGAAGTAGGCAAGGTGCGCATCGGCAAATATTTGGAGCTTCAGCTCGACACGGCGGACCGCGGCGAAGCGGAAACCCGGCTCAAGGCCATGTGCGAAAAGTTGCTGGCCAACACGGTGATCGAAGATTACCGCTTTGAACTGGAGGGCTAAACCGATGAAATTCGCGGTACTCGTTTTTCCCGGCTCCAACTGCGATATCGACTGCTATAAAGCCGTGGAGGACACGATCGGACAGCCGGTCGACTTCGTCTGGCATACGGCGACCGACCTGTCCGCTTACGACTGTATTCTGGTGCCCGGCGGATTCTCCTACGGCGACTATCTGCGCTGCGGCGCGATCGCTCAGTTCACGTCGGTGATGGGCGAGGTGCGGAAGGCTGCAGAAGCGGGCAAGTACGTGCTCGGCATCTGCAACGGCTTCCAGGTGCTGACGGAAGCGGGTCTGCTGCCCGGCGCGCTGCTGCGCAACAGCAACCTGAAATTCCGCTGCCACCCGGCGCTGCTCGAAGTGGTCAACAACGAAACGCCGTTCACGAACCAGTACGCGAAGGGCGAAATCGTCGACATTCCGATCGCGCACGGCGAAGGCAACTATTATTGCGATGAGAAGACGCTGGCCGAGCTGGAAGCAAACAATCAGGTCGTATTCCGCTACAAGGCGGGCACGAACCCGAACGGCTCCGTTAACGACATCGCGGGTATCTGCAATGAGAATGGCAACGTCGTCGGCATGATGCCGCATCCGGAGCGTGCGGTGGATCAACTGCTCGGTTCGGAGGACGGCAAGCGAATGTTCACATCGATTTTGAACGCATGGAGGGGAAAGCATGGCGCAGCAGTTAACGGCTAAGGAACCGACGGCGGAGCAGATTGCGGATCAGAAAATTTACACGCAATTCGGCGTAACCGATTATGAATATGAGCTCATCTGCGGATTTCTCGGCCGCAAGCCTAATTATACCGAGATCGGCGTGTTCAGCGTCATGTGGTCGGAGCACTGCTCCTACAAGAACTCCAAGCCGGTCCTTCGCAAGTTTCCGGTCACCGGACCGCGCGTCCTGATGGGGCCGGGCGAAGGCGCGGGCATCGTCGACATCGGCGACAACCAGGCGGTCGTGTTCAAAATCGAATCGCATAACCATCCTTCCGCGGTCGAGCCGTACCAGGGCGCCGCGACGGGCGTGGGCGGCATTATCCGTGACATTTTCTCGATGGGCGCACGTCCTGTGGCCCTGCTGAACTCGCTGCGCTTCGGCAAGCTTGAGAACGCGCGCGTCAAATATTTGTTCGAGCACGTCGTCAGCGGCATCGCCGGCTACGGCAATTGCATCGGCATTCCGACCGTCGCGGGCGAAGTCATGTTCGACGAGAGCTACGAGGGCAACCCGCTCGTTAACGCGATGTGCGTCGGCCTGATCGATCACGATAAAATCCAGCGGGGCGTCGCCAAAGGCGTCGGCAACCCTGTTTTCTACGCCGGACCGGCCACCGGCCGCGACGGCATTCATGGCGCCACATTCGCATCGGTCGAACTGTCCGAGGAATCCGAGGAGAAGCGCACGGCCGTTCAGGTAGGCGATCCGTTCATGGAAAAGCTGGTGATGGAAGCCTGCCTCGAGCTGATCAACAGCGGCATCGTGCTCGGCATCCAGGATATGGGCGCAGCGGGCTTGACCTGCTCCAGCGCCGAGATGGCCGCCAAAGCGGGCAACGGACTGGAGTTGTACCTGGACGAGGTGCCGCAGCGCGAAGAGGGGATGACGCCTTACGAGATGATGCTGTCGGAGTCGCAGGAGCGGATGCTGTTCGTCGTCGAGCCGAAGCACGAAGCGCAGGCGAAGGAGATTTTCGAGCGTTGGGGCATCATCTGCGCGAAGGTCGGCAAAGTAACGGACGACGGCCGTCTGCGGTTGTTCCATAAAGGCGAGCAGGTCGGCGATATGCCGGTAAAAGCGCTCGTCGACGAGTGTCCGATTTACAACAAACCGTCACGGGAGCCGGCTTACTATGCGGAGAATGCGGCGATCGACACGTCCGCTTACCCGGAAGTGACCGATCTGAACGACGCGCTTCGCAAGGTGCTGGCGTCGCCGACAGTGGCCAGCAAGGAATGGGTTTACAACCAATATGACTACATGGTCCGCACCAGCACGGCCGTACAGCCCGGCTCGGACGCGGCGGTCGTGGCGATTCGCGGCACGCGCAAGGGCCTGGCGATGACGACCGATTGCAACGGCCGTTACGTTTACCTGGACCCGGAGATGGGCGGACGGATCGCGGTCGCGGAAGCGGCGCGCAACATCGTGTGCTCGGGCGCGGAACCGCTCGCCATTACGGACAACCTGAACTTCGGCAACCCGGAGAAGCCGGAGGTGTTCTGGCAGATTGAGAAATCGGTCGACGGCATGGCGGAAGCGTGCCGCGTGTTGGATACCCCGGTCATCGGGGGCAACGTAAGTCTGTACAATGAAAACGCCAAGGGCGCCATTTACCCGACGCCGGTTGTCGGCATGGTCGGCCTCGTACACGATACGGATCATATCACGACGCAGGGCTTCAAAGCAGCTGGCGACATCATCATTCTCATCGGCGAGACGAAAGCCGAGCTCGGCGGCAGCGAGCTGCAATACGCCGTGCACGGCAAGACGGAAGGCCGTCCGCCGGCGCTCGATCTGGACCTGGAGAAGCGGGTGCTGGACGGCGTGTTCGGCGCCATTCAGAAGGGGCTTGTCGCGTCGGCGCATGACCTGTCCGAAGGCGGCATCGCCGTGGCGCTGGCCGAATCCTGCATCAGCGGCGGCGTCGGCGCGACCGTGAACATCACGTCCGGTCTGCGCCCCGATATCGCGCTGTTCAGCGAATCGCAATCGCGCATTCTGCTCTCCGTCAAGCCCGAGAAGGCTGCGGATCTCAAGCAATGGCTCGCGAACCAAGGCGTCACGCACACGGAAATCGGCACGGTGGGCGGACGCAACCTGAACGTTACCGTCAATGGCGGTAACGGCATCCAATCGCCGGTCGAACAACTGGAGCAGGTTTGGAAGGATGCGATTCCATGTCTGATGAAGTGAAACAGCTGTCCATGCTGTGGACCGAGCGCGGCGGCCATTACAATGAAGGCCTCGGACGTGACGACATTTTCGATAAATTGAAGGAGGAGTGCGGCGTGTTCGGGGTGTTCGGCATCCCGGATGCGGCTTCGCTTTCCTATTACGGGCTGCATGCGCTGCAGCACCGCGGCGAAGAAAGCTGCGGCATCTGTACCGTCGATTCGGCGCAGGACGGGCTGTTCAATTATCACCGCGGTTTGGGACTGGTCAAAGAGGTTTTCGGGAAGGACACGCTGGACGTCTTGGCCGGAGACCGTTCGATCGGCCATGTGCGCTACTCGACGGCTGGCGGCGGCGGTCTCGCCAATGCGCAGCCGCTTGTGTTCAAATACCGGGACGGCGATCTGGCGGTCGCAACGAACGGCAACATCGTCAACGCGCCTGAGATCCGTCGGGAGCTCGAGTCACAGGGCTCGATTTTCCAGACGACGAGCGACACCGAGGTTATCGCACATTTGATCGCGCGCTCGCCGAAGGATTTCGTCAGCGCGGCGCGGGATGCGCTGCAGCGGTTGATCGGCGGCTTCGCCTTTCTGCTGATGACCAACGACAAGCTGCTCGTGGCCTCCGACCCGCACGGGTTGCGGCCGCTCGTTATGGGGCGGCTGGGCGGCGGCTATGCCTTCGCGTCGGAGACCTGCGCGCTGGAGACGATCGGCGCGGAGTACGAGCGCGACATTCAGCCGGGCGAGCTGCTCGTGCTGGGCGCCGACGGCATGCGCGTCGAACGCTACGCGCCGCTCGAGCGCCGTGCGACCTGTGCGATGGAATACATTTATTTCGCCCGTCCGGACAGTGACATTAACGGCACGAATCTGCACGCCGCCCGCAAGCGGATGGGCAGTCGGCTGGCGCTGGAATCGTTCGTGGACGCTGATCTCGTGACTGGCGTGCCGGATTCGAGCATTTCGGCCGCGATCGGCTATGCCGAGCAGACCGGGATCCCTTACGAGCTCGGCCTCATCAAAAACAAATACACGGGCCGCACGTTCATTCAGCCTTCCCAGGAGCTGCGCGAGAAGGGCGTCAAGATGAAGCTCAGCGCCGTCCGCAAGGTTGTGGAGGGGAAGCGGGTCGTCATGATTGACGATTCGATCGTGCGCGGCACAACGTCGCGGAGGATCGTCAATCTGCTGCGGGAAGCCGGCGCCACCGAGGTGCATGTGAAAATCACCTCACCGCCGTTCGCGAACCCTTGCTATTACGGCATCGATACGCCGGACCGCAAGGAGCTGATCGCTTCTTCCCGGACGGTCGAGGAGATCCGTCAGGCGATCAACGCCGACTCGTTGTCGTTTCTGAGCAACGAGGGGCTGATCGAAGCGGTCGGCGGCAACAACGGTGAGTCCAACCGCGGGCTGTGCATGGCGTGCTTCGATAACGACTATCCGACTCCGGTCAATTTGACGGCGGAGAAAAGCTGCAGCTGTTAGCGTGCAGGGGAAGACACGGTTAGCAGCCGGTTACGGCGTGCAACGGAGTATGCATAAGAAACAAGGATAGATTAACGACTGGCAAGGCAAGGCAAGGATAGGATAGGATTTCGCAAGGATTGGCATACCAAATTGTTGGGAGTGACCCTGGTGTCAGAAGCGTACAAACAGGCAGGCGTCGATATCGCGGCGGGCAATGAAGCGGTAGAGCGGATGAAAAAGCACGTCAAGCGCACGTTCCGTCCGGAGGTATTGACCGATCTTGGCGGGTTCGGCGCACTGTTCGGCTTGAACAAGGACAAATACGAGGAGCCGGTATTGGTGTCCGGCACCGACGGCGTGGGTACGAAGCTGAAGCTTGCTTTTGCGATGGACAAGCATGACACCATCGGCATCGACGCCGTGGCGATGTGCGTGAACGACATCGTGGTTCAGGGCGCGGAGCCGCTGTTCTTCCTCGATTACCTCGCCTGCGGCAAGGTTGTGCCGGAGCGGATCGAGCAGATCGTCAAAGGCATCGCCGACGGCTGCCAGGAGTCCGGCTGCTCTCTGATTGGCGGAGAGACGGCGGAAATGCCGGGCATGTACGAATCCGACGAATATGATATCGCAGGCTTCACAGTCGGCATCGTCGACAAGAAAAAAATCATCGACGGCTCGCAGATTGCGCCGGGCGATGCGGTGATCGGCCTGGCGTCGAGCGGCGTGCACAGCAACGGCTTTTCGCTGGTGCGGCGATTGCTGCTGGAGCAAAGCGGCTATTCACTGCAGGATACGCTGCCGGAGCTGAACGGCGCCAAGCTGGGCGACGTGCTGCTGGAGCCCACAAAGTTGTATGTGAAGCCGGCCTTGAAGCTGATTGACCGCGTGCAGGTCAAAGGGATGGCGCATATTACGGGCGGCGGATTTATCGAGAACATTCCGCGCATGCTGCCGGATGGCGTCAACGTCGAGATCGATTACGGCTCGTGGCCGATTCTGCCGATCTTCAAGCTGATGCAAGACAAGGGCGGCATTGCGAACCGCGATATGTTTACGACCTTTAACATGGGCGTCGGCCTCGTGGCGGTTGTATCCGAGGAGCAGGCACAGCAGGCGCTGGACGTGCTGGATGATCTTGGCGTCGCTGCTTACCGGATTGGACGGGTCACAGAAGGCGCCCGCATTGTCACTTTTACGGGAGCGGACGTGTAATGAAGAAGCTTAAAATCGCCGTATTCGCGTCGGGCCAGGGGACCAATTTTCAAGCATTGGCCGATGCGGCGGCGGATGGAAGGCTCGATGTCGACATCGAGCTTTTGGTTTGCGACAAAGCGGCGGCTCCCGTCGTGGCGCGGGCGGAGCAAGCCGGCGTCGACGTTTATGTGTTTACGCCGAAGGCATATCCGTCGAGGGAGGCGTACGAAACGGAAATACTGGCTGAGCTGCAGCGGCGCGGCGTGGAACTGATCGTGTTGGCGGGTTATATGCGGATTATTACGCAGGTGCTCGTCGAGCCGTTCTACGGACGGATGATCAACGTGCATCCTGCGCTGCTGCCGGCTTTTCCGGGCGTGAATGGCATTCGGCAGGCGCTGGATTACGGCGTCAAAGTAACCGGCGTTACGGTCCATTACGTGGACGGCGGCATGGACAGCGGACCTATTATTGCGCAGCGTGCGGTGGAAGTGCTCGACGGAGATTCGGAGGAGGCTTTGCGCGCACGGGTGCACAAGGTCGAGCGCGAACTGCTTCCATGGGTCATAGCGCAAATTGCGTCGGGCCGGGTCGAACTCAACGGGCGACAGGTTACGGTAGCGGCAGAGGCTATGCGCAGCGAGGGTTAATTATTTTATTTGGGAGGCAATGATTGTGGCTATTCGCAGAGCATTGATCAGTGTATCGGACAAGACGGGCATCGTCGATTTTGCGCGCGAGCTCGCTGCACGGGGCGTTGAAATCATTTCCACGGGCGGTACGGCGGTCCTGCTGGAGAAGGAAGGGATCCCGGTTGTCGGCATTTCCGATGTTACGGGCTTCCCGGAATGTCTGGACGGACGTGTCAAAACGCTCCATCCGGCGGTGCACGCCGGCCTGCTGGCGATCCGCGACAACGAGGAGCACCGGCAGAAAATGGAGGAGCTTGACCTGGACTACATCGACCTGGTTGTCGTGAACCTGTACCCGTTCAAGCAGACGATCGCGAAGCCGGACGTATCGTACGAGGATGCCATCGAGAACATCGATATCGGCGGTCCGACCATGCTGCGCTCCGCAGCGAAGAACCATGCGTTCGTAACGGTTGTCGTCGATGCCGCCGATTACGCCGGTATTCTGGAGGAAGTGAAGGTCGGCGGAGACACCACCCTCGATACGCGCAAAAAGCTGGCGGCGAAGGTGTTTCGGCACACCGGCGCCTACGATGCCCTGATCGGCGAATATCTGTCGAAGCTGCAAGGCGAAGCGCTGCCCGAATCCTATACAGTTACTTATGAGAAAGTGCAGGATCTGCGCTACGGCGAGAATCCGCACCAGAAGGCGGCCTTTTACGCGAAACCACTCGCGGGAGCCGGCAGCATTACGACTGCCGTGCAGTTGCATGGCAAGGAGCTGTCGTACAACAACATCAATGACGCGAACGCGGCGCTTGCAATCGTGAAGGAGTTCGACGAGCCGGCGGTCGTTGCGGTGAAGCATATGAACCCATGCGGCGTCGGAATCGGAGCGGACGTTCACGAGGCTTATCAAAAAGCTTACGCCGCCGACCCTACCTCGATTTTTGGCGGCATCGTGGCGGCCAACCGGGCGATCGGCGTCGAGACGGCCGAGCTGCTGAACGAGATTTTCCTCGAAATCGTCATTGCCCCGGAATTCACACCGGCCGCGCTTGAGGTGCTGACGAAAAAGAAAAATATCCGTCTGATGAAGCTCGGCGAGCTGGCTGCAGCCAAGGAGCGAAAGCCGGAATGGCTCGTCACTTCGGTGGAAGGCGGCATGCTCGTACAGGAGAGCGACGTGCATACGCTGACCGAAGCCGATCTGAAGATCGTAACCGAGCGCCGGCCTACTGCGGAGGAGCTTAAGCAGCTTTTGTTTGCATGGAAGGTCGTGAAGCATGTGAAGTCCAATGCGATTCTGCTCGCTTCGGACAACATGACGGTCGGTGTCGGCGCCGGTCAAATGAACCGCGTCGGTGCGGCCCGCATCGCAATCGAGCAAGCGGGCGACAAGGCGCGCGGCGCGGTGCTGGCGTCCGATGCGTTTTTCCCGATGGGGGATACGCTGGAGCTTGCGGCCAAAGCCGGCATTAAGGCGGTCATTCAGCCGGGCGGTTCGATCAAGGACGAGGAGTCGATCGCGGTCGCAAATGCCAACGGCATCGCGATGGTGATGACGGGCGTGCGTCACTTTAAGCACTGATCGGCTTGCTGCATGGGGTCAATGTTTGGGATGAGGCTGAGCGCCGACTCGGTTCATATTTCGATCAGGGGCAGGAAATCGCTTTAGGGGGGCATCGTTGTGAAGATCATGGTCATCGGCGGCGGCGGGCGGGAGCACGCCATCGTCTGGGCGCTCAAGAAGAGCGAAAAGGTAAGCAAGCTGTACTGCGCGCCGGGCAACTCCGGCATCGCCCAGCTTGCAGAATGCGTGCCGATACCGGTTAACCGGTTCGCCGATTTGATTCAATTCGCGCGCGATCATGCGATCGATCTGGTTTTTGTCGGGCCGGACGATCCGCTGGCCGCAGGCATTGTGGATGCGTTCGAGGAAGCGGGCATTCCGATTTTTGGACCGCGCAAGAACGCGGCGGAAATCGAAGGCAGCAAAATTTTCATGAAAGAGCTGCTGAGGAAATACGCGATTCCGACGGCCGCTTACGAAACGTTCACCGACTATGAAGCGGCACTGTCTTATTTGCGGTCGCAATCGCTGCCGATTGTCGTGAAGGCGGACGGTCTCGCTGCCGGCAAAGGCGTCACCGTGGCCCGCACGCTGGAGGAAGCGGAAGAGGCGCTGCGCGGCATGATGGTGGACAAGGTGTTTGGGGAGTCGGGGACACAGGTGGTGATCGAGGAGTTCCTCGAAGGCCAGGAAATGTCCATTCTCGCGTTCGTCGACGGCGAGACGGTGCGGCCGATGGTGCCGGCACAGGATCACAAGCCGGTGTTCGACAACGACGAGGGACCGAACACGGGCGGTATGGGTACATACACGCCGCTGCCGCATATCGATCCGGCTTTGGTGCAGGATGCGATTGACAATATTATCGTTCCGACCGCCAAGGCGATGGTGAGCGAGGGGCGTCCGTTCCGCGGTGTGCTTTTTGCCGGTCTCATGATAACCGCAGGCGGCGTCAAAACAATCGAGTTCAACGCGCGCATGGGAGACCCGGAGACGCAGGTGGTGCTGCCGCGCTTGAAAACCGATTTGGTCGATATTATTTTGGCGGCGGTTAACGGACGGCTCGACCAGCTAGAAATTGAGTGGAGCGACGAAGCGGCGGTTTGCGTCATCCTCGCATCGGAGGGCTATCCCGCAGCTTATCCGAAAGGCCGCGTCATCAGCGGCTTGAAGGACGCCGAGGCGGCCGGCGCATTGATCTTCCATGCGGGAACCTCCGAGGAGAACGGCGAGTTCGTAACGAGCGGCGGGCGGGTACTGGGTGTCGTCGGCCGGGGTCGAGACATTGACGAAGCGCGTGCGCGGGCGTACGAAGCGGCGGGCATGATCTCGTTCGAAGGTGTGCACTATCGTTCCGATATTGCAGCCAAGGCGCTTAAAGGCTGAAAGCTTTTTGCATAAAGTAAATATCGCTGCGTGAGGAACACGCCGCTTGATCCCTGGGGGATTGGGCGGCGTTTTTGTATGGTTTAAACTATTGCGGTTGCGAGGAGTGATGTTATGTTTGAAACCGAAGTTGAGATGTTTGTTCAGGAACAACGCCGATCGGCGAAAGGCCAGCGGCTCGAGCAGTTGAACCGGGATTTAATCGCGGAGCGCAAAATGCTGGGGACAATACTGCGGCCGGTTTTCGGTTCCTTTGATGGCATGATCATGGAATACGAGTTAGTAAGTATGTCGGGTGTGCGGATCTACATAGACGTGTTTTACCAACCGCTTAGTTTGGGGTTCGAAAGCGAGGGGTTTGTCGTACATGCCGAG
Organism: Paenibacillus darwinianus; assembly: GCF_000598065.1. Taxonomy (GTDB): domain Bacteria; phylum Bacillota; class Bacilli; order Paenibacillales; family Paenibacillaceae; genus Paenibacillus_I; species Paenibacillus_I darwinianus. The sequence goes on along the minus strand of NZ_KK082180.1, from coordinate 547 downwards.
AATATAACGCGTGACCGTTTTAATTTTGAGAAAATGCGGCAGCGCACGCTCGCACTCTATGATTGCAAGTATGTCCCGTTCAGTTGGGATGAGCTCGACAAGAAGCCGGAACTTTGCCGACGCGCGGTGTATGAACTGCTGGGACGGTATGGAGCGGCGGCAGGCAGTACAAGCGAACCATTACCGGTATACGAACGGGAACTGCTTCGTTACGCTTTGCGATTAAACAGACCCTTCAAGTTCGGAGATGTCAGTATGTGCCTGCAAGCCGGCGAACGGGTAAGCCGCCGCGTATTGCGCAGCTTATTGGAAAAGGACATGATCAGACCGAATGGTACCAGCATACAACGCCACCATAGCTATATACTCACCGATAAAGCCAGGCACTTCTATATGGATACCAATTCGCATTCACACGGAGGAACTCCGAAAGAGCGCAGATAAGCGACATTTTGCAGGTTACAGGGTGGCGGAAGGCGGAAGGTGCGCGGATAAGCGACATTTTGCAGGTTGCAGGGTGGCGGAAGGCGGAAGGTGTGCGGATAAG
>NZ_KK082179.1 GCF_000598065.1 Paenibacillus darwinianus | reverse complement strand
CGGACGCGCTCGAGAAGCCGTACGCTATGGTCGGCCTCAACATTATCGCAGCCGATACGGACGAGGAGGCGCAGAAGCTCGCCACCTCGCACGAGCAGCAGTTCCTGAACCTGATCCGCGGCCGCACCGGAAAGCTGAACCCGCCGGTTGACAATATGGATGAGCTGTGGACACCGCAGGAGAAAGCGATCGTGCGCGGGCAGCTGAGCTATACGATTGCCGGCAGCAAGGAGACGGTCGCCAAGCGGCTGCCGGCGATCCTCGAGGAAACGCAAGCGGATGAGATCATCGTCACCGCACAGGTGTATGACCATCGGGCCCGTCTGCGCTCGTACGAGATTCTGGCCGAGGTCTTTCAGGGCCGTTAGCCGCTGCCCTGACGCTCAAACCCTCAAAACCTCGAACCGGAATCGCACGAGGAGGACGAAGAGTTGCAATCCATCGCGTCTGCGGAGAGCCTCGCGGTTAAAGCAGCCTGAACAACGACCAGGCAGACTTCAGCCTGGACCGCCTAAGATTTTCCCGCACGTAGCGGTAATCAATCAATTGCACGCCGGCATCCTTCAGCGCATAAGAGAAGTCGTCGCCCTGCATAAGCCTGTACTCCCAGACCCTTTTGGACCATGCCGGAACAATGCTTGCCATATGAGCGTCCTCGGCTGCCGGATGGATATACGTTTCGCTTACCCCCTCCGGCAGCTCATATATTTTGGCGAGGAGCGAGCTTTTGAAGCTGTCGTAGGTTTCTCCCTCCGTCATATGGTACGGATGAGTCAGCAAATAATCGGGCATCGCGACGCCCAGCGTATCCGCAAGCGCCACCGCTTTGGTGAGCGCTTCTTCCGCGCCGGCAATCGAATTCAGGAACGCATCCTGCGGATGAATGTGACGGAAAATCCGAAAAGGCAGCCCCCGCCGCCCGCATTGCCAGAACACGTACGGCAAATAGCTGCGCCCCGTCTCGATCCCGTACAGGCTGCCCATATGATTGTCCGCGTGGGTGATCGGCAGGCCGGCGTATTTCGCCAGATCGAATTGGGCATTGATCTCGGCCCTGACCGCCTTCGGATCGGCATGCTTTTCGAAATCGGCCGCCGTCAGGTGCATATGGCCGGTGTCATCATGGAGAGAGGGGTGTCCGGTGAGACTGGCCCAGCGGTGGCCTGGAAATTCGCTCGTCAGTGTCAGATGCAGCCCTACCCTCGGGTCCGGCTGACGCCGCACCCAGGCCGCCGCTTCATCAAACGAGGGGGCCGGCGGCATGATCGTCGCCGAAGACACCTTCCGTTCCTCAAGCAGATGCATGATGGCCGCGTTGGCCGCAAGGCTCTGGCCGAAATCATCGCAGTTCAGAATCAAGTGCCGGTTCATGGCGCTCCACCTCGAGTCCGTTATGGTTGTTGTGGGCGTTACGTAATATTGTATGGTATACATCACCGTGCGCGTCGAATACTATTCCTTGTACCTCCCCGGCTGCGGTTAGGTCACGGTCCGAATGCTGGCCCGATCGCCGAGCACCTCCACCATGTAGCTCTTCCCCCAGTCGTACATCAGGTCAAGAATCGGAATCAGGCTCACCCCCCGTTCTGTCAGGCTGTATTCGACCTTGGGGGGCACGACTGCATACACCTTGCGGTTGATGATGCCGTCCTCCTCCATTTCCCTCAGCTGGGTCGTCAGCATCCGTTGGGTAATATCCGGTATAAGCGCACGCAGTTCGCTGAATCGTTTCGTACCTTCTTTGCCGAGATGCCACAAAATAATCATTTTCCATTTCCCACCAATGATGGACAGCGTCAGTTCTTTCTCGCAGTTGAACACTTTTCCCGCGTTTCGGGTCATGCGGATCACTCCTTCTGTACGTATGTGCGGCGCCCACGGCACATGATGGCGCCAAAAGTATACTTTTAGACACTATATAATAAATATGTGCCTACTTACAATAGCTGCATCTATGCGGGTATACTCGTCAGTGTATAACAACACAAAGGAGGCAATCACCTATGAAATTACAATTGGCATTGGACCTTGTCAACATTCCGGAAGCGAAGGAAGTCGTCAAGGAGGTTCAGGACTATATCGATATCGTGGAAATCGGTACGCCTGTCGTCATCAACGAAGGCCTGCGCGCCGTGAAAGAAATCAAGGAGGCCTTCCCTTCCCTGCAGGTGCTGGCCGACCTGAAAATTATGGACGCCGGCGCGTACGAGGTCATGAAGGCTTCCGAAGCGGGCGCCGACATCATCACGGTGCTGGGCGCAACCGACGATTCGACGATCAAGGGCGCGGTCGAGGAAGCGAAGAAGAACGGCAAGCAAATTCTGGTGGATATGATCAACGTAAAGGACCTCGAGCAGCGTGCGAAAGAAGTGGACGCGCTGGGCGTCGATTATATTTGCGTGCACACGGGCTATGACCTGCAAGCGGCCGGCGAAAGCCCGTTCGAGCAATTGAACACGATCAAGCGTGTCGTGAAAAACGCCAAAACCGCCGTGGCCGGCGGCATCAAGCTGGCAACCTTGCCGCAGGTCATCGAAGCGAAGCCGGATCTGATCATTGTCGGCGGCGGTATTACCGGGCAGGACGACAAGCGAGCGATGGCGGCCGAAATGAAGCAATTGATCGGCGCCGGCGCGTAAGGCGGCGTTGTCGATGCAAACGGCAGAATACGCCGCAACGATCGTGGAGGAGCTTCGGCAGGCCGCCGGGCAGCTCCCCGCGGAGGATGCGGAGCGGCTGGTCGAGGCTGTGCTGGAAGCCGGAAAAGTTTTCGTCGCGGGAGCCGGCCGCTCCGGCCTGATGGCGAAGGCGTTCGCGATGCGTCTGATGCACCTAGGGATACCGGCCTATGTGGTTGGCGAAACGGTGACGCCCGGGCTCGACACCGGCGACCTGCTGTTGATCGCGTCCGGTTCCGGCGAGACGAAAAGCCTGATCGCGATGGCCGACAAGGCGAAAGCGCTCGGCGGCACCTTGGCGCTGGCCACCATTGAGCCAAGCTCCTCGCTTGGGCAGCGGGCGGATATCGTGGCGCAGCTGCCAGGCGCCGTCAAGGACGCCGCATCGGACCCGAACAAAACGATTCAGCCGATGGGCTCGCTGTTTGAGCAGATGCTGCTGCTGTTCCTCGACGCCGTCATCCTCCGGCTGATGGACAAGCGCGGACAGGACTCGGGCCGCATGTACGGCAAGCACGCGAATCTAGAATAGCACGCGAACAAAAAATGACCGGGCTGAGTTTTCTCACCCGGTCATTTTTGGCGTGGAGTTTCCCACGATGCGGGGTGACGCGCTCACCTCTCATCCGGCGCGACATGCGCGACCACCTGCATATGCTCGAACCGCCCCGTGGCGGACGGCTCCGCACGCAGCGTCAGCCATGTACCGACAATCCCGCCCAGGAACCCGAGCGGAATTGAAACGATACCGGGATTCATCCACGGAAAAATAGCCTCCGCCCGAATCCAGCCGACCGCCGGTTCCATCACATTGGGACTCAGCACGACGAGCAGAACCGACGAGCCCAACCCCGTGAACAATCCAGCCAACGCGCCATATACGTTGAACCTCCGCCAGAACAGCGTGAGCAGAATGACCGGCAGATTGGCCGAGGCCGCGACCGCGAACGCCAACGATACGAGAAACGCCACATTCAGGTTTTGCGCGCCGAGCGCCAGCACGATCGACACCGCGCCGACGGTGACCGCTGACATTTTCGCAACGCGCATCTGCTGGGCTTCCGTCGCTTGCCCGCGTCGTATGATGCTGCTGTACACATCGTGCGCGAAGGCGGATGATGCCGCGAGCAGCAGCCCGGAGACGACGGCCAGAATCGTGGCGAACGCCACGGCCGAGATGAACGCCATCAGAAAATCGCCGCCAAGCGCTTGCGCAAGGAGGGGTGCGGCAAGGTTATTGCTCCTCGAAAGCTGCTCCCAGCTCACAAGAGCCGCCGCGCCAAGCCCCAGAAAAATCGTCATCGCGTAATATACGCCGATCACCCAAGTGGCCGTCACGACCGAGCTGCGCACAGTTCGCGCATCCTTCACCGTGTACAGCCGTGTGATGATATGAGGCAGGCCCGCCGTGCCGAGTACGAGCGCCAGATTGAACGAAAGTGTGTCGATCGGCCCCTGAAAAAGGTTGCCCGGCTGCAGATATTTGTCCCCCAGCGGCGTAATGTCTGACATGCTGGAGAACAGCCCCATAACGTTCCAATCGAACCGCGACAGCACGATCAAGCTGACGATGAAGGTGCTCGACACGAGCAGAATCGCCTTGACGATCTGCACCCACGACGTCGCCAGCATGCCGCCGAACACCACATAGACCGTCATCAGGCCGCCGACCAGCAGAATCGCCGACGAATAAGAGATGTCGAGCAGCAGGTGGATCAGACCTCCGGCTCCGACCAGTTGGGCGATCATGTACAACACGGTAATGACGATATTGTTGAAGGCAACGGCGCCCCGCAGCGCCTTGTGCCGGAAACGGACGGCGATCCCATCGGCCATCGTAAACCGACCCAGATTGTGAAGCGGTTCCGCGATCAGATACAGCACGATCACATAGGAGGCAAGAAATCCGATCGAGTAATAGAAGCCGTCGAATCCGTAAAGTGCAATGGAGCCGGTAATGCCGAGAAACGACGCGGCGCTCATATAATCGCCGGCAATCGCGAGCCCGTTCTGAAGACCGGTCAACCGGTTCCCCGCGGCGTAGAAATCTTTCGTATTCGACGTGCGTTTCGCCGCATAATAGGTAATCGCCAGCGTGCCGACCACGACCGCCAGAAAAAATACGAACCCCGATTGATTCATCTCAGGTTCCCCCTCCTCCGCCTGTCCGCAAGCGGCGGCAGCTTGTCCACCCCGTACCGCTTCGCCGCGCCCGGCCTCTGTTACCCCATCATCGCACAAGCGGCCCGCAAATAAAAGATGGGTCTGCCCCTCAAGCGGATCCGAAGACCCGCTTCCGGACAGCCCCATCCCTTGAATCGGCTGCTTCCTATCCGACCACTCTTAAACGCCGGTGTTTGCTTTCACGACGATTTCCCGATACTTGACTTCATCCTTGCTGCTGGACAGCAGCGTGCCCGCATACGCGGCGATGAAACCGAGCGGAATCGAGATAATGCCTGGATTAGCCATGCTGAAAAGCGGTTCGCCGACTAGTATCGCTTTGCCTACCTCGGGCGACCAGACATTCGGTCCGATCGCAACCAGAATAACGGTGCTGAACAAGCCGACGAGCATACCGGTAACCGCACCGGTCGTGTTGAAACGCTTCCAGAATACCGTGAACAGGATGACCGGCAGATTGGCGGCGGCGGCAACCGCAAAAGCGAGCGACACCAGAAAAGCGACGTTCAGCTTCTGCGCGAACAGCGCCAGGATGATCGACAGCACCGAAACACCGATCGAAGCCCACCGCGCCGTCCGCAGCTGCTCCTTCTCCGTCGCCTGACCGCGCCGGACGATCTGCCCGTAGAAGTCGTGCGCGAACGCCGATGCCGCAGCAAGCACAAGGCCCGTAACGACGGCGAGAATCGTGGCGAAGGCGACCGCCGAGACGAAGGCGAACAGTAAGTCCCCGCCCAGCGCTTTGGCCAGCAGCGGCGCGGCCATATTGCCCCCCTTGTCGACGGCCGTAATGCCTTCCGCGCCTACGAAGGCGGCGGCCCCGAAGCCGAGAAAGATCGTCATGATGTAAAACATGCCGATAATCCAGGTAGCGTAGACGACCGAGCTGCGGGCGGTCGGCGCATCTTTTACCGTGAAGAAACGGGTCAGGATGTGCGGCAGCCCCGCAGTGCCGAGCACCAATGCGAGATTGAGCGAGATCGTCTCGAGCGGCACCTTGTATTTGTTGCCCGGATTCAGGAAAGCTTCGCCCAGCGGCGTAGCGGTCTTCATATGATCGAACATCACCGCAACGCTGAAATCGAACTTGGCGAACACGATGATCGAGATAACGAACGTGCCGGCCATGAGCAGAACGGCTTTTGTAATCTGTACCCAGCTGGTGGCGTGCATGCCTCCGAACACGACGTAGATCGTCATCAGTACGCCTACGATCAGGACCGAGGTCGTATAATCGATGCCTAAGAGCAGCTTGATCAACGCGCCGGCGCCGACGAGCTGGGCGATCATATAGAAAATGGAGATGGAAATGGTGTTGAGCGCCGCGACGCCGCGCACCTTTTTGTCCGAGAAACGCGCCGCGATCATGTCCGCTACCGTATATTTCCCCAAGTTGCGAAGCGGCTCGGCAACCAGGTAGAGGACGACGAGATAAGCAACCAGAAAGCCGATGCTGTAAAAGAACCCGTCGAAGCCGGCGAGCGCAATCGTACCGGCGATGCCGAGGAACGACGCCGCGGACATGTAGTCGCCCGCGATGGCCATGCCGTTCTGCCATCCCTTCAACCCTCCGCCGGCGGTATAGAAGTCACTGGCGTTATTCGTTTTCTTGGCGGCAAAATACGTAATGACCAAAGTCAGAAATACAATCCCGCAAAACAGGGCAATCGCCATACCCGCCTACACCCCCACGTCTTTCTTGATATCGTCCACCATGCGGTCAAAATTAGCCGATTTCCTGGAATAAAGAATGCAAAGCGTCCAGGTCATCACAAACTGGGCGAATGCAAATACCCACGCCCATGAAACGTTCCCGATTGCAGGCTCGTTCAGCACCTTGGAATAAGAGGTCATGATCGGAAGCGTAAAATAGAAAATAAGGAAAAACGCGGTCATCGGGATAATGAACCGTCTCTTGTACGCTATCAGCGCCCTGAATTTCTCCGACTGCCACACTTCGGCATAGCTTTCGCTCTGCTGCTTCCCTTCCATGCTGCATCCCTCCATCGTTAATATCAATCGTCGATTGTAGACAGGTCTCCGGTCGGGAGTCCCAACTCCTGCGCTTTCAATACGCGGCGCATGATTTTGCCCGAGCGTGTTTTGGGCAGCTTGCCCAACACCTCGATCTCCCTCGGCGCCGCATGCGCGGACAATCCGTTGCGCACGAATACGCGTATCTCCTCGAGTAACTCGGATGTTTCCGCATAGCCCTCCCGCAAGGCGATGAAAGCCTTGATGATCTCGCCTCTTATCGGATCCGGCTTGCCGATTACGCCGGCCTCCGCAACCGCCGGATGCTCGACCAGCTTGCTCTCCACCTCGAACGGTCCGACCCGTTCGCCGGAGGTGTTGATAACATCGTCTACACGGCCCTGGAACCAGAAGTAGCCGTCCTCGTCCATGTAGGCGGAATCGCCGGATACGTACCAGCCGGACAAGCGGAAGTATTCTTCATACTTGGACGGATTGTTCCAGATGGCGCGCATCATCGACGGCCACCCCGTACGGATCGCCAGGTTGCCAAGCCGGTTCGGCGGCAGAAGGTTGCCCCGGTCGTCGATTATCGCGGCTTCAATACCAGGCAACGGCTTGCCCATCGACCCCGGCCGTATATCCATTGCAGGGAAATTGACGATCATATGCGCCCCTGTCTCCGTCATCCACCAGGTGTCATGGATGCGACGGCCATATACCTTCATACCCCAGCGGATAACCTCCGGATTGAGCGGCTCCCCTACGGATAAAATATGCCGCAGGCTGGACAGGTCGTAGGCGTCCACGGTCTCGTCCCCGGCTGCCATCAACATGCGGAAAGCCGTCGGCGCGCTGTACCATACGGTGACCTTGTGGTCCTGGATCGTCCGGTACCAGCGCTCGGGGGAGAATCGTCCGCCGCGGACGAGATTGGTCGCGCCATTCAGCCAAGGGGCGAATATACCGTATGAGGTCCCCGTCACCCAGCCGGGATCTGCAGTACACCAGTAAATGTCATCGTCACGCAGATCCAGCACCCACTTGCCGGTCAGATAATGCTGCACCATCGCGCCGTGCACGTGCAGCACGCCCTTCGGTTTGCCGGTCGAGCCCGAAGTATAGTGCAGGATGAGCGGATGCTCGCGGTCCACCCATGTGATGTCCAATTCCTCGGAGGATTGCGCCATCGCGACATGAAAGTCGACTTCGCCGGGCTGCCACTCAGTCTGTTCGTCGACAATGATGACATGCTTCAGATGAGGAAGCCGATCGCGCGGTATCCGGTGCTTCAGCTTGGAAGTCGTGACGATGGCCACCGCCTCGGCGTCGGAGAGACGGTCCGTCACGGCGCTTTCCATGAAAGCTTCGAACAACGGTCCGACGATCGCTCCGATCTTGAGCGTGCCCATAATGCCTACATAAACCTCCGGCGTTCGCGGCATGAAGAAGAAGATGCGCTCCCCCTGCCCGATGCCGAGCCCTTTCAGCATGTTTCCGAACCGGTTGGACAGCTTGCTGAGCTGCTCGAAGGTGTAACTCTCCTTCCGGTCGTCATCCTCATAAATCAGGGCAACCTTGTTTGCCAATGCCCCCTCGGCGTGGCGGTCGATCGCCTCATAGGCCATGTTGCATTTGCCTGTCCGATGCCAGGTGAAATGCTTCTCCGCCTCCTCCCACCGGAAAGAGCGGTAAGCCGATTCATAAGACTGCAGATTATGATTGCCTGGAACGCTTGGAATCGTTTCGATGTGCTGGACGGTCACGGAATCAGCTCCCCATTTTTCGATATGAAAGCGCTTCACTGTGATTATAATCATAATTCCGTCTGCAGAACAGATTTCTTGCGCGAACCGTCAATTGTAATGCGTGAAACGCAAAAAAACAGTCCCGAACGGACTGCTTGGGATTGCTCTACTGCCCTTTCAAGAGTCGGAAAAGCTCCTTGGCCGCCTCCCGGGACAACGGAATCGGCGTCTGCTTCCGGTCCCGCATCGTCAAATTATAAGCGCCGTTAAACCAGGGCACGACCTCGTCGATCCGGTTCAGATTAACCAGATAGCTTCGATGCGGTCGGAAAAAGGCGTAGCTTGCCAGCTTGTCCTCCAGCTCCTGCAGCGTTTGCTTGGATGTGATGTATGTCCCGTCCGCCAGATGAACGAGCACGACCCGCTCCTCCCGCACTGCGTAGACCACCTGTTCCGGATCGATAAGCACATGCTTCTCGCCGTCCTCCATCAGCAGGCGATTCCATCTGCCGGCGACAGAAGAAGCGGATGCGGACTGACTTTCGGGCGGCGGTCCGGCCTGCGGTGAAGGCGAAGCCTGCAGCTTGCTGCGGATGCGCGACAGCGTTTCCTTCAAGCGCAGATGAGTATAGGGTTTAAGCAAGTAGTCGACGGCGTTCAGCCCGAACGCCTCCACCGCATAATCCTCATGGGCGGTCGTGAACACGATGAGCGGCGGCGACGGCACGGCGGTCAGCATCCTGGCCGCTTGAATGCCTTCCATCTCCGGCATCTGCACGTCCAGAAATACGACGTCGGGCTCCCACACGCCTGCCAGCTCGAGCAGCTCGGCCCCGTTAGCCGCGCTTGGCAGCAGTTCGAGATCCTTTTCCAGCCGAAGCAGGTAGGCCAGCTCCTCCCGGGCCAACCGTTCATCTTCCGCGATCATCACTTTAATGGACTTCAACGTCTTCACTACCTTCCGCGCGCATGTAGGGTATGGAAAAAGCAAACCGGCAGCCGCCTTCGGCCTTGTTCCCGATATGCAGTCTCGCCTCCTGTCCGAACAGCCCGATCAAGCGCTGATTGATATTATAAACGCCAATGCCGTTGCCGCTTAGGCTGGCCACCGGTTTGGTGCCCAGCTTATCCAGCAAATTCGGCGGGATGCCTGTCCCGTTGTCCTCGACACTCACCTCCGCGCGGCCGCCTTTCCTGCGCAGACCGATCCGGATCAGTCCGCCGCTTCTCCGATTGCGCAAGCCATGATTAACGCTGTTCTCTACCAGCAGTTGAATGGTCGCAGGCGGAATCATCCACGTCTCGAGCTCGTCGTCCATATCGCATTCGACGGTGAACTGATCCTCGAAGCGGATTTTCATGATTTCCATATACGCGTTGAGCAGCTCCATTTCCTGTCGGAAAGAAATCCATTGCGACGACGTCACCTTCAAATTAAGCCGCATATACGTCCCGAGCTGCATCGTCACATGACGCGCAAGCTCCGGATTCATCCGAATGAGCGAGTTGATCGAGTTCAGCGTGTTGAACAGAAAATGCGGATTGATCTGAGCATGCAGTACCTTGAGCTCGGCCTCCTTCATCAGGTGCGTCATTTTCTCATGCATGGCCGCGCCTAATTGATACGAAATGAGCTGGCCGAGACCCTGCGCGAGCACGATTTCCACGGAGCGGATGTCCTGCGGCCGTCGGAAGTACAGCTTGATGAGACCCGCGACCTTGCCCGCTTCGGTAATCGGCACGATAATGGCCGCTCCGAGCGAGGCATGGTGGGGCTGGATTTGTTCATGGCTGTAGGCGATTTGCTGCTCTCCGGTTTCAATTGCTCTGCGCGAAAGCTCCGATTTTATGCTCTCGCCCGGCACATGCTGCTTCGTTCCGATACCGGCATGCGCCAGGATGCGCTCTCTGTCCGTAATTGCAACGGCAGCCGCTTTCAGCTCCCGCATGAGCAAACCGGCTACCGCCTCCGCGGTCCTGAACGTGAGCCCTTGCTTCAAATGCGGCAGCGCGGCTTCCGCAATGTACAGCGCCCGCTGGGTTTCATAGGCTGCGGTCCGTTCTTCTTCCCGCAAAGCAACATGCAGCATCGTGGTGAAAATTGCAATTGCCACACTGTTGGTAAGCACCATCGGTATGCCGATCAGGTTCACTAATTGAATCGCCCGTTCAGGCGGAGCTACGCCGATCAGAATGATGCCCATCAGCAGAATCGGGGCGAACATGCCGATGAAAAGCGCTTTTACCGGAGATATGACCCGTTCCTGCGAGAAGAATCGGGCGACCGCACCTGCCAGAATGCCGGCAACCAAAGCGGCGATTCCGCCCGCCCACGCGGCAAAGCCGCCCAAATACACCATATGCGCGCCGGTAATGAGGCCGGAGCCAATGCCGACGAGCGGTCCCCCTATCAAGCCGCCGATGACAACGCCGACCAGCGCGGAATGCGCAATCGCTTCATCCGGGCCAAGCTGCAGCATCCAGAACGAGGAAGATACCATGCCGTCCTGTACGACCACTCCCGCGTAGGTGCCCAGTATGCCGAACAAGCCGAAAAGGCTGGAGAAATAAAAAGTATTAAGCCATGATATTTTGCGGTCCAGCAGTTGCCGGAACAGAGGGATGCGCGTAAATATGAAGGTGAGCATAAGAAAAATACCCATCCGTTCAAACAAAAGCAGCGTAAGATCCTTCATGCACACTCCTCCCTGTCTTATTCTAGCACAACGCGCGGCATCCATTGGAGTTGTGAGCGAACAAAACCGGCAAGCTTAAAAAAATCATAACGGTGGCACAAGCAAACAGCCCGGCCGGGAATGCACTCCCTATAGCCCGGCTGTTTTAATCTCTCCCAGCAACCAGTAGTGTTATCGAAAATCGGATGCGGATTGACTATTGTTCCAACAAACCAAGCCCCTTAGCCGTACGATACCTCGCTTCTCGCACCTAGCGGCGTGATCTCGTAAAGATACTGGCGGATCAGCTCTCGCTCAATGTCGGTGACCGGCGCGGCCGACCGGACGGCATAATGAATCGTGCCCGTCTCCATATCGTAGCCTTCAAACGAAATGCTGCCGTTCGTAAACATCCGGTTCATGACGTCGATAATCCCATGCTGGTTCAAGCCCCGGTCCAACGCGGCCTGCACGATCGATTCGGGCAACTCCTCCACCCTCGGCACGCCGTCCGTTTCGATCATGTTGTACGCCTTAACTTTATAACAAATATGCTGAAGCAAATAACCGGCGGCGAACCTGCTTAAGCTGGCGGCCTCGCTCTCCGGCAATTCAAGCTCTTCATTCCACGCGTAGATGGTGACGGAATTTTTGGCGGGGGTATGAATGCGGACATATCGTAAATGCGGATAACGATTCTTGATCAACTGCTCCGATAATAAGCGGGTTCCCATCGTCCTCATCACCTCGTATTATTCGGAATGGTTTCCAACCGCGTACTTGTTAGCGCTTTCATATTCCTCGGTCGCAACAGCCTTCACCGAGGCTTCCCCTCCTGATTACCGCTGACGCTCCCCCTTTATTATAACAAATATCTCCCTTAAGGCAACGTGCAAAAGCGTCGCAAGTTCGGTATGGGGTCTGTCATTTTTTTCTTGCCTGTGATGTAAAAAAGGGGTGCTTTCCTTTATAATATGAAGCACAAAGCTAATGATTACCTGTATCTTGCTTCAACCGCAGCTGATGATTCGATTCGAGACAGGGAAGGCTGGGAATAACAGTGAAACCAAAAGCGAACATCGTGGTTGTCGGCAGCATTAATATGGATATGGTCATCCAAACCCCCAAGCTGCCGGTAACCGGAGAGACGGTGCTGGGGGGAGATTATACGACCGTGCCGGGCGGCAAAGGCGCCAATCAGGCGGTGTCTGCCAGCAGATTGGGCGCGCGGGTTGTCATGTTCGGGTGTTTGGGACAAGACTCGTTCGGGCAGCAGTTGCTGACGAATCTGCAGCAGGAAGGCATCGTGACGGACCACATCCGCATGCTGCCGGATTATCCGTCCGGCATAGCTTTCATACCGGTAACCGCCAGCGGAGACAACTGCATCGTTGTCTCCCCTGGCGCGAATATGCAGCTGACGCCGGATGATATCATGCAGGGCGAAGACATCATCCAAAATGCGGACGTGCTTATGGTACAGCTCGAAATTCCGATCGATACCGTAAAAGCCGCTTTAACGATCGCCAAAAAGCATAATGTCGTCACGATCCTGAATCCGGCGCCGGCCAAAGCGCTGTCTGCCGCGATCTATGAACTGACGGACATCATGACGCCGAACGAAACGGAAAGCATGCTGCTGGCGGCGGGGGATGTGCAGCAGGCATGGGGCCCCGAGCAAACCATCGCGGAGCTGCAGCGCCTCGGCGTCGGGAAAGTGCTGCTAACGCGCGGCGGAGACGGCGTGGCTTATCCATCCGGCAACGGAATCGAGATCGTGCCGGCCTGCAAGGTGGAGGTTGTCGATACGACGGCTGCGGGCGATGCCTTCAATGCAGGCCTGGCAGTCGGACTTGCGGAGAAGCTTAGCTTTGCCGATGCGGTTCGGTTCGCAGCAAAAGCCGCTGCCCTTGCCGTCACCAAGCCCGGCGCCCAGCCTTCCCTGCCGCTGCGAAAAGAAGTGGACGAATTTACGTGTATCGTATAGCAGCTGACGGTAGGCCGTGTGATATCCATGTTTTTCGAAATTGTAGCCGCGTTTGGCTTCGCAATAAGCAAACCTCTTAATCGGCTTGCCCCGTTGTCACCGCCGTTTTCTTGTCCCATTCAGTTCGCAAGCTTGCTGATTTCCGGATACTCCTCCAGATAACCCGCGTCTCTCAGCTCGACCAGCGCCCTCCGGATGCTTTGCTCGTCCTCGCCCGACTGGTCGGACAGCTCCAGCAGCTCGGCGATCGTAATGGTCGGCTGCTTCCTGCAGTATGTAAGCAAACCTTTCGCCGCCCACGACAGACGGTCGTCCTGGAATTCACCGATCATCTGCCTGAACAGCTTATGCGGAACCAGCTTGAGATTGACCAGCGTCTGCATCGCCTTCACCGCCTGCTTCGGCGTCATCCGGCCTTTGGCCGCAATCCCCGACAAAGTCGGCATCGAGCTCTCGGATGTGCTGGAGCTTAGAACGATATAGATCATCTGGGCATAGATATCGAGATCAGGCTGATAAAAAATATCCGTGGACACTGTAAAATTGCGCACCGCTTGCGCTTGATCGGTCGTCAACAACCAACACTCCCTTCGATTGCATACGATAATAGCATACGAATGGAGCGTCGGGGTTGTGGGTTTTATGAGACGGTTTTAATCATGAAGATCTCCTCATTATCTTTTGTTACTTCTTGTCGGCTTCCGCTCCCTTCGACAAGAACCAGCCTCTGACCGCGATGGCGATCAGCACGCCCCAGAAAATCGTTTTCCACACGGCGCTCTTCGGAAAGTATTTATCCAGCACCCCGACATCGGGATGGGAGAGCGTGTAGACGGCAAGCTTGACGCCTACCCAGCCGACAATCGCGAAGGCAGCGGTCTCCAGGCCGGGGCGCTTCACCAGCAAATTGCCGAAGTAAGACGCGGCAAACCGCATGATGACCAAACCGATGATGCCGCCGGCCAGAATGACGAGGAATTGGGCGCCATCCAGCCCGCCGATCTGCGGCAGGTCGGTTGCGGGCAGCGTAATCGCCAAGGCGACCGCGGCCAGGATGGCATCGATCGCGAAGGCGATGTCAGCCAGCTCGACTTTCAGCACCGTAAACCAGAAGTTCTCCTGCTTTTTCTCTGCTTCCTTCATATGCTTCTCCTTGCGGACAAACAGCCTTTTCACCATATGATTGAGCGCAATGTACAGCAAATAGGCGGCGCCGAGCGCCTGCACGTACCAGACGTTCGCCAAATACGAAATAATGAACAAAGACGCGAATCGGAATACGAATGCGCCGGCCAGGCCGTAGAAGAGCGCCTTTTTCCTTTCCTTCTCGGGCAGATGCTTGACCATGATCGAGATAACCAAAGCGTTGTCCGCAGCCAGAATGCCTTCAAGTCCGATCAGGACGACCAGCACCCAGGCGTATTCCAGCAAAGCCCCCGTGTTCATCGGCTCAACTCCTCGATAGTTGTAAACTTATGGGGCATATTATGCGCCGCGTTATTCTTTATTAAACCAAAATGGGAACAATACATAGTTTCCGGAAAGGATAGCAGATGAGGCGGCGTGGCCGGCGCCTGCAATGGGATGCCAAAATTAAAACATTCCTGGAACCCCCCGTCTATCCGCTTCTAAAAGAGGGAGGTAATGTAACAATAGCTGACACAAATCGAGCAATAACGCTAAGATACCCAAGCTTGGTTGCTCGGCAACCATGCTTGGGTGTTCGCATGTCAAATCCACGCTTCGATATCTTCGTCGTCGATTTCGTCCTCCGTCGGCGGTACGAGCTCGATCGATGCCGATTCCGGCATGACCGGGTCGGGCTGAACGGATGCAACAGCCTGCTCCAGCTCCCGCTGTGGAATGGCTTAAGCCGCTTCCGTTGCGGGGGTGTTCTTCTCCTTGGACAGGAACCAGCCGCCTGCCGCAATCAAGATCATGACGCCCCAGAAAATAATTTTCCAGCCGACGCTTTTCGGGAAAGACTTCGACAGCACACCTACCTCCGGATGGGAGAGCGTATAGATGGCGAGCTTCACGCCAACCCAGCCGACGATCATGAAGGCCGCCGTCTCCAGGCCCGGCCTTCTCACCAGCAAATTGCTGAAGTACGAGGCCGCGAAACGCATAATAACCAGTCCGATGATGCCGCCGGCGAGAATGACCAGGAAGTGTCCCCCGTCCAGCCCGCCGATCTGCGGCAGGTCGGTGGC
>NZ_KK082178.1:6887-15513 GCF_000598065.1 Paenibacillus darwinianus | reverse complement strand
GTCCCGAACGAAAGCTGGACGGCTCCGGTTTCGTGCCGCGCCAGCGTGAGAACCGCCGAACGTTCGCCGAATTCCGATCGGTCGGCGAACCGGATCGTGATGGCTTCGCCTGTCGATTCCATCCGCTGCACCCGATCGACCGGCAGCCATTGCCTGACCAGAAAACGATACGCTTCCGTTTGTCGCACGCCGTGTTCGCCGTCCAGCCGGAACTCGTACTGCACCTGCTGCCCCGCCTGGAAAACGCCCAAACAGGCGGCCCATACCTTATCGCCGTCGGGCGTCGTTTCCGCCTGCATCGGGATCGGCACCGGATAAGCAGCACCGTCCACCTCGACATGCACCGTAATGCGCTGGCTCGGATGGAACGGTCGGGTCATCAAGCGCACGAAAACCGTATCGCCCGCTTCGGGCTCGCGCGGCAGCCTTTCATAAGGCATCGTTACATACGGATCGTCGTACCCCCTCGGCATGTGAAGCATATCGACCGTGTCTGCGGCCACGCCGGATAGTAGCCCCCCCCCTGATCGCACGCTTGCGGAAGCCAGTTCAAACAAAATAACGCTCAGCCCGCTGTCCGGCTCCTCCGCTTGCGACTGCCAATGCTTGAGCAGCAGCGGTTCCCTTGCCGTCGACACATCCAGCAGGCCGATGCCGCCGTCTTGGCGATAAAGCCGCTCCACATGCGCCAGCAGCGACTTCGACTTGCCGATCTCGCCCTTGTTCGCGTAATACCAGGCCAGCAGGCAGGTCACATCGGTCCGCTCGCAGCCGCCGAAGAACGTGTCGTTCGCCGACAGACGGACGCCTTTATCCGTGAGCGATTCCTCGACGACCGCCAGCGCCTCGATCAGAATACGGTCCTCAATGCCGAGCAGCCCGAACGGAATGGCGGCGGCCGCGATGTCGCCGTGCACGGCCGAATCGCCCAGTTCGCTGACGACACGCCCGTCTTTAATGAAACGGGCAAATAAAAGCTCGCGGATCGATTTCGTGAGCTGCGGTGTCCGCTCGTCCCCGGCATGCGGTCCGATCGCGCTGAGCCCAGCGTAGTAGATGGCAAGGTTGGTCAAAAACACGCCGTTTCGCCGCGAATCGAGCCAATGGCTCTGAGGCGTTTGCCATTCGCTCTCAATGCGTCCGACCGCTTTCACAACGGCGGTCCCGATCGCTTGCATTAAGCGGTTGTCCTTGGTCGCGTTTAAATATTCCCCCGCAGCCCAGAGCGCAAAAGCCTCGTCCGTGACGGATTTGCCTTCTGCGGCGAACAGCTGCGCAGCCAGCGAATAAGCTGCGGTGCCGTCACCCGACTTGATCAATGCGTAGCACCGAAACGCGTTGTCGCGATGCTGAGCCAATGTCGCCAAACTTTCCAAAGCGCGTTACCTCCCGATAGCTAATAAAAAAGGGGCCATTGCACAAACAACGACCCCGGCTAACTTCAACCCGATGACTTATTTTCCAAGCAGCTTCTCGACGTTTTTCTGCGCCGCATTCAACGCCTGTTCAGCCGTGTAATCCGGCTTCAGCTTTGCCTTCTCGAGCTCGTCTCCGATCGCTTTCTGCAGATCGCCCCATTGGTCCGGAATCGGGCCGACCGGCGGCAGCACCAGGCTGTCGAGCGCTTCGAGCATAATCTTTTTGGACTCCGGCGGCTTCTGGTCATAATAAGCCTGCATGACGGCGTCATCCGACACGGCCGGCGTGCTCCAGCCTTTCTCGATCCGCAGGCTCACCGCCGCCGGATCGGAGGACATGAACTTGATGAACTTCCATGCGGCTTCCTCGTTCTTGGTCGTGCCCGCAACAACGAGACCGTCCGCAAAGAAGTGGTGCGCTTTTTGCGTGTTGCCCGGCTCCAGCGCGATGTCCCATTTGAAAGGAGCCTCGGCGAAGCGCCCAAAGTTCCAGGTGCCCGCACGCAGCATCGCGAGCTTGCCAGCCATGAACGCATTAAGATCGGCGTCCGGCTGGCTGAACGTATCGTCGTTCAGCGGCGGCGAAACCTTCTCCTTGCTCGCTTTGCCGAGCATCCAGTTCAATGCTTCGATATTCTCTTTGCTGTTGACATTCGGCTTGTTGTCGGCCGTCCAGATGCCGCCGCCGTTTTGCGCGATCGTCTTATAGAATTCATAGAATTGGATCGGCGCGTAGGTGCCCCAAACCCCGTTTTTCGGATCCGTCATCTTCTTAGCCGCTGCCAGCTCTTCCTTCCACGTCCAATCGGCTGTCGGATACTCAACTTGATATTTGTCGAACAAGTCCTTATTATAGTAAAGAACGACGGCGGAGAAGCTTTCTACCACACCGTATTGCTTGCCGCCATAGTTGAATGCGTCATACGCAAGCCCTTGGAAAGACTCCGGTTTGAACGAGGTGTCAGCCGCGATCACCGATGTCAAATCCTTCAATGTATTTTTGGCCGCATAGGATGCGAAGTTCTCATAGCCGACCTCGAACACGTCAGGACCATCCCCCGATGCGATCTGCGTGTTGAGCTTCGTGTAGTAGTTGGCATAGTCGACGACTTCCACATTCACCTTGATAGCAGGGTTGGCGGCCTCGAATGCCTTGACCATCGCATCCAGCGTTTCCTCCTGCGAGCCGCTGGCCGTATATTGCATAAACTTTAACGTGACAGGATCCTGCTTCGGCTCGGCGGCGGGATCTTTTTCTTTGTTCCCCTCATTTGCCGCCGTCGTATCGGCCGGTGTGTTCGCATTGCTCGGCTGCTTGGCGCCGTTATTGCCTCCGCATGCCGTCACGACGAGCATGACCGCGATTAAGATCAGTACGGACCAAATCCTGCTTTTCTTTGTCATGTACAACCCTCGCTTTTCGTTGTTTAATGAGTCCCTTTCCTTGTGCTTCGTGCTTCGTGCCTCGCGCAACTCGCTGCCGCCGGTTTTCCCCGGCACCACCCCCTTAAGAGAATCACCGGTTTAACCTTTGACCCCGCTCATCGTCACTCCCTTAATGATGTATTTCGAGGCGAAAAGAAACACGATGAAGATTGGAATAAAGCTGACGACGTTGCCGGCCATCAGAATATTCCATTCGGTGGCCCATCTTCCCTGAAGCTTGCTGAGCCCGATCGGGAGCGTCATGATGTTCGTGTCGCTTGTGATGATCAGCGGCCACAGGAAGTTGTTCCACGTTGCCATAAACGAGAAAATCGACAGTGCCGCGATGGACGGTTTGCTGAGCGGCAAAATAATCGACCGAAACACCTTGAAATAGGATGCGCCGTCCATGAAGGCGGCCTCGAGCAGCGTATCGGGAATCGTCGTGATGTGCTGCCTGAGCAGGAACGTGCCGTAGGCGCTGAATATCCCGGGAAGAATAAGACCCGCGTAGGTATCGATCAGATTCAGCTTTTGAAACACGATAAACAGCGGCGTCATCGTAACCTGCATCGGAATCATCATCGTAATCAGAAAAAGCACGAACAGCGCTTCCCGGCCCTTGAACCTGATTTTGGCGAATACGAACGCCGACATGGCGCAGACCAGCAGCTGCAGCGCGGTCGTAACGACCGATACCGCTATGCTGTTCGCAAGAAATCGGTAGATCGGAAAATATTTCGTGATTTCGGTGTAATTGCTGAAGCGGAACGTTTCCGGGATCAGATTGGGCGGCATTTTCACCACTTCCAGACTGTCCTTGAACGAGCCGGACAACATCCAGACGAACGGAAAAATAAGCACGACGGCCGCAACGATCAGCACGCAGTGGGCAAGCGCGTCGCGGATCAAGTTGCGTCTAGCGATCATAGGTGACCCACCTTTTCTGCAGACTTTGCTGGATTAACGTCACCGCAAATATAATCAGGAACAAAATCCACGATTGGGCCGATGCGAAGCCCATTTTGTAATTCTGGAAAGCATTCTCGTAGATTTGCTGTACCAGCGTGGCGGTTGCGCCCGCCGGCCCGCCGCGGGTCATCACCATAACCTGGTCGAACAATTGAAAGCCGTTGATGAGCGAGATGACGATGACGAAGAAAAGGCTCGGCGTCAGCAAAGGCAGCGTGATGTTGAAAAATTTCCCGATGCCGCTCGCACCGTCGATGATCGCCGCCTCGTAATAATCATCTGAAATTTCCTGCAGTCCAGCCAGCAGGATAATCGTCACGTAACCGATATCCTTCCAGATGCTCACCGCAATGATCGCCGGCATTGCCCAGGTAAAGTCCTGCAGCCAGATCGGCCCCTGAACGCCGAAGAACGAGAGGAAGTAGTTGACCAGCCCGCTCTGCCCGTTAAGCAGCCATCTCCACACGATCGCCACGGCCACCCAGGATGTAATGACAGGGATAAAAATGAAAATCCGGTACAGCTTCACGCCCTTCATCTTGCGGCCCAGCAGCACCGAGAAAAACAGACCCAGCACCAGGACGGTCGGCAGATAACCGACGATGTAGCGCACAATGTTGAGCAAGGAGCTTAATGTCTGTTCATCACCAAGCGCCTCTAGGTAGTTGTCGAAGCCGACAAAACGCGCCTTGGTAATGAGATCCCAGTCCGTGAAGCTGATCACGGCGGACGAGAGCAGCGGAATAAGCTGAAACAGGACGAGCCCCGCCAGACTCGGCAGCAAAAAAACGATGATGATCAGCCATTTCGAAAATGTTTTTTGTCCTACCATGGTTATCCTCTCCCGTGCTCCGTTTCCGTCAGGCTCTGCCCGTTCCCGCGTCGGATGACAGTTCCCCTCTCTACGATTTCCAGCGGGAGAATCGTCTCTCGCAGATCCTCCGATTGCCCGTTGTCGTCATCCCCGGCTTCGCCGATCAGGCTGAGCAGCCGCTCCGCGGCGATCACGCCCTTTTTCTTGATATCCTGGCGGACCGTCGTCAGCGGAGGAAGGAACATTCTCGACATGAACACATCGTCGAAGCCGATCACCGAAATGTCGTCGGGCGTTCGGATGCCTTCGTCCGTGAAGCTTTTGATCAGACCGAACGCAATCATATCGGCCGTGGCGAACACCGCGGTAATTTCCGGAAAAGCGGACGCGATCCGGTGGCCCGCCGCGACGCCGTGATCGTAGCTCATGGAGTCCTCGAACACGTAATCCGGGTTGTAGAAAAGATTGGACTCGCGGATCGCCCGCTTGTAGCCGAGAAACCGCTTCTCAACCACGCCCTCCCTGCGGATCGCGCCCGTAATCATGCCGATGTTCGTGTGGCCCCTATCGATCAAATACTTGGTCGCCAGATACCCGCCGTACTCGTCATCGATGCCGATCCGGTAAAAGTAGCTGTCATTGATATAGCTGTCGATAAGCACGATCGGAATTTTGATCTTTTTGAGGCCTTCGTAAAATTCCTCCGGGTAAATCCCCATAATGATCGCGCCGTCCAGATTGCGTTGGATCAGCAAATCCAGATAGCTCTCACCCTGATTGACGCCCGACAGCAGCAAATGATAGCCGTATTTGCGCAATTTCCCTTCTATCCCGCTGATAATCTCGCTGTACCAAGGATTCTCCAGAATGAGCTGGGCATGCTTTTCCGTCTGCGGAATGACGATGCCGATCAGCCTCGACTGATTTTTGACGAGACTTCTCGCCGAATAATCGGGCACGTAATTCAAGCTTTTAATGACGTTGTTGATCCGTTCCAAAGTCTCGCCGGACACTTTCTCGTGTTTTCCGTTAAGCACATAGGATACGGCAGCGGTGGAAACGCTTGCAGCCTTCGCAACGTCCTTCAGCGTCGGTCTTTTCATATCATCGCCCCAGTTAGTTATACGTTTAAGTGAATTATAGTCCCGACTTGGGTTTTTGGCAATATTATTTTTAAAATTACTGTTATGAAAGTGTTTTCAAAGGGTGAAACCCTATGGAATTCATGGGTTCCTGGCGAAAAAATCCGCAGTTCCGCTTAAATTGAGTTAATCGTTTAATTAATCTTGATAATAGTGAGTTTCCTGCGGCGGAGAGTAAGCAAGTGCTTGCGCTGATGCGGGTAAGCCGCGTTCTTCCGTTAAATGTAGCGAACACAATATCGAGGGTCATTGATTTAAAAAATAAAGCGACTGCTTCCCGGCAGTACCGGGAAGCAATCGCGGCTTAAACCATCTAAGTGATAGAGAGCTTCAAACGCTTAGACATCCATCGTCAGCGCCGTCTGCACAAAAGGATCTTCTTTCCCCGCCGCCCTTGGCGCCGAACCGCCCAATACCAGCTTGATCAGGCCGCCGAACTCGAGCTCCTCGAATTTGTCTGCCACCGCCGCCGGGTCGAGCGCCCATACGCAGGTCTCCCAATCCAGCTCAACCGGCGCGTCGCAGCGGATCGTCGCAAGATCGCGCGACAGGTGCAGCATATCCAGATCGGCTTCGATTCTGGCCCGGATCGTTGTGGACAATGCATCGAGATTGCCGAGAATCCCCTCGATCGAGCCGTATTCGAGCACGAGCTTGAGCGCCGTTTTCTCGCCGATGCCCTTAACGCCCGGGTAGTTGTCGCTCGTATCTCCCATCAACCCTTTCAGGTCGATGATCTGCGCCGGCGTCAATTGTCGCTCCTCCAGCAGATATTCAGGCGTGTAGACCGCGTAATTGCCATGGCCCTTTTTCATAATGACGACCGTAATCCGATCGTCCACAAGCTGCAGCATGTCGTGGTCGCCTGTCAAAATAAACACATCCGCCTGCGGCGTATACAGTTTGGCAAGCGTGCCGATGCAATCGTCGGCTTCGTACCCCGGAATGCCGACGTTCGGAATGCCGAAGCTGGCCACAACCTCTTTGATCAGATCGAACTGAGGCTTCAGATCGTCCGGCGCTTCGGGCCGGTTCGCCTTATACCCTTCGAACTGACCGGTGCGGAACGTCGTGCTCCCCATATCCCAGCAGCAAACGACGCGCGTAGGTTCGAACTTCTGCACTGCGTTCCAGAAATAACGGATCCAGCCGTGCACGCCGTTGACCGGCACCCCCGCGCTCGTCCGCCGGATCGCCCCCGTGAACGAGGTCGCAAAATACGCTCGGAACAGCAGCGCCATGCCGTCAACGATCAGCAGCCGTTCCCGGCTTTCTTTCCATTCCATGCTTCCCCTCCATATCAATACAACGGTTGCTAATTGAAAATGCCGCTTAAGTAAGCCTCCAAATCCACCTTGATCGGCATCAGATAGATGTGCCCGCCGACCGTGCCGGCGCAATCGATCGCCCGCCTTGCGAAGTCGACGTTCCAATCGAGCGTGGGCTTGAAGTTTCCCGGGAACACCGCGTTGTTCTTCGTTTCCCAATAGCCGCGCGACGCATCCGTCATTACCGGCGATACGCCCCAATAAATCTCGCAGCCGGGCAGCAGCTCGGCATAAACTTCCATCAACCGGACGTCCAGGAAAGGCTGGGTGAAAAAGCCGTCTGCGCCCGCCTCCAGCTTTTCTCCGACATAGCCGATCTCCTCGCGGATGCTGCTGCGGTAAGGATCAATCGCCGCATAAACTTTCAATTGCGGATATTCCTGCTTCACCTTGCGGATCAGCTCGGCCGTCTTCGTCGGGTAAACCTTGCGCATCATGTCGGTCGGCGGATCGCCCGCCACAACGAGAATTTCCGTTAGCTGTTTGTCCACAAGCTCGCTCCCGAGCTTGAACGGCTCGCGCAGGTCGAAGTCGATCGCCCGGATATGGGGAATGGCACGTTCGTAGAAAGACTTGGCGGCCGCCGTGCCTTCCCAGCTCCGAACGGAAAGCCGCATGAGGTCGGGCACATTCACCGTATCGATCGGCGTGTGCCGAGTCTTGATCGTTTGAAGCTCCTCCCGAAACCCATCGAGGTCGCGGGGAATCAGTTCTATCGAAATATGCATTTGCTAGATCTCCACAGTCTTTTTAATAGAAAAAGCCGGACAACGTTCCACCAGAAACATGTCCAATTTCTATTATACACGAGACCACCCGTTTACGGGCATGCGTTTTCCGTCACAACTCGCCGCGGATGAACCGTCCGATCCGGCGGGCCGTCTCCTCGAGTCGGTCCGCTTCCTCCACCAGAGCGATCCGCACATAGCCTTCGCCCTGAGCGCCGAACGCGCTGCCCGGGATAACGGCGACGCCGGTCGCGCGCAGCAGCTCGCGGGCGAACACGCGCGACGTTCGCGTATCGTCTGCAGCGATCGAAGCAGCGGAAGCCGGCGCGGCCGCCACCGCCAACCCGGCGCGGTTCTGCCAGCCGCCCGGCAACGGCGCCCATACGAACATCGTCGCCTTCGGCGGCGTCACTCCCCAGCCTTCGGCCCGGAGCGCCGTCAGAAACCGGTCACGGCGCCGCTCGTATACCGCGCCGACGGGCTCGGCGCCGTCCATGTCCTCGCGCAGCGCTTCGATGCCCGCCTCCTGTACGGCTTCGAACACACCGTAATCCAGGTTGGCCTTCAAATCGCGCAGCGCGCCGACCGCCTGGGCATTGCCCGCGAGAAAGCCGATTCGGCCGCCGGCGAGGTTGAAGCTTTTCGACAGCGAATGGAACTCGACCGCTATGTCCTTGGCCCCTTCAATCTGCAGAATGCTGGGCGGCCGAAAGCCGTCGAATGCCATTTCGGAATAGGCAAGATCGTGCACAACAAGCACGCCGCAGCGCTTCGCAGTCGCAACCAGCCGTTCGAAGAT
>NZ_KK082178.1:0-6787 GCF_000598065.1 Paenibacillus darwinianus | reverse complement strand
CCGATACCGGGTTGCTCGGGAAATTGAGCAGAATGAATGCGGACTTCTCCCACACCTGCTCAGGAATAGCTTCCAGATCCGGCAGAAAACCGTTGTTCTCCAGAAGGGGCACGAAGTACGGCTCCACGCCCGCCACCGCAAGCCCTGCGGCATAGATCGGATAACCGGGGTCGGGCACGATCGCCATGTCCCCGGGCTCGCTTACCGCCAGCGCCAGATGGGCCAATCCGTCCTGCGAGCCCATCAGTGTAACGAGCTCCCGCTCCGGATCCAGCCGGATGCCAAAGCGGTGGAACAACCAGTCGACTGCGGTCTGCCGGAACGCGGCGCTCCCTCGGGAAAGCGGGTACCGGTAAGCGTCATCGCGCAGTACGGCCGCGGCCATGGTCTGCCGCACGCGCTCGGACGGCGGCCGGTCCGGGCTGCCGATGCCGAGGTCGATCACGTCGAGGCCCTCGCGTCTTGCCTCTTCCTTCCACTCCGCCACCTCGGCAAAAATCGCGGAGCCGAGCCTGGACAGCCGGGACGAACGCCGCTTGCTCCTGTCAGTCATCATCCGTTCAGCCCCATACCCGCTCAAATTCAGCTTCCTTATAACCGACCGTTAACGACTTGCCGTCGGTCACGATTGGCCGCTTCACCAACCGGCCGTTCGCAGCGAGCGTCGCGATCCGCTCCTCTTCGTTCATGCCGGGCAGCTTGTCCTTCAGGTTCTGCTCCTTATATACCTCTCCGGAGGTGTTGAAGAACTTCTTCAACTCGAGACCGCTGAGCCGCAGCCATTCCCTGATCTCTGCTTCGCTCGCCGGCTGCTCGAACAGATCCTGCAGTTCCAGCTCGCGGTCCATCGCTTGCAGCTTCTTAATTGCCGTACGGCATGTGCCGCATTTTGCGTAATGATATACTTTCAGCTTCCTATCCGACATACTCGATCGTACCGCCCTTCTATTTATCAGTTACTGCACACTTTCGCGGCTTTCGCCGCGCACGGCCAGCAGCTCCTCGAGCTGCCGCAGATCCTCCGGCAGCGAGGCGCGGAACGTCACGCGTTCGCCGGTCATCGGGTGCGTGAAAGCCAGCTCCGAGGCATGCAGCGCCTGCCTGCCCGCCGCCTCATGGGCCGCAGCCCGCCATTCCGGGCAAGCCCTCGCTTCGCCGCCGTGCGTATCGGCGGCTCTCCCGGCTGCCGGCTGCGAGTCGGAAGGCTCCGCCGCAATACCGTACATTTTGTCACCGATCAACGGGCAGCCGATGTGCCTCATGTGCACGCGGATTTGATGGGTGCGCCCGGTTTCGAGCTTCAGCCGGACCAAGGAAGCGGTCCCATCGCCGTATACCTGCACCGTCTCATAGTGGGTAACCGACGGATACCCGTCCGGCGTTACAATGCGAATATGCGGCGCATCGGGATTGCGGTCGATCGGCTCATTCACCGTGCCCGCTGCCGGCTCAGGCTTGCCGAATACAAAGGCGATATACGTCTTGTCGATCTCGCCGCGCTGCATTTGCTCCGACAGCTGCTGGTGTACGTACCCGTTTTTGGCTACCGCGACCACGCCCGACGTCTCCTGATCCAGCCGATGAACGGGCCTGAACCGGAACGATTCGCCGCGCGTCTGCCACAGATGGACGACTCCGTTCGCCAGCGTATGCGTGTAATGTCCGTGCGTCGGGTGAACGATGACCCCGGCCGTTTTATTCAGAATAAGCAAATAAGGATCCTCATACACAATATCGAGCGGCATCTCCTGCGGCAAAATATCGTCCGATCGCTCCCGCTCCATCCGGATCGCTACCAGATCCCCCGCCTTCACCTTCACCGTCGTATACACGCGCTCCCCGTTCAGCGTCAGGCCTTCCTCCGTCAGCTTGAGCCTGGACAGCAGCTTGCGGGAGACGCCGAGCCTTTTCTCCAGAACGGTGCGAACGGTCATCCCCTCATCCCCGGGATCGATCGTCAGCGTGATCGGCTCGTAATACCGTTCGTTCATTGCGGTTTCGGCGATTTCGGCTTACGGAAAACATTGGCGCTCCGCACATACTCGACGTCCGGAACGCCGAGCCGGGCGTTGGCGACGCGCGCCGCAGCGAAGAAATAATCCGACAGCCGGTTCAAATAGGTAACGGCATGCGCGTTCACGTTATGCTCGGCAGCGAGCGTAACGCAGCGCCGCTCGGCGCGGCGGCATACGGTGCGGCATACGTGCAGCAGCGCCGCCGCCTCCGAGCCGCCCGGCAAAATAAACCGCGCCAGCTCAGGCGCCTGCGTAATGTATGCGTCGATCTCCGACTCCAATCGGGCGGCCGGCTCCGCTCCCATCTTGTACACCGAAGGCTCGTTCGCGAACGCCAAGTCGGAGCCGCAATCGAACAGCTCCTGCTGGATTTCGGCAAGCTGCGCCGCCATATCGTCGAACTTGCCCGATCGAATAAGCACGGCTGCCGTTTGTCCTATAAACGAGTTGAGCTCGTCGATCGTGCCGTAAGCCTCGACGCGGGCGTCGTCCTTGCGGACGCGGCCCCCTTTTAACGAAGTTTGGCCTGCATCCCCTGTGCGTGTATACAACCTCATCATGAATGCCCCTTTCCGCAAAATAACCTAATTTTCACTATACCATACGGGCGCGGCCCGGAAAAAGAAAAGAAGCCTCTCGCGAGGCTTCTTTCCCTGCAAAATGCGGCTTAACCGTCCGCGTACATCTTCGCGCTTTTCATATATTCGTTGATTTTTTGGTCAAGCTTGCGGCTGATGGCGATCACTTTGTCCGAATTGAACGAGGATTCCTCCATATAGGTCAACACCATCTTGCTGCGAAGCAGGTTGATTTCGTCTTCGAGCTTGCGGATCGTTACGGGATTCATCGGCCGTTATCCCTTTTTCACCGATTCGACGAATGCGCCGATACGTTCGAGCGCTTCGTTCAGTTGGGGCACCGAGGTCGCGTAGGAGCAACGCAGATGTCCTTCCCCTCCGAGTCCGAAAACGTTGCCCGGCACAGCAGCCACTCCCGCTTCCGTCAACAACCGCTCCGCAAACGTTTCGGAATCGAGGCCGGTGTCGGCGACTGACGGAAACACATAAAAAGCGCCATGCGGCTCGAAGCAATCGAGGCCGATATCACGCAAGCCCTTCACCATCAGTCTGCGCCGCTGGTTGTAGGACTCCACCATCCGGTCCTTCTCGCCGAGACCGTTTTTGAGCGCCTCGAGCGCGGCCACCTGGCCCATGGTCGGCGCGCACATAATCGTATACTGGTGAATTCTGAGCATGGCGGAGATCAGCTCGGGATGTCCGCACGTATAGCCCATCCGCCAGCCGGTCATGGCGAACGCCTTCGAGAATCCGCTGACCAGGATGGTGCGGTCCCGCATGCCGGGCACCGAGGCGAAGCTGACATGATTCCCATTATAGCTCAGCTCGGCGTAAATTTCGTCAGAGATGACGATCAGATCATGCTTCTCTACGATCCGGGCGATCGGCAGCCACTCCTCATACGTCATGATGCCGCCGGTCGGATTGCTCGGATAGCACAGAATCAGCACCTTCGAGCGCGGCGTGATGCTCGCCTCCAACTGCTCGGCCTTGAGCTTGAACTGGTCCTTGGCAAACGTTTCGATGCCGACCGGAATACCGCCGCCGAGCGACGTGATCGGAGAATACGTAATATAGCACGGTTCAGGGATCAAAATTTCATCACCCGGCTCAACCAGCGCGCGCAGGGCCAGATCGATCGCTTCGCTTCCGCCGACCGTTACCAGTATTTCATTCGCCGGGTCATAATCGACCGCGAAACGATTATGCAAATATTCGCCGATCGCCTCGCGCAGCTCCGGCATGCCCGCATTGGACGTATACTGCGTTTTTCCCGCTTCGAGCGCGGAAACGCACGCATCCCTCACATGCCAGGGTGTAACGAAATCGGGCTCGCCGACTCCGAGCGTGATGATGTCTTTCCGTCCGCTCGCGAGATCGAAGAAACGGCGGATGCCGGAAGGCTTGAGCGACCGCGCGCCAGGCGCCAGGTATTCCGACATCGAAGCGCGTACAGTTTTGGTGGAGACGAGTTGTTGCTCCTTGTCTTTAATCATGGCGCAGCTCTCCTTTACGGCGATATGACGAGACGGTTGTCGCCTTCGGCTTCCTCGAAGATAATGCCGTCCTGCTTGTATTTCTTGAGAATGAAAAAGGTTTTGGTTGACAGCACCGAATCGATCGGAGACAGCTTATTCGATACGAACGAAGCGACTTCCTTCAACGTCTTGCCCTCTACCTCGACCAACAAATCGTAAGCGCCCGACATCAGGTATACCGATTTGACCTCGGGATATAAATAGATGCGTTCCGCAATGCTGTCGAAGCCGCGTCCGCGCTCCGGCGTAATCTGCACCTCGATCAGCGCCGTTACCTTCTCGTCGTCCACCTTGCTCCAGTTCACGACGGTCGCATATTTCACGATCACGTGATCGTCTTCCATTTCGGTTATCGCCTGCTTGACGTCCGCTTCCGGCACGCCCAGCATGGTCGAGATCAATTCCGCGCTGCGGCGCGCATCTTCCTTGAGCAGCTCCAATATTTTCAGCTTAAGTCCATCCATCGTCGTAACCTCCTGCATACCGTCTGCGATTAATACTCTCTATCTTACAACGATTAACCGTTTCCTGCAAAAAGAAAATAAACGCCGATTATGTAATCCGGACGGGACCTCCCGCCCGGTATGCGATTCTGGGTGCGGTTATGGCACATGCACCGTTTTGATGTGGTCGAAGTGGATGTAGACAGGCTGTCCTGCGGCATTCGCCAGCTCGACCATCCCGTCTTCCATTTGTTTAAGGATGCCGGTTTTGTTGGGATGGTCACCCAAATCGAGCACCACGAATTCTCCGACAAGCTTGCGGATTTGCTGATCGAACGTGCGCGCCAGCGAGATGGGCGACGGCTTCAGCGGAAATTGCTCCGGCGGCAGCGTATAAGGCGTAACGTCGGGATGGTAAGGCGACAAATATTTCAAATGGCTGAGTGAAACGATAACCGTGTGATAAACAGGCGAGTAGAAAGTGAAATAGTCGTTCATCACGCTAGTGACGTAGCCGTGAATCGATTGCGTGCCGGCGATGTACAGCTCCGAAAACATGCCTTTGGCGCTGAACAGCACTTTACGGTAGGATATCGGGTCGGACTGCGGCTCGTAAGGGATTTCCGGGACCGCTTCCGCCGACTCCTCCTGCGATGCCGGCCGCAGCAACTTCACGTGAACGAGCGGAATGTAATAGAAATGACTGGCGCCGCGAAGCACGATGATGTCCTGGCCGAGATCGATCATTTTGCCGCGAAGCGGCATGCCTTTGCCGGCGACCTCGATCTCCACCAGCTTGTTGAGCAGCGAATGGTTGGCGTTCTTCATCGGTTTCCTCCTTTCTTGTTCGAATGCACAGTGCCTGTCCACAGCCATCCTGCGATGAGTCGGATTAACAGCAGCCGCCTGAGAAAAAGCTGCGGAGCGAGAAACGTATGCGTGCTGCATGCTTCTGCGCCTTGCTCCGCTCTAGCAGGCTGGATGCAAACGGATTGTGCACAAACTTGCGATGCCGGTGAGAAGCGCTTGTGTCCGGAGACCGGGCTCGCCGCTGCCGGCATCGCGTTTTATCATCTGCCGCCCGTTCTGCCGCCGCCTGTGTTGCCCCCGACGGTTCTGCCGCCAGATTTGTTTCCCGATTTGCCCGACTTGTTCTCGTGTTTGTTTTTGTTGCCGTCGTTTTTGTTGCCGTCGCTGTGATCGCCGGCTTTTTGCGGGCTGACCGTTTTAATGTGGAATAACGGAATGCGGATGATTTCTTTTTGATGTACCAGCAGCAGCGTGTTGCCGGACACCTCGACGATAAAGCCTTCTACTTTCTCAGGGCCGCCCCAGTTGATCTTAACGAACCGCTGATTCAGCCGGCGTAGCACGCCGTTAAAATTTTCCGCAATAATGAACCGGGTACTCCATCCGCTTCTGCCCCTGCTTCTTCCATCGCTTTTGCCGTCGCTTTTCGGGCCTTCCGTAATACTTTTGATATGGCTGGTGTTGATGTAAACAATCCCTTCCCTCGTGCTGACTGCCAGATAGTCACTGCGGACTCCGAGTACCCGACCGACGATAGAGTCCGGACCGCCGCGGTTGATTTTTACCGTCTTACCGACAAATTCCTCCAGAGACCCTCCCTGGACTTGATGACCGCTGCCTTGGTAATGATTCATGCCGTTGCCATGGTATTGATTCATGCCGCCGCCGAACAATTCAAATAGAAATGCCACTTGAATCCCTCCAGATTAATAGATTTATTTCGGTTGACACGATGCGTGCCACCTGCAAGTGCTAGATTTCCGACCTTGCCAGCTTGACGCCATTCTCCTCGCCTTCCATCCCTCCAATCGTTCCTCCGCTCCATCCGCTCGGGAGGATTAATTGTAATATAGTTATATGAATCCCTCTTCTATTCGGTACTAGATTTTCGTGTAATTCTTCCAAAAATGTACGTCCGGCTAACACCGCCGATAGATTCTGCACATAGCCTGTATCAGAACGAGGAAGGAGGAGATCTTTGAATGACTGACAGCAAAAAAAATAAAGCGAGCCAGCGGGGGAAAAACAAAAATGCCGCTCGCGGGAACCGTGCTGACCGAGTCGGCGTGACGCGCGATGATCGGACGCGCGTCACTCGCGGCGACCGCACGGGCGGCACTCGCGGCGACCGCACGGGCGGCTCCCGCGGCGACCGGACGCACGGCACTCGCGGCGACCGCACG
>NZ_KK082177.1:17009-18217 GCF_000598065.1 Paenibacillus darwinianus | reverse complement strand
GACACCCAGCCCTCTCCGACACCTGCGGCGACCACTCGCAGCCAGTCGTCGGATTGCTCGCGAACGGACAGCTGATCTCCCCGCTTAAGTCCGCCGACCATCCTGTATTTCAACCCCGGACCCGACCGGAGCCGCAGCGTATCTGCGGTAACGGCCACCGTATCCGCCGCCTTCCGCACTGACCTCGCAATCGATTTGCCGCCGTCCTCGGACGACGAGCCGGCCGAGCTGACCGAAACAGCTCCGTTTACCTTTTTGAAATAATAGCCTGCGGCCCAGCCGCTTACCCTCCCCGACCGCACCTGGAGCCAGCCGTGCGCTTCCTGGGAAACAGTGACCAACTCGCCGTTCTTCAAGGAGCCAATCACCTCGGCTTTCGCGTAAGGCTCGTTTCGCACATTAAGCGAGACGGCATACACCTTGGCCGTATACGATTCGGACCGGGTCCCGACGGCTTCGACTGACGGAGCGGCGAACAATACTTGCCACCCCAACGCAAACATGACGGTAATAACTGCTGGTTTTCGCATCCGGTACCTCGCAAATAGTAGAGTTGATAGAATCTATCGCTCTATTATTATACCAGCTTCAATCGGCAGGTGAAGGGAAGATTTTCCTGAAATCCGTCAAAGCGGCTGTTTTTCCGTCCGCTTCGCGGCAAATTATGGCTTAAACCCCTCGCTTGTTTCCCCACAGCAGCGTATGCAATTGCGGCAGCACCCGCACCTGCCTGAACGCTTCCGAGGCGGCCACCCGCTCCACCAGCCACTCGTAGCGCCGCAGCAGCTTGACGATCAGGCCCGCCGCATCGGAGGTGCCCACATCGTCGTTGCCGACCTGCAGCACAAGCGGCACCCCGGGATAACGGCGGTGTACCGTTAACGCATAATCGAGGTCAGCCTCGTCGAAAATGACCACCTTCAGGCACAGCCCCTCCGCTCTGCCCGACAGCTTGTTCATGATCTCGTCCAGCCTGTTCCAATCCGTATTCATGCCCGAGCTCGGCGGCTTGGGAGAAATCGTAAGGTCGTCGATCGCCCGGAACCATTCCTGCCAGCGGCTGCCCTGCGTTTCGAGCGCCACCTGCATCCCCCGCGCGTGCAGCAGTCGGATGAGCTCGTCCAGCTGCGGAAGCAGCGCGGGATTGCCCCCGGACAGCGTCACATGACCGAAGCGGCTGCCGCCGATCCGCAGCAGCTCCTCCACAA
>NZ_KK082177.1:15938-16909 GCF_000598065.1 Paenibacillus darwinianus | reverse complement strand
AGCAGCCGAATGTCATCCTTCGCGGAGCCGTCCCATGTAAAGGCCGAATCGCACCAGGCGCAGCTGTAATCGCAGCCGGCGGTGCGGACGAACATCGTTTTCTGCCCGATGACGAGGCCTTCACCCTGCACGGTCGGTCCGAATATTTCCAATACGGGAATCGCGCGGCCCGCCATATCAGCGCACCGCCTTCGGCCGGTAGACGACGTAACTGGACGGCGTTTCACGCAAAAACACCTGCAGGCACCGCGGCTTGTTCGGCTGCACGTCCAAATGCTCCTGCACGATCTCCCAGATCGTCCGGGCCATAATTTCCGTCGTCGGGTAGCGACCCGGATCGGCGTCGTCAAACAGCTCGTCTTCGTTGACGGTATGGTGATCGAACCGTTCGTGGATCAGCTTTTTGACCGTCGAGAAATTGACGAGAAAGCCGCTGCCGTCCAGCTCGTCGCCGGCGATCGTGACATTCGCGAAATACGTATGGCCGTGAACGCGCCGGCACTTGCCCGCGTCGTCATGCGGGATGTAGTGGGCCGCGGCGAAATGCATATCTTTGTTGAGCTCGTACGCATAGTCATGCGCGACCGGGGGGTAAATCTGCTGCAGCATTGTCGTAACGCCTCGTTCCTAAGTTAATATAATCAAGCTTTACCGCTGTTGCCGCCTCTGCGCTCCAAATAAGCCTCCAGCCCGCCCCGCCGCAGCCGGCACGCCGGACACTCGCCGCAGCCGTCCGCGATGATGCCGTTGTAGCAGGTCAAAGTGCGGGAGCGGACGAAATCGAAGGCGCCCAGCCGATCGGCCAGCTCCCACGTTTGCGCCTTGTCGAGCCACATGAGCGGCGTATCGACGACGAACGGATAATCCATCGCCAGATTCAGCGTGACGTTAAGCGATTTGATGAAAATGTCCCGGCAGTCCGGGTAGCCGCTGAAATCGGTCTCGCAGACGCCGGTCACGATATGGCGGGC
>NZ_KK082177.1:0-15838 GCF_000598065.1 Paenibacillus darwinianus | reverse complement strand
GCCAGCACGGCAGCGAACGACAGAAAGAGCAGGTTCCGGCCGTCGACGAACGTCGTCGGCAGTCCGCCCTCCCCGGTGGCAATGTCGATATCGTCGCGCGTGAGCGCGTTCGGCGCCAATTGGTTCAGCAGGGACATGTCCAGAATATGATGCTTGACCGAAAGCTCCTGCGCGATCTGTGCCGCGCACTCCAGCTCCCGGCTGTGCCGCTGGCCGTAATTGAAGGTGACCGCCTCCACTGCGGCGAACCGTTCCAACGCCCAGAACAGGCAGGTCGTGCTGTCTTGGCCGCCGCTGAAAACGACGACCGCTTTTTCCCGTTTGTCCGTCAAGCGATAACCCCCTTTGTTCGGATTGTATCGATATATGTCTATCTATCATACCAAAAACGCCGGTCCGCAGAAACCGGTCGCCCGTGTCACTTATTTCCGTGCTGCTGCCGCTCGGCGCCTCGGGCACGCCGAACAAAAAAAGCAATGATCCCCATACGGGTCCATTGCTCCTGCTCAGGCCTTACGTATTTCTTCGATCTTGTTGGCGACCTTCCGGTAATGGCTTCTCGCCACATTGCATGGCTTTGCGCCTTCGGACGGATTGTCGTCGAAATAAAGCCGACACCATACCGGATCGATTCGCCTCA
The DNA here is from genome assembly GCF_000598065.1 of Paenibacillus darwinianus. Lineage (GTDB taxonomy): Bacteria > Bacillota > Bacilli > Paenibacillales > Paenibacillaceae > Paenibacillus_I > Paenibacillus_I darwinianus. The sequence continues at coordinate 15,198 of NZ_KK082177.1, read as the reverse complement.
CCCTGTTCAGGTTGGCGATCGAGCAGCGGTCAACCATTTCGAACTGCTGTCCGATGGAACCGAAGGCCCTCATCCAACGCTCCAACGTGTTGGGCACGTAGTAAACGCCGTCCTTCGTGTGAACCAATATCCGGCTCTGTGAAGTTTCAAGAAACAGAATATCGTCGACATGAATGCTCTCCATGCCGATTCCTTCCACGCTTCTGGTTACGGATACGTACATGCTGTCCTCCACATCACGCGTTCTCGAAAAACCGTCGAATCGACAAGGATTGTGTCGATCGCGTAAGCCTTTTCTACCAAGAAGTGTACCATACTTAACTTATTTGTTCAATTTGAATATTTATGCATGTGACCGTTTATTATTCGTTGCTATAGTTTGTATAGGTGATAGGGATGGGATTCGATTACGAATTAATTGGCAAACGGATACGAAAGGCGAGGGAAATCAAAGGGTTTACACAGGAAAACCTGGCGGAAGAGCTCGACGTGTCCAACGCCTATATCAGCAAAATCGAGCGCGGCAAGACGCCGATCAATTTGGAGCGTCTGTCCGAACTCTGCGCTGTGCTTGAAGAGACGCCCGAATATATATTAAGCGGAACGAACAGCACCTCCCGGGATTTTCTGCGGGGCGAGATCATGGAGATGCTCGAGGGCTGCTCCGCTGAGAAAATCAAGCTGATCGCACAGGTGGTCAAGCAAATCGTCGAATTCGACGGTAAAGCATAAGCTCGTTTATGAAAATGGGGCTGTCCCACAACCATCATCTACGATGGTTGTGGGACAGCCCCTCCTTTTTATCCCGTCAATCCCGGATATGCACCCACTGGCGCGTGAGATTGCTCTCGATATGAAGCCAGCCGAAAATCCAGCGAGTTGAAACCGGGAAAGCTATCCAGGAATCAGGGCTGCTGATATTTGCGAATGCATGCCATCTTCAACTCCCAGACCGCCGGGCGTCGATACCTTCTCGGGATTGCCCGAAATTTTGATGACCGGCACGTACGCCCCGTCCTTCTCCCGGGCCACCAGCCCAGCTTGTGCTTCAACCGCATGAACGACTTGGGAATCCGTCCTGCGTCAGCCCGCCGTCAACCGTTCTCCTCCATCTGCTCCTCGATCCGCTTGATGAATTCCTCGGCGGCGCTGTAGCCGTGCTGGCGCAGATACCAGTTGTTGGCCGCCGCCTCGATCAGGCCCGCCACGTCGCGGCCCGGCTGCAGCTGGATTTCGATATGCGGAACCTTGACGCCGAGATAGTCGGTGTAGCCAGGCTGGAGCTCCAGCTCATTGTTGAGCTCATTCTCACGCCAACGGGCCAGCTCGATATCCAGCACAATTCTCGTCTCATCCTGGAACGCTTTACGGCCATAAAGTCTAACCACGTTAACCAATCCGATGCTGCGCAGCGCTAGAAATTCCTTCGTTGTTTCATTATGCGTGCCGATCAGCGTCTGCGGACTGATCCGCTTCAGCGTCACGATGTCGTCAGCAACCAGGCGATGGCCCCGACGGATGAGCGTGTGCGCGGTCTCGCTTTTGCCGATGCCGGATTGTCCCCGAAGCAGAATGCCGATGCCCGACACATTCATGCAGACGCCGTGCACCGATATTTCCGAGGCCAGCGATTTCACCAGGTAGCCGTCCAGCTTCGTAATGAATTCCGTGGTGGGCTCCACCGTCCGGAGCAGCGGGATCCCCTCTTCCTCGCAATACTGCGTCAAGTATTTCAGCCCTTCGCCCTGACCGTATGTCACAATGAAGCAAGGCGGCCGGTACCTGACGATATTGCCGATATGAAGCATGCGCTCCTCTTCCGTTTGCTTATGTAAATACGTAATTTCCTTGCGGCCCATCACCTGCACCCGCTCCATCGGGAAAAAGTCGAAATAACCGACGAACTCCAGCCCCGGACGGTGCACCTTGGATTGCGAGATCGTGCGGTCGAGCTTCCCTGCACCAGCGAGCACTTCAAGCTTGAAGCGCGCCACCAGCTGCTGAACCGATATCGTTTTCATATCGCATCACCCGCTTTTTCTTTACTTGTTTCTTTACATGGCCGATACCCATAATTTCGACATTATCGGGTAAGCTCCTATGTCCATTCGGCCGCAAAAGTGACAAAAGAAGCACAAGCGAAGCGGTGTGCCGGGTGAGCACGTCTCGCGCATCGTCAGTCCGTTCCATTCTCCTCGGTCTCCATGCGGCTCATGTTTTTGCCGTAGAAGATCTCGTCCATCTCGGTTTGCACCCGCCGCGTGATTTGCTTCTGCTCCTGCGGGCTGAGCTTGTCCTTCGTGTAGCTAATATCGCGCTTGAAGCCCCGCACCCGGTAGTCGATGCTGAGCCTGTCATACTCCTTTTTATACCCATTTCCGACGGATATTAAAGCCTGCAGGGAGGAAGAATCGAAAGAGGCCATTCGTTAGCGCGCGCCGCCGCTGCGCCTGTGCTGGTCGGCTTGTTGGCATGGGTCTGGATCGCGTAACCGATCGCGTTTCCTACGCAAAAACAAGAGAGGCTGCCGACCTGCGCAGCCTCTCCAGGTGTGATATCCAATCATCATTCATTTCGCAAATACATGATTGCCGATTATGACGGTTTGTTTCCGGTCGCGAACCCATTGGTTGTCGGTTTTTTCCGAGTTGTAGAAGACGAGCGCGCCGTAGCTGGGATCGGTTCCCCGCATCGCTTCGTCAACCGCTCTAATCGTCTCGGCGCTCGGCTTCACGCTGTAGATCCGCTTGTCGAGCACCGGCGAGTATTGGTAGTAGGATTTGCCGTTATATTTGGTCACTTGAAATATCGTGTCCTTGATCGTGTCCGGCCATTCCGGACTCTTTACCCGGTTAAGGATCGTCGCGGCTACCGCGACTTTGCCTTTATAGCTTTCGCCGCCCGCCTCCGCCTCCGTGATCCGGTAAAGCCATTTGATATCCGGTTGTGTGGCGGCTGCTTTTGTCGCGGCGGACTTGGCAGTCACCGTTACGGTGCCTTTCTTCCATGCCGGTGAAATCGATGTCTGTTTCGTGTTTGCGTTATAGCGGACGTTCATGCCGAGCATTCTGGCCGTGTAGGCCAGCGGCACGTAGACCTTCCCGGCGCGGGTGACCGCAGTGGTAGACAACTCCGCCCGCTTCCAGCGGCTGTTGCGGTTAAGCTCATAATCCACATAATCGGTTCCGATCGGAAAGCCCATCACGACGGACGGATTCCGGACGACCGCCGAATTGTAGCGTGCGCTCCAGCTTACATCCGCATCCAGATACCTGAAGAACGTCACCGGCACAAGCTGGCGGTTGTTCTGCACAAGTATGGACGTCTTCACTTGGGTTCCCTCTATATCCAATGTTTTCGTCGTTACGGTTGATGCGCCGGCGCCGACCGGATTCAGCAGCGTCCCTGTCAGTGCGGCCAGTATGGCCAGTGCGGATAGTTGTTTTCTCATCGGTGTCAGCCACCTCCCATCCGTACTCTACTATAGATAGATTTGTGGGCGCTATGGTAAAAAAATCCTTTGCTCGGTAAATCGCGGTCTCCGGCCTGCCGGATTAAAAAAATGAAAACCGCAAAAAGGCTGATCCGATCAGCCTTTTTGTATGCTTCTCGCAACAGGCGAGTTGAAACATTAGAAATCTCTCTATTATTTCACCGGTATTTCAATTTCGACAACCGTCCCCTCCTTAAGCTTGCTCTGGATCGACATCGTACCGTTGTGCGTTTCGATGATGCGATGGCAGACCATGAGGCCCAGGCCGGTGCCATTTTCCTTCAGGGAATAGAACGGCTCGCCGAGCTTGGCCAGCTTCTCCTTCGGAATCCCGATGCCTTGGTCGACAATGCGAATGGATACGCCGTCATTCTCCCTCTGTCGGATCGCAATCTCGATCGTGCCGCCGTGGGGCATCGATTCGATGGCATTTTTGAGGAGATTCATGAACACCTGCTTGATCTGATTGGGCTCGCAGTAGATAGTCCGGACGTCCGGGTCAACATGAAGCGTCATTTGCACATTGAACAGCAGCGACTGCGGCTCCATCAGGTAGATGACATTCTCAATCAGAGCGCGGAGATCGGTTTCAACGAACTGCACCGCATGCGGCTTGGCGATGCTCATGAATTCATTGACGATATTGTTGATGCGTTCAATTTCGATCAGCATAATGTCAACGTACACGGTGTTTTTCTGTTGAAGCAGCTGCAGAAACCCTTTCAGCGAGGTCAGCGGATTCCGTATTTCGTGCGCCACGCCGGCAGCGAGCTCGCCTACGATCGAGAGCTTCTCCGACCTGCGGATCATCTCTTCCGTCCGTTTGCGCTCCGTCATATCCCGGATTACGATTTGCAGCAGCGGTGAATCGATATGCTTGTAAATATAAATGCAAGACAGCTCGACATCCAGCTCGTTGCCGTCCAGGCGCCTGAGCTTCAATTCGATGAAATCCATAGAGTCGTTCGTTTGAATCGCTTGATTCATGCGCTCGACAATCGTGGGATGATAGGTCTTGCAGAAAAAGTCGAAGATTGGCCGTCCGATCAGCTCCCCCTCGTTCATCCCGCCAAAAAGCTCAATGCCTTGATCGTTTGCGAAATTGATTATGCCGTCGCGAAGCAGGATGATCGGCTCAGGCGAAAGCTTCAGCACCCGTGTGAATTCCCGCTCCCGTTCCGCAAGCGCATCTTCCGCTATTCTGCGGTCCGTCACGTCCCGGAACAACAGCTGCGCTGCCCGATGACCTTGAAACTTGATCGGTACGACTTTGACCTCCACATATATCACCTGGCCATCCAGGCGGAGCAGCCGCTTATTCAGCACTTCCGAGGTCCGGCCTGTCTCGATAAGCTCGCGGAGCTGCCGGGGCAGAGAGGCCAGATCTTCCGCATGCACGAAACGCGTGATATGCCGGCCGATGAGCTCCGACGGATTGCGCGCGCCGAAAAGCTTCACCGTCGCCGGGTTAACGAATTCGATGACATCATCCCGGTATACGACGATCGGTTCAGGGGACGTCTCGACCAGCACCCGGTAGCGCTCCTCGCTTTCCTTCAGCTGTTCCTCGGCCTTCTTTTTGTCCGTAATATCCCGTTCCACACCCACGAATGCGATGACTTCGCCATGCTCATCCCGGATCGGAGATATCGTGACATCCGCATAAAAGGACGTGCCGTCTTTGCGTAATTTCCAGCATTCCATTCCCAAGACGTCTTCCCCTCGAACGATACGCTCATACAGGTGAAAAACGGCGGCCTTATCCCTCTCCGGTGTCATCGGAAGGACCATGCCGATCACTTCATCCCTTGTCCAGCCGTGCATTTCCTCGAATTTATGGTTCAGCTCGATGACCCGTCCCTCCAGATCGACAATGGCAATGCCGTCCGAAGTCAGGTTCAGAAAGGAGACAAGTGTTATGTTCGTATTGTTGATTGAAGATAGTAGCTGCATATTAATAGCAATCACCCTGACGGTAGTTTATATATCATTAAATTAACATAGATTAGTCAAGATTGTGTATATTTTTTCGCGTGAAAAATCAAATAGACCCATGCGCAATTACATGAGCCTCTCACCCTTGATCGTCATGCCCGCCAGCGCAGCTGGAAATGAAGTTGACCCTTTCGAAGAAAAAAGAGGCGGTCTTCCCCATCGGGTATTACCGCCTCTGTTCAACTGGTTATTTTGTGCCCTTGATCCAGGAGTCGACCTTGTCCGGATTCGCGCTGACCCAATCCTTGGCCGCATCCTCGGGGGATTTGCCTTCCTGGATGGCCACCATGACGCTCTCCATGTCCGCCGGCTCCCACGCGAATTGGTCGAGGAATGTATAAGCGTCCTGCTTGTCGTCCTTCAAGCCTTGGCGGACCAGCGTATGGATCTGCTCGTCTCCGCCGTATATGCCTTTGGGATCGTCCAGGTATTTGAGCTCCATCTTGGCGAACATCCAGTGGGGCGTCCATCCGGTGACGACGATCGGCTGCTTGTTGTCGTAGGCCTTGATCAGCTCCTGGGCCATGGCGGCGGATGAGCTTTCGACCAGCGTGTAGTCTTTGAGCGCATAGTCGGTCAGTGCCTTCTCCGTGGCCATCATGATGCCGGCGCCCGGTTCGATTCCGATGATTCTGTTTTTGAGCGAGGAGGCCGTCTCCGCCTTGTTCAAATCCTCGATGGATTGGATATTCAAATAGGCTGGGACTGCAAGGCCGATCTTGGTTCCGTCCAGGTTCGGACCCAGGTCATCGATTTTCGATTGATATTGCTCCAGATATGAGGCGTGGGTGCTCGGGAGCCAAGCGGCAACCATAGCGTCCGCGCTGCCGTCGGCAATGCCCGTCCACATCGGACCGGCGTCGACCTGGAGCATTTTCACCTTGTAGCCCAGCTTCGACTCCAGCACCTCCTTGACCACGTTCGTGCTCGCAATCTCGGAATCCCATGCCACATACGCCAGATTAATGGTTTTTTCTTTTCCCTTTTGGGAACACCCTGCCAATACGGCAGCAACAAGAATGGCGGACAACAACAAACTCCACTTCTTCAACGACAACACTCCCTGTTTATTTTTTCTTGAACGCGTTTTGCGTCAGGCGGTCAAGCAGGATGGCCATGATCACGATCGCGATGCCGGCTTCAAAGCCGATGCCCAGTTTCACCTGCGTGACGGCACGGTAAACTAATGCTCCAACGCCCTGCGCCCCGATCATGGATGCGATGACCACCATGGAAAGCGACAACATGATCGTCTGGTTGATGCCAGCCATGATCGTCGGCATGGCTAGCGGCAGCTGCAGCTTGAACAGTTTCTGCGCCGGCGTCGAACCAAATGCGTCGGCGGCTTCGACCAACTCCCCGGGAACCTGACGGATTCCGAGATTCGTCAGCCGGATCGTAGGGGGGATGGCGAAGATGATGGACGCAATCACGCCCGGGACCACGCCGAGAGAAAAGAAGGTTACAGCCGGCAGCAGATAGACGAAAGCGGGCATCGTCTGCATGAAATCCAGGACAGGCGTGACGGTATTCCGGATCGTATTGTTCCTTGCGCACAGGATGCCGACGGGCACTCCCGCGAGGACGGAAATAACGGCGGCCGTCAATACCAGAGACAGGGCCTGCATCGACGGCTCCCATAACGCGAGATTGTCGATCAGGAACAATCCCACAAACGCAAAAGCGGCAATCTTCCATCCCGCAACCCAATAGGCCAGCGTCGCGATCAACAGGATCAGGAGGAGCGCCGGGACCAACAGCAGCGCCGTCTCGATTCCATCCACCATCGCTCCGATCACGAGCGTGATGAAGTCGAAGAGCGGTGCGAAATTAGCGGTCATCCAGTCCTCGAGCTTCTCGATCCATTCTCCGAGCGGGATTTTGGGCAGGTTCACGAGACACCACCCGCTTCCGGCACGGGATTGCCCGCCAAGGCAGACAGTACGGCTCCTTTGAGGATAATGCCGATCAGCTTCTCCCTGTTGTCAACGACCGCAACCGGCAACCGGGTTTCGGCCATCATTTCGAAAAGCTCGTTCAGCAATGCCGTGGGAGGCACCCAGGGAACGTCGGTCTGCATGACCTCTTGGATCGTTCTCTTCTCCCGGAGCGCCATGGCCGCCTGATCCGCCGTTATGATGCCGAGCAGCTTCTTTTCGGTATCCGTCACATACAAGCTGGAAACGCCGTTGTCACGCATGAGCTGCAGGGCAACCCGGGGGCCGCGCTCCGGCGTCACGGTCTGCGGCTGGAACATGACGTGGGCGGCCGTGAGAACCTTGGACAAATCGACGTCTTCCACGAAACGCTCGACGTACTTGTCCGCCGGTTGGATGAGGATTTCCTCCGGGGTGCCAATCTGCACGATCGAGCCGTCTTTCATCAAGGCGATTCGGTCCCCGATCCGAAGCGCTTCATCCAGATCGTGCGTGATGAAGACGATCGTCTTCTTCATCTTCGACTGGAGCAGCAGCAGCTCATGCTGCATATCCTTGCGGATCAGCGGATCGAGCGCGCTGAACGCTTCATCCATGAGCAGGATGTCCGGATCGTTCGCCAGACCGCGGGCGAGTCCCACCCGTTGCTGCATCCCTCCGCTCAATTGATCGGGCAAACTATTGGCCCAACCGTCCAATCCGACCAACCTAATCGCGTTCATCGCCAGCTCTTTTCTTTTCCGTCTCTCGACTCCCTGCACTTCCAGGCCGTATTCCACGTTTCCGAGAACGGTCCGGTGAGGAAACAAGGCGAATTTCTGAAAGACCATGCCGATGTTCTTCCGGCGGAGCTGCCGGAGCTGTTCCGGATTCATCCGGACAATGTCTGCGCCCCCAAACAGAATCTGGCCCGAAGTCGGTTCGATCAACCGGTTCAGCAGCCGGACCAACGTGGATTTCCCGCTGCCCGACAAACCCATGATGACGAAGATCTCGCCCTGACGGATGGAGAATTCGGCTTTGTTGACGCCGACGGTCATCCCCGTTTCCTTGTAAATCTTCTCCTTGGACCAACCTTCGTTCAGCAGCCGGCCGGCGCGTGCCGGATCCGGTCCGAAAATTTTCGTAAGCTGCCTGACTTCAATGATCGACATGCAACTCCTCCTTCCCAAGATCAAAGTCCCCTCACAAAACAAAAGACCCGCGAACGGGTCGAAAATGGCGATTGCCCGCAAATAACCATCCAAAACGCCAAGTCGGCACCGAAGTTATTTGCAACTATAACAAATTCCTTCTCAACTTACAACCTTAAAAAAATATTAAGTTGTTAGTTATCGTTTGGATTCCGTTCAATTCATCTCTCTTGGCCACTCTTCTGACCGCATCGATAATGGGCTCCACCTTCCAATTCACGATCACATCCACATTCTCCCTGACGATGAACGAGACGGGACCGCATAAAAATTGTTTGTTTTTTGCGCAGGTGTCGATAAAAAAAGCCGTCCCGGCATCTTGCCGAGAGGGCTTCCTTGGAGAACGGATTATGAACGGGGCATATTCAGAAACCTTTCGGTTTTTTCGTAGGTTTTGTCGTCGCCGACCACTACCAGCACATCGCCTTCCAGCAGCACCACGTGAGGTCCGGGCGAGATCGAGACATTCGTTCCGCGGCGCAAAGCGATGATCGTCGCCCCGGTATTTTGCCAGAACTGCAGACCTGCGATCGTCATTCCGATGACGTGCGCGCCGGGCTTTATTTTTAACTCTACCGGATTGTACGGCTTGAGATGCTTCAGACGGTCGGAGGCTTCGATGAGTTCGGCAAGCAGATCCTCGAACTTGCGGTCCATTTCCTGTTTCTCGAGCAGCAGCTGCTGAAGATCCTGTTTGAGCGAATAGACGGATTTTAAGTAATTGTTTTTCGAAATGTATGCATTGGCGTTGGAGTCGGAAACGATGATGATTTCTTTGCCTTGCGATACGTGAACGATGGCTTCTTCCTTCAGCAGCCCGATCGCTTTCCGGATCGTTTCCGGCGAAACATGGTATTGGCCAGCAAGCAGGGATCTGCCTGAAATTTTGCTGTTAACGGTAAATTCACCGCTTACGATTCGCTGGGCGATATCGAGCGCGATGGATTTATAGCCGGCCTTTTCAAGATCTGACATACTTGCCTTCTTCTCCTTACCTTGGATTTGAAATTTGGTTGCATCAACCCAATGATAAGAATATACGCCTTTCGACAAATGAAGTAAACAGCGCTTTTTCGTTACTCCAGGTCCCATCCCTCGAAGGTCGTGATGACCCGTCCCGTTTGGTTCAACTACTTAAGCAAATCCGCCGGCTTACCCAACAAGCTCTAGCCCAAGCACGCCTGTCTCCCGCCAAACTCCCTGCACTGTGCTGCAAATCTCTCAACCACCCTCGGATTCGAGGCAAAATGCACATGCGTGTACCCGGCCATTACATTGTCCCGGCAATAGCCTTCCTGCGCCGATCCGCGCATACCCTTCGTTTCATAGACATAAGGGTAGTTCTCAAGCTCGGCCGTCAGCGTGGAATAGTGAAACTCATGCCCACGAACCGTCTCGCCTTTCTCCAGCAGCGGGCAGTCCACCAAGGCCGTCGCTTCGCGATACCCGAGCGCGGCCAGCTTGCTCTGCATGCGCACATCGGCGGGAATCACACCGGCCATGGGATAGCTGACGCCCGCGCGGTCTGTGATCGAACGCGCCAGGTACATGTATCCGCCGCACTCGGCGAACACCGGCAGCCCGTTGTCAATGCGCGTCCGCAAATCCGCCTTCACCGCTTCACCGGCTGCCAGCTGTGCCGCGAATTCCTCTGGAAAGCCGCCGCCGATATACAAGCCGTCCGCATCGGCCGGAATCTTTTCCCCCGCCAAGGGACTAAAATAGCGCAGCCGCGCTCCCGCCTGCTCCAACAGCTCCAGATTCTCCGGGTAATAAAAGTTAAACGCGGCATCTAGCGCTACGGCAATAGTCGGTCCGCTGGCATCCTCGCCGACCTTCGTTCCCGCATCCGTCAACGAACCGCCCTCCAGCGCAGCAGCCTCCCCGCGAAAAAGCCGCTCCTCCGGCCACTGCAGCTTCGGCGCCTCCCCGGCAAGCGCAGCAATTGCGTCCAAGTCGACGCCGTGCTCTACCAAATCCGCTGCATGCTCGAACAGCTCTCCCAGATCGCCCCGCTCAATCGCAGGCACAAGACCGAGATGGCGCTCGGGAATGTCCAGCCGCTCGTCCCGCTTCAGCCAACCGATGACCGGAACGCCGCATACCTGTTCGATGGCCGCCTTCACCATCCTGTAATGCCCTTCGCTTCCGCATTTGTTAACGATGACGCCGGCGATCCGGACGCGCTCATCCAGCTTCTGATAGCCCAGCACGACCGCGGCGGCGCTGCGCGCCATGCTCTGCACGTTCACCACGAGCAGTACCGGAGCCTCCAGCAGCATGGCAATCTCTGCGGTCGATCCGGTATTGGCCAGCGGGTCCTTCCCGTCATACAGTCCCATGACCCCTTCAATGACAGAGATGTCACATCCCTCAGAGCCCCTGAGAAAAATCTCCCGCATCGTGTCCGGCGTCACCATCCAGGTATCCAGATTGCGCGACGGCCTGCCGGTCACGGCGCGGTGATAGGCCGGATCGATATAATCCGGGCCGCATTTAAACCCCTGCACCGTTAACCCGCGCCGACGCAGCGCCGCCATAAGCCCGAGCGTCACCGACGTTTTGCCGACGCCGCTGCCGGTGCCGGCAATGACGAGGCGTCTGCACCCGACGCCGCTCATACCGCCGCTCCTTCTGGAGCCGGAAGGCTTACCCGCGCGACGGAGATCGTCACGTTGCCGCTTTTTCTTTTCTCCAGCAGCCAATCCGACGCGCCGGCAGACAGCAGCGCCGCAGGCTCGCTCACGCCATACGCGCCCGTGTACCTGTACACCGTGTCCGACGGATTGCGCAGCGGCACCCGGTTCAGCTCATCCGGCGTATAGACCGCCAGCTTCCACCGGTATTTCGCACATACCGCTAGCAGCCCCTCTTCGTCCTTTTTCAGGTCGATGGTCGCGACATTGCGCACGCTTTTCCACGACAGCCCGAGTTCCGCTAACGCCGTCACGATCGTCTCCTCGATCTCCTCGGCCGGCGTTCCCCGGTTGCAGCCGATGCCGAGCACCAGCGTTTTCGGCCGGTACAGCACCCCGTTAGCCAACAATGCCGCTTCTTCATCGCCATCCAACAGCCGGTCCGTCACCACCAGCGCCGCATCAAACTCGGCATTCATCGCCTCCCGCGCACTCGCGCAAACACGGATATGCGGGGGCAGCGGCTTGTCGTACGTCCACCAGCCGGTCTCTCCGGCTTCCTGCACCACGACGACCCGCTCCTCGTTCACGACGGAGGCGCTCACCGGCGTCGCCCGGTCGAAGCTCTCAATCTCCCAGCCAAAGCTGCGGCCGAAAAGATCGACCGGAATCGTCTGCTGCACATCCGAAGCGGTCGTGATGACCGGACGCGCTCCGATCGCCTCCGCCACCTGACGGGTCAGCTCGTTGGCGCCGCCCAAATGGCCGGAGAGCACGCTGATGACATGCTCGCCGCGGTCGTCCACCACGACGACGGCGGGATCCTTTTTCTTATCCTCGAGAATCGGCGCGATCATGCGGACGACGGCTCCAAGCGAGATAAAAATAATCAACCCGCTGTACGCCTTGAACAAATCCGGCAGGATCAGCTTCACCGACCCCTCGAACATCCGGTAGCCCTTCTCCTGCTCGTCCCCGCGGGCGAACTTGCTCATATAATACAAATCCGTGCCCGGAAAATGCTCCGCAAGCCCGCGCGACAGCTCCACGCCGTGCTTCGTAATTGCAACGGTTGCGAATGGCTTACTCACTCGCGGCCACCCCTTTCCGGTAGCCGTGCGTGAACGTTTTATCGTACAGCTTGGAGCGGTGCGCATCGCGGTCGACCAGCGTCGGATCGAGCGCCCAGCCGGCAAGAATCATCGCATGCATCCGGATACCCGCCTCGCGCAAGGCGCCGTCGAGCTCGCGCAGCGTCGTGCGGACGATTTTCTGATCCGGCCACGTCGCCCGCTGAACGACGGCGACCGGCGTGTCTTCCGACCAGCCCGCCTCGAGAAATTCCCGCACGACTTTCTTCGCCAGCGTCGCGCTCAGAAAAAGCGCCACCGTGCAATGATGCGAGGCCAGGTCGCGCAGCTTTTCCCGGTCGGGTACCGGGGTGCGCCCTTCCGCCCGCGTCAGTATGACGGTCTGCGTCAAATCCGGCACGGTCAGTTCCGCTCCCAGCGCCGCCGCTGCGGCGAATACGGAGCTGACACCCGGCACGATTTCGTACGGGATGTCCCGCTGCTTGAGCAGCACCATCTGCTCCAGAATCGCCCCATACACGGAAGGGTCGCCCGTGTGCACGCGCGCTACGCTCCGTCCCGCCGATACCGTGCGTGCCATGACGTCCACCATCTGCTCCAGGTCCATGCCGGAACTTTGCAGCACCTCGGCATGCGCGCCGGCGTGACTGACCAAATCTTCGCTCACGAGCGAGTCCGTATACAGCACCACATCCGCCCGTTCCACGATCCTCAGCCCCTTCACCGTGATCAGATCCGGATCGCCCGGACCGGCGCCGACGATGTACACCTTCGCTTCCAGCCTCTGCGACGGCTTCGTCGTACTCGCTTCCACCCGCGGTTCCGCTTGTACCCCAACCGCTTCGAGCCCGAACTCCGGCTTCGTCACGCCCGCATCCAGCCGCGAACCTGGCTTCGGCTGCTTCGCATTCGCTTCGTCATTCCGCTGCCGCTCCGTCATTTTCTCACCGCCATCAGCGTCAAATATTCCAGCTCTTCCCCCCGCAGCTTGCGAACGTCGCGCCAGATGCGCTCCTCCGCAGAGGTCACCTTCGTCACAACCGACGCCTTGTCCGCCAGGCCGAGCTCCTCAAGAATATCGATCATCATGTCGAGCACCTTCGCCACCTTGATAAACACGATCGCGTCATGCTCTTGAATCGCCTTGCGCATCGCCGCCCGGTCCCCCGTCGCCGGCACGATCGCCACCTGCTCGTCGCCGTCGGCCAGCGGCAGTCCCAACCGCGCGGCGGCGCCCAGCACCGACGAGATGCCGGGCACCGACCGGACCGGCACCTCCGGATGCAGCTCCTGCAGCAGCCGCGCCATATGAATGAACGTGCTGTACAGATTAGGGTCGCCCTCCGTGACGAACGCGATGTCGCGCCCCTCCCGCAGATGGCTCCAGCACTGCTCGACCGTCTTGCTCCACTCGCGTTCCAGCACCCCCGGGTCCTTCGTCATCGGGAACACCAGGCCGAGCATCTCCTTCTCGGCCGGATTCGTATAGAGCTCCACGATCTCCAACGCATACGATTTGCCGCCCATCCGCTTCTTTGGATAGGCGATCACCGGACATTCCTTCATCAGCCTAAATGCCTTGATCGTAATTAATTCCGGATCGCCCGGGCCTACGCCGATTCCGTAAAGCGTGCCTGTCTTAACGGCAGTTGTCGTTGTCATCGCTGTTTCCTCTCTTTCCTTTGCGGTTACGCCTCTGTGCCGGCCCCGCTGTCGCGCGGTTGCGCCGCATGTTGCCGCCTTTATCCCTTCCTGCCTTTCCGCCCGGTCCTATTCCTCTCCCAGCAGCTCATCCTTCGCCCGAAACCCCGTAATCACGTAAACCGGATTCAGGCCCTCAAACCGGGTCATATCGAGAATCGGCTTGCTGCGGGCTACCTGAACGAGCGAGATGCGTACCGCAAAAGCTTGCGCCAGCAGCGCCTGCTGCGCGGCATGCAAAGTCTCGATCGTCGCCGCATTCACGACGATTCGCCCGTCCTCGCGCAGCCGTCCGCAACAAAGCCGGATCAGCTCCTGCAGCTCGCCGCCGCTGCCGCCGATAAACACGGCGTCCGGATCGGGCATCCCCTCCAGACCGTCCGGCGCCTTGGCATGGATAGCTGTAAAGTCCGTGCGGAACTTCCGCCGGTTCTGCTCGATATTGTCCATGTCCCCCGCATTCTTCTCGATGGCAAACACCTGTCCCAGCGGCGCAAGCCGCGCGCACTCGACGGCAACCGAGCCGCTCCCCGCACCGATGTCCCACACGACGCTGTCCGGCTTCAGCCGCAGCTCCGACAAGCTAAGCACCCGCACTTCCTTCTTGGTGATCAGCCCCTTCTCCGGCTTACGCTGGTGAAATTCCTCATCCTCAAAGCCGAAGCCGCGCCGCGGCTCCGGCGCATCCGGCTTTCGCCGCAAAATGACGAGGTTAAGCGGCGCGAACCGCGCCTCCGCCAGCTCCTCCAGCCGCCAAAAACCGTACCGCTCTTCCGCGCCGCCGAGGTTCTCCGCCACGAACGCATCGTACTCAGTCATACCGAACGCCAGCAGATAGCGGGCAATCGCCGCCGGATCGTTCTCCTCATCGGTCAGAATCGCAACCTTCGCCCGGCCGTCGATGCGCTGGGCAAGCCCCTTCAGCGGCCGGCCGTGCACGCTTTCGAGCGCGGCGTCCTGCCAGCTGTCTCCCATCCGGGCAAAAGCGAGCTGCACTGAGCTCGGCTGTGAATGTATCTCCACCGCATCGCGCCCCAGCTTATTCGCCAAATAGCCCGCAATGCCAAAAAACAACGGATCGCCCGACGCCAGTACGACGACATCCGACTCCTGACGCAAATCGGCCAACTCCTCAGCCGTCCGAGACAAGCC
>NZ_KK082176.1:6604-20411 GCF_000598065.1 Paenibacillus darwinianus | reverse complement strand
GGCCTTACCAGTTCCCGGAGAAGCTGATCCCCTTGATGATCCAGAACGCGCTTCGGGATAAGCCGCTGCCCGTATACGGCGACGGTCTGAATGTGCGCGATTGGCTGTATGTCGAGGATCATTGCAGCGCGATCGACCTCGTTCTGCATCAAGGGCGGAGCGGCGAAGTGTACAACGTAGGCGGGCGGAACGAACGCAACAATATTCAGGTCGTCCAGACGATCCTGCAGGAGCTCGGCAAGCCGGAATCGCTTATCACCTACGTCAAAGACCGCCTCGGACACGACCGCCGCTACGCGATCGACGCCGACAAAATCCGCAGCGAGCTCGGCTGGCAGCCGAAGCACGATTACGAGAGCGGCATTCGCGAGACGGTCCGGTGGTATCTGGCGAACCAGGGCTGGATGGAGCAGGTGGTCTCAGGCGCTTACCAACAATACTACGATCTGCAATACAAGGATCGTCTGAAGGCGAATTCGTAATGGAGCGGCGACTGAAAATCCTCATTACCGGCGCTTCCGGCCAACTGGGCCGGGAGCTGGTCCTTCTCACCGGGCCGACAGATGTGGAGATTGTCGGCTTCGGCCGTGATCGGCTCGATATCACGAACCTCGACAGCTGCCGTTCCGTGCTGGCTGAGCAGCGTCCCGATGCGATTATCCATTGCGCCGCCTATACGGCTGTCGATCAAGCCGAATCGGAGCCGGATGCGGCGTTCCGGGTCAACGCGAGCGGCAGCCGCAATCTGGCGGTCGCAGCGGAGGAGATCGGCGCGCGGCTCTGCTATGTGAGCACGGACTATGTTTTCGACGGCAAGGGAATGGCGCCTTACAACGAATATGACGCGCCGAATCCGCAGACCGTCTACGGCAAGTCCAAGCTGGCCGGAGAGGAACTGGTCCGGACGCTCTGCAGCCGGTACTTCATCGTCCGCACGTCGTGGGTGTACGGCAAGTACGGCCATAACTTCGTGAAGACGATGCTGAAGCTCGGCGGGGAGCGGGACAGCCTCAAGGTCGTCAGCGACCAGGTCGGCTCGCCGACGTACACGCTCGACCTTGCGGAATTTCTCGTACGACTGGTTCAGACGGAGCGCTATGGAACCTACCACGCGTCGAATACCGGAACCTGCTCCTGGTACGAGTTCGCGCAGGCGATTTTCGAAGAAAGCGGCATGACCACCGCAGTCGAGCCTTGCTCCACGTCCGATTTCCCGCGCCCCGCGCCGCGTCCCGCATACTCGGTCATGGACCACAGCGCGCTTCGCAGCAACGGCTTCGAACCGCTGCGGCATTGGCGGGAGGCGCTTCGCCACTACTTACAAGACTGCGAGTGATTTCCCATGCTCCATCCAGAAGGGCAGCCGACCGTGAGCGTCTGCATCGTCACCTTTAACAGCGAGAAGGATATCGAGGACTGCTTGCATGCAATCATGAAGCAGTCCTTTCCCGTTGCGTCCGTTGTCGTTGTGGACAATGCTTCGCAAGATGGCACCGCCGACCGCGTGTCGGGGTTTGGCCCTCCCGTAAGGCTGCTGTGCAACACGGTCAACAACGGTTTCGCGGGCGGACAAAATCAGGCCATCGCCCAGACGGACAGTGACTACGTCCTGGTGCTGAACCCGGATGTGACGCTGGAGCCCGACTACATCGCCAGCATCATGGAAGTGATGGAGACCGACACGAGAGTAGGCAGCGCAACCGGAAAACTCGTATTGGCCGACCGTCCGGATATGATGGACAGCGCAGGGTTGGCCCTCCGTGCCGACCGCAATGCCTGCGATATGGCGGCTTGGGAGCCGGCCTCGCNCTCGCAATGGGACGAGCCGCGAGAGGTGTTCGGCGTGTCCGGCGCGGCGGCGATGTACCGGCGGGCGATGATCGCGGATATTTCGTACGAGGGACAATTTTTCGACGAGGATTTTTTTGCGTACAAGGAGGATGTGGACGTCGCCTGGCGCGCCCGCCATCTGGGCTGGAAAGCCCGCTATGTGCCCGCCGCGCAGGCCGTTCATCATCGAGGCTGGAAAAGAGGCAACCGCAGCGCGATACCGTTGCTCGTCCGCCGCCACTCTTATCAGAACCGCTTTTTCATACTGATCAAGAATGAACCGGCCGGGTTGCACTGGTTCAGGCTGCTTCCTCTGATCACCCTCAAAGAAGCGGCGAAGCTCGCCTATATCATCGCGAGAGAGCCGCGACTGCTCGGCTGCTGGCCGGTTATTTGGCGTCACCTGCGCCCGATGCTGCGCAAGCGCAGGTGGCTTTTTCGCAGAAAATTGTCGATTTCTGTCAAGGATTAAAGCATTTCTGGTTGGTAGAACGCCGCATTTTTGCTAGAATGATAGTAGCTATGAATTTGGCTCTATCATTAGATGAGCAGAATGGTTTGAGGGTGATTTCGCTTGATCAGACAAAACCAGCGTTTTTTGACGCAAATCTATGTGATTACGGATGCGGCTTTTATGCTGCTTGAAGAATTGCAGAATTAATGGGCGCAACCCATTTACCAAATGCAACTTGTAGTGTATCCATGTCCATGGCTGGTGACAGAAGACCCGAATGTACTCAACCTCGTTGACCGCGGCTATGTGGATTACCGGGAGTTTGACCGGTACAGTGCAAAATCCATCCGTTTCATTACGCGGTTAAAGAGCAATGCAGACATCCACGTGATCGAAGAGCGGCCGGTCGATCCACAGTCCGGCATTCTTCGGGAAGCGGTCGTCAGGTTGGGGAACAAGAACACCTACTTGATGGAGCACCCCCTTCGGTTAATCGAATGTCTCGACAAGGAAGGAAACCGCGTGATGATCATCACGAATGATTTCAACCTGTCGGAGGAAGAGATCGGTGATCTGTATCGCAACCGATGGCAAATCGAACTGTTTTTCAAGTGGATCAAACAACATCTTCACGTAGCTTGCTGGAAGTGCTTAAGCATTTGCGGCTTGGCTGGGAAGGGACATTAGCGGCACATGAAACCGGTTGTTGGCAAAGTCGGCGAGCTGGCCGACGTGCTGCGCAGGAATGAGATCGACGAAGTCATTATTGCGCTCCCTCTCGATGCGCACGGCAAATACGCCGACATCATCAATGTGTGCGACAACGCCGGCGCGAAGACGCTGATCATTCCCGATTTCTTTGATTTACTGCCTGCCCGTCCTTTCTTCGACAACTTCGCGGGCATCCCGCTGATCAACGTCCGCGACATTCCGCTGGACGAGCTCAGCAACCGGCTGCTGAAGCGGACGTTCGACATTGCGTTCTCGCTCGTGGCGATCGCCGTTACGCTGCCCGTTATGCTGCTCGCCTGGATCGGCATCAAGCTGACGTCGCCGGGGCCGGTCATTTTCAGGCAGGAGAGAATGGGGCTGGACCGCCGGACGTTCCCGATGTACAAGTTCCGCACGATGCATGTGTCCGACGCATCCGTATCGGATACGCAGTGGACGGTGGAGAACGACCCGCGTCGCACGCGCTTCGGCTCCTTCCTGCGGCGTACGAGCATTGATGAGCTGCCGCAGTTTTTCAACGTGCTGGTCGGTGATATGAGCGTCGTCGGGCCGCGGCCCGAGCGCCCGTACTTCGTGGAGCAGTTCAAGGATGAAATTCCGAAATATATGGTCAAGCATCATATCCGGCCCGGCATTACCGGCTGGGCGCAGACGAACGGGCTTCGCGGCGATACGTCCATTCAGGACCGCATTGTGCATGATTTGTTCTATATCGAGAACTGGAGCTTTCTTTTCGACCTGAAGATCATTGGGAAGACGATTGTGAAGGGGCTCGTGAATAAGAATGCCTACTAATGAAGCCGCCGCGGGCGTTTTATGGGCGCCATCGGTTTCCGTTATCATTCCTACATACAATGCCGGTCCGGAACTTGAGAAGCTGCTGGGCCGGCTTTGTGCTCAGACGCTGCCGCCGCTGGAGGTCATTGTGATCGATTCAACGTCGCCGGACGGTACGGCGGAGCGGGCCCGCGCGGCGGGTGCTCGCGTGTTCGAGATTCCGCAGAGCGAATTCGACCATGGCGGTACCAGGAATCGGGCGGCCGGCTTCGCGGCGGGCGAGGTGCTGGTGTTCCTGACACAGGATGCGTTGCCGGAGGACGACCGTTTGCTGGAGGAGCTCGTGCAGCGGTTGCGCGATCCTCGGGTCGCATGCGCCTACGGCAGGCAGCTGCCGCGGGAAGACGCAACCGTGTTGGAGAGGCTGTCGCGTGCATATAATTATCCGGCCGTCTCTTCGGTGAAGGATAAGGGTGACCTGGAGCGGCTCGGCATCAAGACGTTCTTCTGTTCCAACGTGTGCGCGGCGGTCCGGCGGGAGACGTTCGTCGATTTGGGCCGGTTGGACGAACCGGTGATTTTCAATGAGGACTTGTTCTTTGCCGCCAAGGCGGTGCAGGCGGGCTACCGGATCGCTTATGCCGCGGAGGCAAGGGTCGTTCATTCGCACAACTACTCGGCTGTGCAGCAGTTCCGGCGTTTTTTCGATAATGGTGTATCCATGCGCAGGCATGCCTGGGTGTACGCATATTCTTCGGTGAACAAGGAAGGATCGCGCCTGGTCTGGACGCAGATGAAGGCGCTGGTCCGGGGGCGCAAGTGGCGCTGGATGGTGAGGCTTATGGCGGAATCGGTTGCCAAATATGCGGGCTATCAGTTGGGTAAGCGGTATGA
Organism: Paenibacillus darwinianus; assembly: GCF_000598065.1. GTDB lineage: Bacteria > Bacillota > Bacilli > Paenibacillales > Paenibacillaceae > Paenibacillus_I > Paenibacillus_I darwinianus. Next base: position 15,724 of record NZ_KK082176.1, on the reverse strand, counting down.
CCGTTTGCCCCATGCATGGTGTATAAGGTTCAGTATGCATCGTGAAATCTGGGGGAAGTTGAGCAGAGCGGGCAAAGGCGCTTCTATCCAGGGGTGAGTGGTAGGAGAGGATTATAGAGGGAACGAGCTACTCCTGGGTGGAATATCCAATTCATTATTTGTGGGGGAATGGATGCGGTGGCAGCCATACTTGTGTAGAGTGGTTAAACGCGGGTTATGAAGTGTTGGTATTGGATATTTTAACTAACAGCACTGATTGTATCAACCTGAATCATATCGGTCGATTTCGGTAAGGCTGTTGACGGAAAATAACGGAGGGAACCGCGAATTGAACGGGATCATATTGGCCGGAGGCCGCAGCCGCCGTATGGGGCGGGACAAGGCGCTGCTGGATGTCGGGGGCAAGCCGCTGCTGGCCGTGCTTGTGGGGCGGATGGCCGGCATTTGCGAGGCGATTGTGGTTTCGGCAGGGGATGAAGAGCGGGCTGCGAAGTACCGTCAAGCGCTGGACGGCCACGTGCCGGACGGTGCGATGGCCTGCGTGTCGTTCGTCGTCGACCGCTATGCCGGGTGCGGACCGTTAGCCGGCCTCCATGCCGGGCTGTCCGAGCTTCCTGACGGCTATGCATTCCTGATAGGATGCGATATGCCGCTGCTGTCGGAGCCGCTGGTTCGCCGGATGGAGGCGGCTGCTGTCGCCGCTGACGCCGATATCGTGCATGTGCCGGATCAGCCTTTCCACTCGCTGTGCCATACCCGCGCGGCCGATCGGCTTGCCCGGCTGTTGGAGCAGGGCGAGTACCGGGTGAGGAGGGCGCTGGAGCAGCTCAAGGCCGTGACGGTTGAGCCGGAGAGCGAGGAGGAACGGCAGGCGTTCGTCAATCTGAATACGCCTGACGCGTATGAGCGTTTTATGGAAGGTACATCTGGAAGTTAGCTTGCGTTAGCGCACAACGGAGGGGTATCCATGGAAGTCAGAAAAGCGATCATACCCGCGGCCGGGCTGGGAACCCGATTCCTGCCGGCGACGAAAGCGATGCCGAAAGAGATGCTGCCGATCGTCGACAAGCCAACGATTCAATACATTGTGGAAGAAGCGGTGGCGTCCGGCATCGAGGATATCATTATCGTGACAGGCAAAGGCAAAAGGGCGATCGAGGATCATTTCGACAACTCCTTTGAGCTGGAGCAGAATCTTTTGGACAAAGGGAAGCTTGAGCTGCTGATCGAAGTTCAGAAATCCTCGCGAATGGTCGATATCCATTATATCCGCCAAAAGGAAGCCAGAGGCCTGGGCCACGCGATTTGGTGCGCCCGCAAATTTATCGGCAATGAGCCGTTCGCCGTCTTGTTGGGCGACGACATTGTGCAGGCCGAGAAGCCTTGCCTGAAGCAGATGATCGAGAAATACGACCGCTACAGAGCGAGTGTCATCGGCGTGCAGCGCGTTCCGGAAGATGAAGTCAGCCGGTACGGGATCGTGAACGGCAAAGAACTCGACAATCGGTTTTACGGCGTGGCCAACCTGGTCGAGAAGCCGAAGAAAGAAGAGGCGCCCTCGAATCTCGCGATTATGGGGCGTTACATTCTCAGTCCGAAAATATTCGACATTCTGGAGAATCAGCAGCCCGGGGCAGGCGGGGAAATCCAGCTCACGGACGCGATCGACGAGTTGAATCGGCACGAGGCCGTATATGCCTATGATTTCGAAGGGACCAGATACGATGTCGGCGAAAAAATGGGCTTTATCCGGACGACGATCGAATTTGCGCTGCAGCGTGACGATTTGAGGCGGGAATTGCTGGAGTACATGGCCGGGAAGGTTGCGCAGGAAGGCGTGAATCCTGTAGGGGAGTAGGTTTTTAAAAAAGCAAAAAGACTGCACCTGGAAGGGATCCAATCTTCAAGGGAGCAGTCCTTTTGTGTGATGTTGGTGCGGTCTGCGCTCACGAGAACGGGGGAGTGGTCAAATACCGCTCTCGCTCGCCGTGCGCAGCCGCACCTTTTCATTGGCAGCCGGCTGAACGGTGACACCGGTGTCTGGTGCTTTCTCCTCCGTCCCGGCGCCGTAAAGCTCGCGGTCCGCGCGTTCGACACGCACCGCGCATATTTTGAACTCCGGCATCCGGCTGATCGGATGCAGTGCGTCGTTGGTGAGCCTGTTGACCGACAGGCTGCCGCCCCAATGGAACGGGACGAATATTGTCGTCGGATGTATTTCCTGGGCAATTTTCACGTCGAACACAAGCGAGCCGCGTCTCGTCGTCAGCCGTACTTTATCGCCGAAGCGAAGACGGAGCTTCTCGGCAAGCGACGGATGAAGCTCCGCAACCGGAGCGGCTGCTTTCTTCATGAGCGCATCCGTTCGCCTCGTCTGCGTGCCGCTCAGGTAATGGCTGCCGAGCCGGCCGGTCGTCAGAATGTACGGGTATTGCGCATCCGTCGTTTCCGCCGGTTTCTGCGGCGTAATGCCGTGAAGCTGCGCGCGTCCGTCCGGGTGGGCGAAGGCGCCGTCCTCGAACATCCGCGGCGTCCCCGGGTGCCCTTCGGAAGGGCAGGGCCAAAATACGCCTTGCTCGGCGATGAGTCGTTCATAGGTGATGCCGCTGTAATCGGCCTTGCCGCCGGCCGTCGCGCGGCGCAGCTCGTCGAACACCGCTTCGGGCGAATCGAAGCGAAAATATTTGCCGCGGCCAAGGCGGTCCGCCAGCGTGCAAATCAGTTTAAAGTCCGGCATGGCCTCGCCGGGCGGCTGCAAAGCCTGCGCCCGGTGGAAGACGCGGCCCTCCAGATTCGTAAGCGTGCCTTCCGCTTCGAGGAAAGAGGTGCCGGGCAGCAGCCAGTGCGCGTAGGCGGCGGTTTCCGTCTCGAACAGGTCGACGACGACGAGCAGCTCCAGCTTGCGCAACGCTTCTGCGACCCTTGTACTGTTCGGGCTCGAGACGACGGGGTTGGAGCCGAGCACGATCATGGCCTTGATTTCACCGTCGTCGATTTTGCCGAACAGCTCGTAAGCCGAAACGCCTTTGCCGGGAAGCGAGGCGGGCTCGATACCCCACACGCGGGCGACATGCTCACGGGCTGCCGGGTCGTCGATCATCCGGTAGCCGGGCAGCTGATCCGCCTTTTGTCCGTGCTCGCGGCCGCCTTGACCGTTCGCCTGTCCGGTTACGGCGCCGAAGCCGCTGCCGGGCTTGCCGATTTTGCCGGTGAGCAGGCACAGATTAATGTAGTTCAGCGTGTGCTCCACGCCGTTTGTTTGCTGCTCAAGACCCCGTGCGGTCAGCACGACGCCGGATTCCGCTTTGGCGAAGCCGCGCGCAATCGTGCGGATAACTTCGACCGGGATGCCGGTATAGAGCGATACGCGGTCCGGAGAAAATTCATGGACGGCCGCGCGCACCTCGTCGATTCCGTCCGTATGCTTCGTGACGAATTCGGCATCGTACAGCCTTTCATTAAGAATGACATGAAGCAGGCCGCTGACGAATACCGAATCGAAGCCGGGCTGAAGCGGAACGTGAATGTCCGCGATTCTGGATGTCATCGTCTGCCGCGGGTCGATCGTCACGATTACCGCCTTGCGTTTCTTGGCTGCGAGCAGGTAAGGCATCATGGTTGGCTGGCACTCCGCTATGTTCGTGCCGGCAAGTATAATATAGCGGGATTGAGACAGTTCCTCCAGCGGGAGGCTTAAGCCGCGGTCGATCCCGAACGCCTTGTTCTGAGCGGCGGCCGCGGAGGACATGCAATAACGTCCGTTGTAATCGATATAGCGTGATTTCAGCGCGACGCGTGTGAACTTGCCGAGCAGGTAGCAGACTTCGTTCGTCAGCGAGCCGCCTCCGAAGACGGAGACGGCGTCAGGGCCGTAGCGATCCTGGATGCTGCGAATACGCGAAGCAATGTCGTCCAGCGCCGAATCCCAGGAAGTGCGCTCCCACGCGGCACTGGAGGGACCGGTGTCCGAAGCGCCATCCGAAGCAGCTTGCCATGCGGACGGTCTGCGCTGCGGATGCAGCAGCCGGTCCGGATGGACGGCATGCGTCATCGAGTGAAAGCCTTTCTGGCACAGCCTGCCGGTAGCGACCGGGAAATCCGGGCTCGGCTTGACCTCGAATCCTGGCTCCTTCTCCGTCCGCACCAGCTCGATGCCGCACTGCATGCTGCAGAAGCAGCAGTGGGAAGGAAGACGATCTTTATTCGGTTGTGCGGCGACCGGAGAGGCCATCGAAATCCCTCCCTCCCATTACATGTATTTCCAACCCTTTAGACGTTCAAGCGGACATCCAATCCGTCACATCAAGCCGATCGAAGATCTCGTATGCGTCAAAAGCGTCCATTCCGGCAGCCTCCTTCTTAGGATGCAAGCGTGCCTTCCTCGAGCCGCGCTTTGCCGCCCTGGCCGAGGAACTCTCTTTTCCACTGGCCTTGCACGATGAACATCAGCACGATGCAGGACAGCGCGATGCCGGACAGGACCAGGAAGCCCGGCGTGTAGGAGCCGGTCGATTTATACAGGTTGCCGAGAATTTTCGGAAGCAGGAAGCCGCCGATTCCGCCGGCCGCGCCGACGATGCCGGTCACGATGCCGATCTCGTTCTGGAAGCGCTGCGGCACGAGCTGGAATACCGATCCGTTGCCGGCGCCGAGGCACATCATGCCGACGAACAGCAGCGCCGTTACGACGCCGAGCGGCGGAATCGAGGAGACGGAGGCCAGCATGAGCGCCGCACCCGCATATAGGAGCATCAGCATCCGGATGCCGCCGATCCGATCCGCGAGCCAGCCGCCCACCGGGCGGAAAAAGCTGCCGGCAATAACGCAAAGGGTCGTGAAATCGGCGGCGCGAACCGGACTCAGGCCATATTGCGTGTTGAAGAAAATCGTCAGGTAATTCGCGAGGCCGACGAAGCCGCCGAAGGTGACGCTATACAGAATACAGAACAGCCAGGCGTCCTTTTCCTTCAGGATGTTTCCATAATCGGCGAGCGTCTTCGGCTTCGGCTGGTTCGGGCTGTCCTTGGCGAGAATCGAGAATACAATGAATACGATGGCGATCGGGATGAGCGCCAGGCCGAATACCGTCTCCCAACCGTAAGCCTGGGCGATCCGGTTCGCGAACAGCGTCGTGAAGACGGTGCCGCTGTTGCCCGCGCCGGCGATGCCCATGGCCAGTCCTTGATACTGCGGCGGATACCAGCGGCTCGCCAGCGGCAGCGCGGCGGCGAACGAAGCGCCGGCGACGCCGAGCAGCAGGCCTACATAATAAAGCTCATTGAGCGAGTTGACGAATTGCCAGCCCCATACGAGCGGGACCATGGTGATTGCCATGCCGAGCTGGGCGGTCCGTTTCGGTCCGATCCGGTCAGTCAGGAAGCCGAGCACGAGGCGAAGGATCGATCCGCCGAGGATTGGCAGCGCAACGAGATTCGCTTTCTGCGCGGCGTCCATCGGATAGTCGGCCATAATGATGACGACAAGCGGACCCATCAGCACCCAGATCATAAAGCTGACATCGAAATAAAGAAAACTGCTGAATAAGGAAGGCTTATGACCGCTTTGCCAAAATCCCTTGTTTCCCACCATTGTACAAAACTCCTCTCAAAGTTACGTTTCTCTTTACATTTCCTGACACGAAAAGACCGCACTTTATCCCGTAGGATGCAGGCGGCCTCATTGCCAATCGGCGGCACGGCTTTGTGCTCACCGAATAATAGAAACGTCACAGCATTGTGAACGTTGATCTTGATTTGAATTATATGCGAGTGTCACAACCATGTCAATATAACTAACACAAATAATTTACACAAAATAATCCTATAGAAAACCTCACATATAACATCCCGATGATGTTTAACCGTGGATCAACTGATAGACTTTTACAATGGAAGCGGCGATGTCGCCGATTCTTTTCCGCTCGTTCATGGCCTGCTTGCGCAGAAAATCATAAGCTTCCGCTTCGTTGATTCCTTTGATTTCGCATAAAACGGCTTTCGCCTGATCGATCCACTTGCGTTCTTCGAGCCGCTGAAGCAGCTGTTCGCGTTCCTCCGCCCACCTTTTTCGCTGGTGAAAGCTTCGCAGCCCCCATTTCAACGCGAATTGCATCTCGACGGTCGTCATGGAGGCGAACAGTACGCCGTCCAGCCCGTAGCCCCAGTCGATTTCTTTCGGGGCGCGTGCTTCCGTGCAGAACCACAAGGTAGGCAGCCGCCTCATGCCGGCGATCGTCGATTGCCACTCGGACAAGCGTTCCAACGGGGTAAATAGAATCACCGCTTCCACAATGCTGATGAGCGGAAGCGCGTCGTCCGCCGTCTTGCAGCGGTGCAGTGTGCCGCAATTTTGCTGCAGGCTGTGCAGGGAGGCGATGCGGGAGTTGTCCTCGACGAGCAGGGCCGATTTGGGCATGGGGTGTCACCTCGCTTCTATTTTGGCTGTCAAATGTGTAATAAAATATAACATACAGGAAAAAGACTGTCGACGGAAAAATGACCCGGGCTTACCCGCAGTTTTTTATGTAAGATATATTGACATGATTATTCGATCGCACTATACTGTAGCTATATCGAATTAGTTATGGCACAATGGCGTGCCGCGGCTATGGCAATGATGCCTGTCTCCCGGATTACAGATGGTCGGGGGATGGGCTTTTTATGTTTTGAAACAGGAGGAGAAGCCTTATGAAAAAGAAGCTCGTCATGATCGGCAACGGAATGGCCGGCGTATCGTTTGTGGAGCAGCTGCTCAAGCTCAATCCGAACCGTTATGACATCACGATCATCGGGGCGGAGCCTCATCCGAACTATAACCGCATCATGCTGTCATCCGTTCTCGCGGGGGACGTCGATATGCAGGATATCGTTCTGAACGATTGGGACTGGTACCGGGACAACCAGATTGTGCTGCACGCGGGTCAGACGGCGACGAAGATCGACACGGCCGGTAAAATCGTAACGACGGACAAAGGTCTCTCCGTCCCTTACGACGAGCTGGTCCTCGCCACCGGCTCGCTGCCGTTCATGCTGCCGCTTCCGGGCGCCGATAAAGAAGGCGTCATCGCGTTCCGCGATATCAAGGATTGCGAGACGATGATCGAGACGGCGAAGAGCTACAAGAAAGCTGTGGTTATCGGCGGCGGCCTGCTTGGCATCGAAGCGGCGCGGGGACTGTTGAATCTGAATATGGACGTCAGCGTCGTGCACATCTTCCATTATCTGATGGAACGCCAGTTGGACTTCACCGCCGCCAGAATGCTGCAGGATGAGCTGGAGCGTCAAGGAATGAAATTCTTGCTGGAGAAAAACTCGGACTCGATCCTCGGCAAGAATCGGGTGACCGGACTGAAATTCAAGGACGGCTCCCAGGTGGACGCGGACCTGATCGTCATGGCGGTCGGCATCAAGCCGAATGTACAGATTGCGAAGGACAGCGGCATCGAGGTGAATCGCGGCATCGTCGTCGATGACTACCTGCAGACAAGCGTGCCGAACGTATATTCGGTCGGCGAGTGCGCGGAGCACCGGGGCATTGCTTACGGTTTGGTCGCGCCGCTGTACGAGCAAGGAGCGATATTGGCGAAAAGGCTGGCCGGCGTCGAGAGCGACGGCTACCAGGGCTCGGTTGTATCGACCAAGCTGAAAGTATCCGGCGTCAACGTATTCTCGGCGGGCCGCTTCACGGACGAACCGGGTACGAAGGCGGTCAGAGTGCAGGATGATCTGGATGGTGTGTATAAGAAGGTTGTTTTCCAGGACGGCAAGCCGATCGGTGCTGTGTTATTCGGCGACACGACGGACGGCTCGCGACTGTTCTCCGTGATCCGCAGCGGAGAGAGCTTTGCGGGGCGGGAGAAAGAGGTGCTGTTCGGGCCGGGCGGCGGAAGCGGCAAGCCTGCCAGCACGGCGGATTTGGTCGCCGCGATGAGCGGGGACGAAATCGTCTGCGGCTGCAATGGCATTACGAAGGACACGATTATGGAAGCCATCACGGAAAAAGGCTGCGTCAGCATAGGCGAGATCAAGGCATGCACGAAGGCATCCGGTTCCTGCGGCGGCTGCAAGCCGTTGGTGGAAGGCATCTTGTTGTCGGCACTTGGCGCGGACAACGTGGCGGTCGTCAAGGAAGGCATCTGCGGCTGTACGGAGCATACGCGCGACGAGGTGGTCGAGGCAATCAAGCGGATGCGGCTCGCCACGACGAAGGAAGTCATGCACGTCATGGAATGGAAAAACCCCGAGGGCTGCAGCAAATGCCGTCCCGCGCTGAACTACTACCTCGGCATGGTATGGCCGGAGGAGCACGAGGACGAGATGGAGTCCCGCTTCGTCAACGAGCGCAATCACGCCAACATTCAGAAGGATGGCACCTTCTCGGTCGTACCGCGGATCTACGGCGGCGTTACGACGCCGGAGGATTTGAAACGGATTGCGGAGGTTGCGGAACGGTACGAGGTGCCGCTCGTCAAGATCACGGGCGGCCAGCGGATCGACCTGCTCGGCGTGAAGAAGGAAGACCTGCCGAACGTCTGGAAGGAGCTCGACATGCCGTCCGGTTATGCGTACGGGAAATCGCTGCGGACCGTGAAGACGTGCGTGGGCTCGACATTCTGCCGATTCGGCACGCAGGATTCGATCCAGATGGGCATAGAGATGGAGAAAAAGTTCGAGCGGCTCGCCACGCCGCACAAGGTGAAGCTAGCCGTATCCGGCTGCCCGCGGAACTGCGCGGAGTCGACGATCAAGGATCTCGGCGTCATCGCGATCGACGGCGGCAGCGAGATTTACGTTGGCGGCAACGGCGGAACGAAGGTCCGCGCGGCCGAGCTGCTCGTGAAGGTGAAAACCGACGAGGAAGTACTCGAATGGACGGGCGCGTATCTGCAATACTACCGCGAGACCGCGCATTATCTGGAGCGCACGAGCGAATGGATCCAGCGCGTCGGGCTCGATTCGGTGAAGAAGGCGCTGGAGAAAAAGGAAGACCGCGAGGCGCTCGTATCCCGCATCGATAAGACGCTCAGTCTGCAGAAGGACCCGTGGAAGCAGATCATCGAGACCGAAGACCTGCGCAAGGCGTTTGACGTCATGACGGCGCCGGCGCAAGCGGAAGCGGCGC
>NZ_KK082176.1:0-6504 GCF_000598065.1 Paenibacillus darwinianus | reverse complement strand
CGGCGACGCGCCGAGTCCAAAAGCGCTGATGTCCGACAAGGAGCGCTAAGAAAGAACGACCAAAGATATAAATAAAGAGAGGCGGCGAAACCATGCCTAAATATACAATCGGCCATGTTTCGGATTTTCAGGAGCGGGGAGCGCGGGTGTTCCGGGTCGGCGAGCTTGAGCTGGCGGTGTTCAAGCTGTCGGACGGCAGCATGAAGGCGATCGAGAACCGCTGTCCGCATAAGGGCGGGAAGCTGTCCGAAGGCATAGTTTGCGATCACCATGTATACTGCCCGTTGCATGATTGGAAAATCGATCTTCACGACGGGCGGGTCCAGGCGCCCGACGAAGGGTGTGTAACGGCCTACCCGGTGACGGTGGACGAAAAGGGTAATGTAACGCTGACCGTAGATGGGGTACAATCATTAGTATCGTAAGATGTAATGATTTGGATGCTCACGAGGGAGGCGGCTGGCATGGCGCGCTTGGAAGGAAGGACAATAGCCGTTACAGGTCCGCGCAAGGCGGATGAGATGAGTCGCATGATCGAGAAATTTGGCGGCCGTGCGCTGGCGAGGCCGGCACAGGGCACCGTTTTTATGTATGATACGCGGATCGAAGAGCAATTGAAGGATTTGATCGACAATCCGGCCGATTGGCTTGTGTTGACGACAGGCGTCGGTACGGAGGCGTTGATGGACAAGGCCCGTCAGCTCGGTTATGAAGATGCTTTTCTGGCGGCTCTGAAGCGGATGCGGCTTGCGGCCCGGGGCTACAAGACGGTGAACGTTCTGCGGCGGCTGGGTCTGACGCCCGATGTGCGCGACAACGATGGGACGACGGCGGGCTTGCTGGGCGAGATGGCCTCTTATTCGTTAGAGGGGAGAAGAGTGGCGCTGCAGCTGTACGGCGATCCCGCGCCGCGCGTCACCGGCGCGCTCGCCGCGCGGGGCGCGATCTGCGAGGAATTGCTGCCTTACCGGCACGTTGCGCCGGAGGGCGATGTGGTCGAACGGCTGATCGGCGAGATTATCGGCGGGGAGGTCGATGCCGTCGCATTCACGAGCACCGTGCAGGTGCGGTACGTGATGGGCAGCGCGGTGAAGCGCGGCGTGTATGTGCAGGTGCTGGCCGCCTTTGAGACACGCGTGCTTGCGGTCGCCGTTGGTAAAGTGACGGCTGAGGCGCTGTTCGAGGAAGGCGTCAAGCGGGTGCTTTTTCCCGAGGAGGAGCGGATGGGCAGCATGGTGGTCGCCATGTCGCGCCATTTCGGAGGGATGGAATTCGAGGAGGATGCGGTGACTGCCTCGACGACAGGTATCTGCGCAAGCGGCAACGATGAGAGTTTGAAATCAGGCGAGGCAAAGGACGACTGACGGGCTGATCATATACGGTTGAAAGGGTGGTTGCGGGTGAGCGGCAAAGGATTCGTTTATTTGACCGGCGCGGGTCCGGGCGACCCGAAGCTGATCACGGTGCGCGGGCTGGAGTCGATCCGGCTGGCGGATGTGCTGATCTATGACCGGCTGGTGTCGGAGGAGCTGGTTAGCCAGGCTTCTCCGCATGCCGAGCTGCTGTACGTCGGCAAAGCATCCGGCCGCCATACGATGAGGCAGGAGGACATCAACGAGCTGATCGCGGACCGGGCGCTGCGCGGGCTGACCGTGACGCGCCTGAAAGGCGGCGATCCGTTCGTCTTCGGCCGCGGCGGCGAGGAGGCGGCCCGTCTCGCGGAGCTTGGCGTGCCGTTCGAGATCGTGCCGGGCATCTCCTCCTGCATCGCGGTGCCGGCTTACGCCGGCATTCCGGTGACGCACCGGACGCTGGCCGCCTCGTTCGCCGTCATTACGGGGCACGAGTGTGTCGGCAAGAGCGGCGCCTGCGTAGACTGGTCATGGGCGGCGGGGGCGGAGACGCTCGTTGTACTGATGGGGCTGCAGCAGCTGCCCGTCATCACCGGGCGTCTGCTGGACAACGGCAAGGACGCTTCCACGCCGATCGCGCTCATCCAGAGCGGCTCGACGGGCGGCGAACGGGTCGTGGTCGGCACGCTTGCCGATATCGCTGCGAATCCCGAGACCGAGCAGCTGCGAAGCCCGGTCACCATCGTGATCGGCCCGGTCGTCGCGATGCGCGACCGGCTCGCATGGCGCAAGGTCGAGGCGTTAATAAGCTAGAGGCTTGCCTCATGCCCGCCGGGCGGTTCCGCACCAGGATAAGGGAACGTTGTAGTTATCGCAGCACGGCTTTTTCCCAAAACATCATAATCGCCAACAAGACCGATTCGGGGTTTGTACGCCGGACCGGTCTTGTTCTGTTTTCTTTGCCCCTTCGTTTTGATATGGTAAGAGGGGAGGTGTTCCGCATGCCATGATTTCGACAGGACTTGCGGGCTGGGACGATCACGATACGCTATATCCCAATCGGCCGCGGCGAGTGGTGAGTGAGGTGAGACGAACACATTATGGGTAATGGGAGGCTTTGCGGGATGATACAAATAGGCAGTATATCCGATAAAATCAAGCTGAACAACGGGGTGGAGATTCCGTGGTTCGGGCTCGGTGTCTGGCAGACCAAGGAAGGTCAGGAGGTGGAGCGTGCCGTCGAGGCGGCGCTTAAGACCGGCTACCGTTTGATCGATACTGCGGCGGCCTACGGCAACGAAGAGGGCGTCGGCCGCGCGTTAAAGGCGAGCGGAGTCGCGCGGAATGAGGTTTTCGTCACCACGAAGGTGTGGAATTCGAACCAGGGCTACGACAGCACCCTGCGTGCATTCGAGGACAGCCGCCGCAAGCTTGGTCTGGACGTCGTCGACCTGTACCTGGTGCACTGGCCGGTGGCGGGCAAGTATAAGGAGACTTACCGTGCGCTCGAAAAGCTGTATAAGGACGGATTGGTTCGTGCGATCGGCGTCAGCAATTTCCAGGTTCATCATCTGGAAGATTTGCTGCATTCGAGCGAGGTCGTTCCGGCCGTTAACCAGGTCGAGTGCCATCCTCTGCTGAACCAGCGGGAGCTGCGCGCGTTCTGCGACCGGGCGAACATCAAGCTGCAGGCGTGGAGTCCGTTGATGCAGGGCAACCTTGATGTGACGGTATTGAACGAGCTGGCCGAGAAATATTTCAAGACGCCGGCGCAAATCATCCTTCGCTGGGACCTGCAGCATGGCCTGCTTACGATCCCGAAATCGGTCAACCCCGCGCGGATCGAGGAGAATGCGGCCCTATTCGATTTCGAGCTGACGGAGGCGGAAATGGCGAGCATCGACAAGCTGGACCGCCATCACCGATTCGGCCCGGATCCGGATAATTTCAATTTTTAGAACGCATACTACCGATGGGCGGGCGGCAGCCGTTGACAAAGGTAACTGTAACTGATAAACTTACAGTACGAAGCGGGGTGCCGTAATGAACAGCGAATTCACCATAGCCGTCCACAGTCTTGTTCTCCTGGCTCATTTGCCGGAGAAGATGGCGTCCAGCGACACGATCGCGGATAACGTACAGACGAATGCCGCCAGGGTTCGCAAGGTCATGGGCGTACTGAGGAAAGGCGGTTTCGTCGAGACGCGGGAAGGGACGCGCGGCGGATACAGGCTTACCATTGATCCGGAGACCGTCACGCTTGGAGCGGTTTATCGGGCGATGGCGCAAGGCTCGCTTATGCCGAGCTGGTGCTCGGGCGATCCGGATATGGATTGCGTCGTCGGCTCCAACATGCGTTCCGTTATGGACGACATATTTTGCGCGGCGGAGAAGCGGCTGGAGGATTATTTCGAGGACATCACGATATCTGCGGTGCTCGCGAAGATTCAGGCGTGCGAAGATTGCTGAGCAGCAGACGAACCGATTCGGCCGTATTCAGGTGTGACGGGTTTACCCTTAACATACGCAAGTTATTATGCAAATAGGAGAGGATGATTCCCATGGCAGTAACATTGACGAAAGAAAATTTCTCGAAAAGCATCGAGAGCGGCGTAGCGCTGGTTGACTTCTGGGCGCCGTGGTGCGGACCTTGCAAAATGCAGCTTCCAATCGTAGAGGAGCTTTCGACGGAGCTTCAAGGCCAAGCAACAATCGGTAAAATCAACGTTGACGAAGAGCCTGAGCTGGCTTCCCAATTCGGCGTAATGAGCATCCCGACATTGATCCTGTTCAAGGACGGGCAGCCGGTCGACAAGATGGTCGGTCTGCAAAGCAAGGACGCACTGAAAACAAAAATCAAAGGCCAGGCTTAATTCCGGTTTTATCGCCGACACCGCAGGCACGCATCCGACTACGGAATGCGGCCTGCGGTTTTTTGATGGATTCAATGGTCGTATGCCGTGCCGCGCTTTTGGTCATACCTTGTCGGGTTGGGGGGCGGACGGTTTCATAGCGATGCTATTTTCGTATCGTAACCCGAGTGCGGAGCGGCACCAGCGCGGCCAGAGCGAGAACGTCCTGATTGTACATGCGGATACAGCCGTGCGACACTTCGCGTCCGATCGAGGCGGAATCATTCGTACCGTGGATGCCGTAGTGCGGTTTGGAGAGGCCGAGCCAGAAGGCTCCGAACGGGCCGCCAGGATTGGCCTGCTTGTTCACGACCGTGAATTCACCTGAAGGCGTGCGGGTGAGCATCCGACCGATTCCGACGGGGAATTGGCGAATGACGGAATTTCCGTCGAGCAAATATAATTTTCGGTCCGACAGATCGACGATAATGCGGTAAGTGGGCATGGCTGTCACTCCTTTGCCATAGGGTATGTGACCCGGGCTTTCAATGTTTTTGCGCATCGGGTATAATGGCGTAAGATTATCTGGAGATTGAGGAGTTGTCATAGATGGCTTTGAAAGCTGGGATAGTCGGCCTCCCGAACGTGGGCAAGTCGACGCTCTTTAATGCGATAACACAAGCGGGGGCGGAATCCGCGAACTATCCGTTCTGCACGATCGATCCGAACGTAGGCGTCGTGGAGGTGCCGGATGAGCGACTGGATAAGCTGACGGAGCTTGTGGTGCCGAACCGTACGGTGCCGACCGCCTTTGAATTCGTGGATATCGCAGGTCTGGTGGCCGGCGCGAGCAAGGGGGAAGGACTGGGCAACAAGTTTTTGGCGCATATCCGCGAGGTGGATGCAATTGTGCACGTGGTGCGCTGCTTCCAGGATGAGAACATCACGCATGTGGCGGGCAAGGTGGATCCGCTTAGCGACATTCAGACGATCAACCTGGAGTTGATTCTCGCCGATCTCGATTCGGTTGAGAAGCGGATTGACCGCAGCCGTAAAAATATGAAGGGCGGAGACAAGAAATACGCGCAGGAGGTCGAAGTGCTGGAACGCATCAAGGATGCGTTGTACAACGACATGCCGGCGCGCAGTCTCGAGCTGAGTGAGGAAGAGCGTCTGATCGTGCGGGATTTGCATCTGCTGACGATTAAGCCGGTGCTCTATGCGGCGAATGTGAGCGAGGCTGAAGTGGCGGATACCGACGACAACCCGTACGTGCAAAAGGTTCGCGAATTCGCCGCAGCGGAGAATGCGGAGGTTGTGCCGATCAGCGCGAAGGTAGAAGCCGAGATCGCCGAACTGGAAGGCGAGGACAAGGCGATGTTCCTGCAGGAGCTCGGGCTTGAGGAGTCTGGCCTGAACCGGTTGATCAAGGCGGCATACAAGCTGCTTGGTCTGTATACGTACTTCACGGCAGGCGTTCAGGAGGTGCGTGCTTGGACGATCCGCAGAGGGATGAAGGCGCCTCAGGCGGCTGGTGTCATCCACACCGATTTCGAGCGCGGCTTCATTCGGGCGGAGGTCGTCTCCTACGCGGATTTGGTCGCGGCCGGATCGATGAACGCGGCAAAGGAGAAAGGCCAGCTTCGGCTGGAGGGTAAAGAATACGTCGTGCAGGACGGCGACGTCATGCATTTCCGGTTTAACGTATAGAAGCATTAGCCGATAAGGGCGCTCTCAGCGTCCTTTTGTCGTTATTCTGGGACTCGATCGGAATTTCGGTTAATGCTGGCACAAGGTTTTTGGCGTCGACTTTGAGACACTATCCCGTAGGCTCAGCGGAGGGGTGCGCGATCGGCCATTTGGCCACTATCCCGTAGGCTCAGCGGAGGGGTGCACGATCGGCCATTTGGCCACTATCCCGTAGGCTCAGCGGAGGGGTGCATGACCAGCCTTTTGTCCGCTGCCTCTACGCTCAAAAAGTGAGGGAGTGTCTTACCGGAATTTGTTTTCCGGGCGGTCTGCATAGAGGCTAAAAGGCGTGAGAGGGCAGGTTCTGACCTGCATTCCCGAAACACATAACGAGGGAGGGGGCTAAAAAAACGGAGAATCCTTGATTTTACTGAATTTTGTTGGAGAAATCGATCGACTCAATCCTCGTTATGTGTTATAATACATAACGAGGATTGGGGGAGAACACCATCGCCATTATTCGTCAAAAAGATAAACGGTCCGGGATTACATACGCCTATGAATCTACTTCCTACTGGGACCGGGAAAAGCAACAATCCCGTTCCACTCGC
>NZ_KK082175.1 GCF_000598065.1 Paenibacillus darwinianus | reverse complement strand
GATGTGAGATTTAATGCAACGCTACTGAGCCAAAATAAAATGTCTCGGATGGGGCGAAATCAACAGCCTTCTCCTCCCACGGAAAAGGGAAGCAAGAACGAGGGGGATATGAATTGAAAGCAAAATGGATGATTGTAATCGGTTTGCTTGCTGTAGTCGGCTTGCTGTTGACAGGCTGCTGGGACAGCAGGGAACTCAGAACGATCTCAATTGTCACGGCAATGGGGGTAGATAAAGCGCCGGAGAAAAATGAATATCGCGTATCTTTACAAATTGTCAACCCGGGGACCGTGGCGACAGGATCGATGGGAGGAGGGGGAGGATCAAACGTTACCCCGGCAACAATTTATTCGAGCACGGGAAATACCCTGATGGAAGCCATCCGCCATGCATCGCAAAAAGTACCGCGGGAGCTTTTCTTTTCGCATACCCAACTGCTGATAATCGGGGAACCGTTAGCGAAACAAGGAATCAACGAAATATTTGAAATGTTTTACAGGTCGCATGAAGCCCGTCTCACTACCAGAGTACTTGTAACAAGATTAACGAATTCCGAAACCGTAGTGCAAACACTTGCTCCATTGGAAAAAATTCCGGCAAACAGCGCGACTGGAAAAATAAAAAACACATCAAAAATGTGGTCGGAGAATATTGAAATCATCATCGATGACGTCATCAAGGCGCTGACAAGCGAGGGAAGAGAGCCGATAATCAGCGGGATCACAATCGTCGGAAACCAAAAAGAAGGAAAAAAATTATCGAATAATGAACAAACCGTTCCTCCGGCCGTGATTGAGATCAAAAGCATGGCCCTTTTCAAGGACGGAAAGTTGACATATTGGCTGCATGGACATGAGGGTCGCGGGGTGTCGTGGATTCAAAATAAAATGAAGAGCACCATTATCAATATTAATTGCAAAGATCAAAAAGACGCTGTCGGCATTGAAGTGGTTCGTTCAAAAACGGAAATTAAGGTGGACATTCGAGCCAAGAGACCAATGTTCCATATTCTTATACGGGAAGAAGGAGATATAAGCGAGGTAAAATGTCCAATTGACACGAGCAAGGAAGAGGAAGTCAAGAAGCTGGAGACAGAGTGGGCGAATGAGACCAGGAAAGAAGTCATGCAAGCCCTGTATGCCGCCCAGAGAACCAAAAGTGATGTGTTTGGTTTCGGGGATGCGGTGAATCGCGCACACCCAAGAGCGTGGGAGAGCATGAAGAATGATTGGAATGAGACGTTTGCCGACAGCAAGGCCGATGTGAAGGTGGATGCATTCATCCGGCGTACAGGCATGCGAACGAAATCCTTTTTAATGGAACAAAGCAAACAAGAATAACCGTGAAGGGCGGGACCGGCGTAGTGGAAAAGGCAAGAATCAGCGTTAAGCAATTGTTTGCCTTGATCATGTTGTTTGAATTCGGCACCGCACTTGTTGTTCCAATCGGATTGGCGGGACGACAAGATGTCTGGCTATCTATACTGCTTGCGCTATTCGGGGGCATCGGGCTGTTTCTCCTTTACGATTTTCTTTTTCGTCAATATCCCGGTCTGCCATTAAGCGGATATGCCCGCGAGATTGCAGGAAAATATATCGGATCACTATTAAGTCTTCTGTATGTCCCTTTTTTTATTTATCTTGCTGCAAGGGATTTGCGGGATGCGGGCGATCTCCTGGCCACCTCCGTGTTCCACCGGACGCCGCTGTTTGTAATCACTGCCTTAATGATTGTCGCGATTGTTTATGTCCTGCATAAGGGGATCGAAGTGTTTGCAAGAACGGGTGAAATCTACCTGATGGTGCTGATTGGTCTAGGTGTTCTGGGCAATATCGTTGTACTGTTTTCCGGTTTAATCGATCTGAAAAATCTGCATCCTTTATTGGCAAGAGGGTGGGGACCCGTTATAATAGGATGCCTATCCAAACATATTCATGTTTCCGTTCGGTGAAATGATTTGTTTCACCACGATACTGCCCTCTTTAAATAAACGCCAATCGGGAAGGAAGACAGGCGTTATTGCCTTGATCTGCAGCGCTGTCATATTAAGCATGACACACGCCGTTGAAATCGCTGTACTTGGTTCCGATATGTATGGCAGGGCTGCCTTTCCTTTATTGATAACGATCAGCAAAGTGAACATCGGGGATTTTCTGCAACGTATGGATGTGATTGTGATCCTCACCTTGATTATCGGCAACTTTTTCAAGATTGCCGTCTTTTGTTATGCCGCGTTGATTGTGGCATCGGATCTATTCAAAGTGAATGAACAGTCTGAACTGGTGCTACCTATCGGAACAGTGGTCCTGCTTACAGCGATGATGATCGCAAGCAATTGGCCTGGGCATATTCAAGAGGGACAACTTACTATAAAGTTTCTTTTGCCCCTTTTTTCCGTCGTTATTCCGGTACTGCTTCTGGCCATTCATCTGATTCGCAAACGTTTTGGCCGTCCCCGTCCGAATACTCCCGCTGATGAGAAAAGGTGAATTACGATTTTTCAGGCGGTTGCGCTTGCTTCTTTGTGAAAATTGAAATAACCATGCCGGCAAGGAGCACAAACAAAATCACGTATTCCGGTACAGTCATCACCCAGAAAGGGTTTTTCATGTTTCTTAACGACATGGAAAGGTTCATTCCCATCATCAAATCCATCATGATGGCAACAGCCATACTTAATAAAAAAAACAAGATAAAGAGAAACAGAATTTTCATACAGCAAGGACCTCCTTCTTATCGTCTATACTGATTATTTCCAGAAAAAAGGGGAAATAACGGAGGGGACTGGTCCATTCCCTGCTGCCATTCGCTCCGCTGCTCCGCCGCACAAATATAAACACCGCCTCCCGAGCGCCGCTGCGTCCGGGAAAGCGGTGTGTGCTTTTACAAATAAGTCAAGCTGTCCAGAATCTCCCGCAGGCTCAACTCGGCGCACGCCATCGAGGTGTCGGCGACGCCGTAATACATTTTCACGATATCGCCTTCGACAAACGCGCCGCATGAGAACACGACATCGCGGAAAAAGCCGTTCTTCTCATAATCCGCCTCGGGCTCCAGAATCGGCTTGTCGGATCGCGCAATGACCTTCGCCGGATCGTTCAGGTCGAGAAGAAGCGCCCCCATGCAGTACCGGTGCTCCTTCGTCGCCCCGTGATACAGCTCCAGCCAGCCCCGCTCCGTGCGTAAAGGAACCGCGCCCCCGCCGATGCGGCCGCCGTCCCACATGCCTTCCCGCAAGCCGGCCAAATGTCGGTGGTTGCCCCAATGCAGCAGGTTGTCGGATTCGGCGATCCAGATTCCGGGCTCCCCGATGCTTTTCACGGTCGGACGGTGCAGCGCATAATACTTGCCGTTCACCCGCTCCGGGAAGATCAGCACATCCTTGTTGTCCGGGCAGAAAATCATGCCGTGATGCGTGACCGTCTCGAAATCCTTCGTCGACACCATCGATTCCCCGATGCCGACGGGCGAGACGGCCGAGAAATAAATATAATACGTATCGCCGATTTGCGTGACGCGCGGGTCCTCGATGCCGTAGGTTTCATGGCGGTCGGAAGGATAAACGAACGGCTTGTCATCTATCGTAAAATGGCGTCCGTCCCTGCTGCGGGCAATCCGGATATACGACAGCGAAGTCAGATAAGCGAAGCCCGAGCTTCTCGTCACATCCCGCACAACGCGCGGATCGGAGAAATCGTACCGCTCGTCGTCGGTTCTCAGCCGGACCAGCTCAACGGCCTTCGTATCCGGATCATAGACGGGTGCCAGCACGATGCCAGGCTCCGGGCTGACCGGCCGCTCCGCAACGCGAAGCAGCATCAGCACCTCATCGTTGTATGTGGCGATGCCTGCATTGAAAGCGCCGATGACCTCATAGCCTTCGTGAAAAGGTTTGACGTCCGCCGGTGTAACCAGCGGATTCTGTTCATAGCGGTAGGCGTTAATCGTCGTCGTTGCGGTCATGTCCGTTCAGTCTCCTTAGCGTTCATATTTGAGAAAAGGGTCGGTGATCGTCAGGCGGTGCGCTTCCGCGTCGCTGATGCCGGCGTACAAAAGCGCGGTGCCGTCCGGCCGGCGGACCAGGCCGCCGCTGAACACCACGTCGACGAGGTCGGCGCGTTTGGCCGCGCCCGGCAGAAATCGGCGGCGCGTTGCGATCACCTCGATATCCGAATGGCGCCCCGTCGCCGGGTCGAACGCAAACGCCATCGGATAATAATGGCGGTCGCCCCGCTCGTCGAAGCAGGCGATATGGCCAAGCACGCCGACCAGCCCGCCGGCCAGTGGATGAAGCTCGTTCGCGCCGCCCCATTCGCCGTCCTCGAACTGCCCGTCAAGCAGAGGCGCATCCTCGATCAGCCGCAGCGTCAGGCCGCTTAGCGACGACGCGCGGGCATAGCCGATTTTGCCGCGCCCGCCCTTTTCGCCCTGCGGCCTTGTAAAAACGCCGATGCCCCCGTCCGCCAGCTCCACCAGCCGCAGATCCTTCATGCCGTCGGGGCCGGTGAAGAACGGCTCCAAATCGGCGATGCGCGCGCCTTTATAAAACACCGTGCGCCACGCAAGCGCCCCTTCCCGCTGCGGATGCAGATACACCTCAACACCGCCGATTACGAGCTCGCCGCCGATGCGCGTGTGGAAAGGGTCCTGCAGCGCAAAAGTCGGCGCCCCTTCGCGGGGCATCCAGACGCCGTCCCTCTCGACGAAAAAGACGATACGCGACCGCTCGCTGTCCCGGGACTCCACGCGACCGGCAATGACAAGCTCGCCCTCATCCTCGTACGGAGCGGCGATATTGTACACATCCTGTCCGTCGACGCCGCCAAATACGAGCTTGACCGGATCGACGGCCAGCTTCCCGCCCAACTCGTATTCGAGAAGCAGCGCGTCGCAGGTTTTCGTTTCGGTTTTCTCCGGTATGGTCAATGTAATGGCTCCTCTCCTCATTGCTGTCCCAATTACGTTGTACGAAAGCCCGCCGTTCAAAGGACGATCCGGGCGCCGTCAGCAGGAATCCAATCCACCTGAGTCGATCCGGCCGCGTTGTCAAGGTACAGCTACAGCTGGATCCAGATGGCAGTTTTGTCATCGGATTTCTTCACCCTCGGATACAGTCTGCAGTCCGGATCGCCCTCCTCCGTCTCGACAAGCCATTCCACATAACACTCTAGTCCCATCTGCGCCACTCGCGCGGTCACTTCAACGGGGTCGAACATCGGCTCCTCCGCGCGCTTCGGCGCATACAGGCCGTCCGTCATCAATAGCAAAGCCTTCAAGTTGATCCGGTTGATGCAGCCGTGCTCCAAATAATCGGCGGCTTCCGGCTGCCCGTTCAGGACTGCGTAGCCGGAGGTCGTGTTCGCCGACTGCCTTCCCCGCACGATCTGCGGCAGCACATGCGACTAGAGCGCATCGCGGGACGCCAGTCCCGCGGTGACGCCCTCCGCCCAGAGCCGGTGCGTCTCGCGGTCCGATAGGCGATCTGGTCCCGCGTGACGAACCGGATCGTCCCGTCCGTGTAAACGGCCGTCAGCATACAGTCGCCGGCTTGCGCGTAGTGAACGGCGGTATCGGTCAACCGGATCACGGCGCCGCCGCCGCTCCACAGCTCTTCCTTCCGGTCCGTGCGGATGCCATGCTTCATCATTTCCTCCCGAAGCAAGCGATTCGCTTCCAGAAGCGCATCGGTAAGCGGGAACGCCGGCTGCCGGGTCCCCGAATCGTCCAACAAACGATGCATCGTACCGGCGATAATGCCTGCCGCAATATAGCCGCCGGTCTCGCCTCCCGCTCCCCGGAACGGAACAAGGGAAGTTGCGCCGTCTATCACACCGTAGACGCCAAGCTCTTCTTTAACGACCAGCTCATCCTCGTTCCAAGGGCTGCTTCCTTGAACGGATAAATGTACAATGTTCACTCCGCCGTCACGCTCACTTTCAGCACGACCGCTGCCTTGGCGGGCACCGTGACGGCAATCGGCCCCGTGCCGCCTGTAAATACCGTCGTGTTCGCAACAAGGTCGACCACCTCGAAGGTGCGGCCATAGCCGGCAGCACTACCCTTAGCAAGGCCTCTCCCGCTCCCTCCGCCCAGCTCGATGATCGTTTCCCGCGCTTCGGGATAATGGTTATAGACCAGCGTGCAACCGGCATCCGATTCGTCCCTCCCGAGAAAATCCGTCCGGTTGAGACCCATTGCAGCATATACGGATCGTCCGTCTGCCGAAGCACGGCATCCCACCACAGCGAGACCGCGCCTCCGTAAACCGAACGATGACCGTGAAAATCGTCCGACGCGTAAGGCGACTTCCCGCCGAACGCATCGACGAGATTTTTGTACGGCACATCAGTGCTCCGAGGGAGCATATTTTGCTCTCTCAGCGATCATTTGGAGCAGGGTGGACGCTGTTTTGAGCTCTCAGCGCCTGGCACCGCCTTCCATCGTCAGAAATGTCCGCCGAGGGAGGGAATTTCCCGGTCTCAGCGTCAGTTCGCGATGGCGAATAGACTGAGGGAGGGTTTTGCCCGCCCTCAGCCCCTCAATCTCCCGTTGCCGGGACGAGTAGTGTCAGCCGCGATCATCCACGGTTGTCGTCATCGTTCTTGTCGTCGTTCCGTTGCCTTCACCCCGGTCATCGCCGCGGTCACAGTTCCCCCGGCACGTTCAGTTCCGGTCACCAGCACGTTCATTCACGTTCCCTGGCACGATCATCGTCGCCGTCATGATCGCGGTCTCCCGACTTCGCGGCCACCTCGATCCAGGCGGTGCCTTCACCTGAGGCACTCGTCACCGTGACCCGGTGCCGGCCGAGGCCGATCGTGTCAGGCAGCTTCACAACCGCCTTGAACTCGCCGTTCTTCGAGGTCGTTGCTTGAGCCGACCGGCCGCCCACCGTGATCGTCAGCTTCCGGCCCGACACCACCTTGCCGAAAGCATCGGTCACTTTGCCGGCGACCGCCGCCTTTTTGCCTGGGCTCACGGTTTCGTTCCCCCTCTCCAGAGCAATGCGGTCGCGAGTGGTCGCCTGCTCCGGCGTTCCGACGAACAACGTGCCGCTGACGCTGTCCCGGACGACAGCGGTTTGCCGTCCATTCGGCGTCGAAACAACAAGGGACGTTTCCACCGGGTACAGCACAAGCGCATCAATATTGGCCGTCGCCGAATCGCTAGGATTAGCCAGGTGCAGTTCATGCTCGCCTGCCGCCAGCGTAACCGTGCCTATCCGTTTCATCGTGACGCGTCCTTCCGGCGCGCCCGAGAGCGGAACCGTAAGGACTGCACCCTCATCGAACCCGACAGCCACCTTGGAGGCAGACCCTTCGCCGCCGGCAGCGACCGAGCTCAGCATGATGTCGTACACGCCCGTCTGCGGCACCGTCACCGTATACGTTTTCGACTGACCGACCGGCATTCCCACATAGCCGCCGCCCGAAACGTCGGGATTGGCGTACCGAACCTCCGGCACCGACATTTTAAAAATCTTCACATCTGCGATCGACGCATAGCCTTCGTGCGGATTCGGATTGTTCACGTCCACGATGAACCGCACCACCAGCTTCACCGTTCCGGCGGGTATCGCCGCTCTCGGCGTCGTCTTCACGGCGCCGACGCCGGAGTACCACGTCCGCGCGTGATAGCGCATATCGTTGGCGTCCGCGACGATCGTCTCCGCGCCGGCGCTGTCCACCGCCGCCACTTCCGCACGCAGCGCGGTGTCGAACTCAATCCGCCCGTTGAACTGCAGCTTCACGGAATCGCCGACGGCAAATTGCCCCTCCCCGCCGCCGACCGGAATTTCGCTTGCAATCGAACCTCCGTCGATCAGCCGGATGTTGTTGTGCCCGTTCGCCACGACGAACACCGTCTGCTGCCCTTTCCAGCCCGGGTAAATCTCCGTGCCCGCGCCGACCTGCAGCGCATCGGCATAAATTTTCGCCTCATCCGTTCCAGAGTCGGCGGCCTGCGTCACCAGCGCCTTCTCCGGCGCATTCAGCTCTCCGTCAGGCAGCGCCACCTGACTGTCCGGCGGGGCCGCATCCATATACAGCTTCTCGATCTCGATCGTGGCCGCCTTCACCGCGCTTGTCGTGACGCCTTGCAAATACGACCGCGCGACCGGATTCTTCTGAATCCGCAGCAGCGCCCGCAGCGCTTCATCAACCGACTCGCCGCCGCTGTTGATGTTCACCTCGGTGACGTACAGGCCGTCGTAAGCGTAGCCGTTTTTCTGATCGAACATCGGGAAATTGCGCACGTTGTTGCCGGTCCACCAGGAGCCCGCAATGCCGGCCAGCGCTGCATACTTCTCTTTGCCGGTCACCTCGTAAAGCGCCAGCAGATTATCGACGTAGCTCGCCGTGCCGTAATTGATCAACGGGTAAGGCTTCTTGTTCGGGCTCAGCTTCTCGGCGCGTCCGGAGATGAGCAGGTCGCTAAGGAAGCTGTCCGCCGCCAGCTCGGCCGTCTCAATCCACTGCCGCTCACCGGCAATTTGGCCGGCGAATGCCAGCGCCCGCACCTGGATGCTGCCCCATTCCTCCCACAGGTCGGGATTCGTCGAGCCGTTATAGAGATGCATGATGCCGCCGTACGGGAAGTCGCGGAAGGACGAGCCTCCTTGCGCCAGGTAGATTCCTTCCCCAAGCTTCCGCATCGAATCGCGAATCGCCGCCTTGACCGCCGGATCACTAGCGGCGTCATAATGCTGTTTCAGGGCGTTGACCGCCAGCGACGACACCCACACATCGCCCATCAGCAGCCACTTCGCCGCCTTGACATCGCCGACGGTGTAATACTCGCCATACGCGGGGTCCGTTTTCTGCTTCAACCGATTCAGGCTCAGCTCCAGCCGATCCTCAACCCGCTCCGCCAACGCGGCATCCGCGTCCGCCAGCTGCGGCAGCGCCGTGCCCATCGCCTCGTAGGCGCGCACCGCCCACCAGCTGAAGCTTTTTTGCGAGGACTGGCTGTCCTTCACATAGATCGTGCCGTCCGGATCCTTCGCGACAAAATTGTCGAAGTCGCCGTCCTCGTACTGCATCCACATCAGAAACTCCAGGCCGCGCTTGATCATGTCGTAGCTGTAAGCGTCACCGTATGTTTTATAATGCTCGACGTACGCGATGACCGCCCGCGACACATCGTCCACCGCGGAGAAGCCCTCCTGCGGATCGCCGACCCACTCATAGCCCTTCGTCAAATCGCCCCGGTCGATCGGCTCCGAGTACAAATGCGTAACGAACATCGGAACGCCGTCCAGCGTAATCTTTTCATTCATGAAATTGAAATGCTTCAGGTTCAGATACACCTCGTCAGCGCGCTTCAGCCCGTATTTACGAAAAAAAGACACGTCCTTGCCGGTCAGCTCGCCGTCCGCGTCATAGTCAAACCGCAAATCCGCTTCGCCGGCGCCACCGCGGTCAACCATCGCCTGCAATGCCTGCTCGTCGAGCTCATCTACCGTTCCGTCGCCGTTGACGTCGTATTTCGTCATCGACTCCTCGCGCTCGGCCGAGATGGCGACATTCCGGATGCGAACCGGCTTGTCCGTCTCGTTATGCAGCTCGATCCAGATCTCGGAAGCGTCGTCGCGTAGAACGCCCCCATTGCTGCGCGACGCATCCCTCGCCTCGAACCATACGCCGCGCGGCGTATCCGCAATATTGTCGACGTCGATTTGCGTGCCTTTCGCATCGTGCACCCGCACGAACACGCCGTCCGTCCGGTTCACGCCGTCCGCTGCGAACAGCTCGGTTCGAACACTTACTTTGTCGCCCGCCGCCGGCCGGTCGTTCCCGCTGCCGAACGGCACGCTGCGCCAGGCCGCCGCTCCGGGCTGCATCAGCAGCGAGCCGGTCAGGTACGATTTGTCCGCTCCATTGTGCTCCCAGCCCGCCATGCCTTCGGCAAAATCATACGTCGCGTAAGGCTTGATCACGGCTGCCGCGCCGCCCGCCCCGTCCTCATCGCGCTCGCCCCACACTTCCAACTTGGCAAGCTCAATCGTGCCCGGCGTATCGTTATGGATCTCGATCCACAGATCGCTCTGACCGGCCGGAATGACACCGCCGTCCCCGATAAACCGGGTCGTAAGCTCAACCTCGCGGCCGCGCTCGACGCCGGTGAAGTCGTTGATTTCCGCCAGCGTGCCGCCTGCGTTCATCCGGATCAGCACATTGTCGTCGACCGTGACGTCGCTGTTCAGCACCACCGTCGCCCGGGCATACACCGTATCGCCCGCCGAAGGCGCGCCTTCACCGCCCGTTATTGCGATCGGCCGCCACAAAGCGGCGCCCTGCTTCAGCGTCAGATGCTGCTCCGTCGTAAACTTGGAAGCATCGCCGGTGTCCCAGCCCCTCAAGCCCTCAGCGAGATCGCCGTTCTCCACCGCGTAGTTCACAATGCTCGTCTCGGCCGCGTAGCCGCCGCCGGGCACAACCGTCACACCCAATACCAGGCACAGCATCAGCCAGGCCGCGATATGCTTTTTCATCAAATTTTTATCCTCCCCGATGTCCGCTCATTTCTTCCGCTTCCGCCGTTCCGATCAGCCTCCGATCACCATCCGACTGATCACCGTCCTTAACGCCTCGGGTCATGCAGCTAAAATCATGGCCCCTAATCGATAAACCAATCGCCAGGGGCCATACATACCTTGTGCTTTCGCTTGCCGTTCGCCTCTTGCCGCTTACTTCTCCAACTTCGCTTTATAAGCGTCCAGCTGCTTCTGATACTCGGCCAGCACCTTGTCGATTCCGGCCGATTTCAATTTGTCCTGAGCGGCCTTGATGTTCTTGTCGTAGTCGATGACGCCGCGGTAGATCGGCGACACGTCGGAGGTGAACACCGCCTGGACGTTGGACATTTCCGCCTTCACCGGCGCCGGGTCGAAGAAGAAGTCGGCGGCGAAAAAGTTTTGCGCGTTCGGATCGGCCTCGAACAGCTTCTTGTTCGCCGTCAGCAGGTTCTGGTCGATGCGGATGAAGTTCAGGTTGCCGATCATCCAGTCGTCCTGGATATACAGCGGCGTGTTCGTCTTCGGATCGATCACCGTCTCGATGCCGCGGTCGCCGACCTTCTTATAAGTAGTGCCTTCGATGCCGTACATGAACAGGTCATAGTTGTCCTGGTTGTCGTACAGCCAGTTCAGGAACTTGACGGCCGCCGCCGGGTTCTTGCTGTTGGCCGCAACGACGTTGACGTTCTTCGCGTTGACCATACGGTAGCGCAGCTTCTCAGGGTTGAGACGAATGAGCTCGATATCCTCGTCCTTGATTTCCGGGTACGTCTTCTGCACGTCCGTCAGCTTGTTCGGCGTACCGAACATGAACACGTATTGACCGGATTTGATTTGCTGCTCGACCTGCTCCTGCTTGACCGTCAGCACGTCCGGATGCACCATCCGCTTCTCGTACGCCTGGCGGAACCAGGCGGCATCCTGCTTGAACTCGTTGGTTTCAACCCAGTTTTTGACGATGCCGTCCTGGCCGATGTACGCGATGTTGTCGCGAACGGTGAACGGGTACGTATCATAGGTCCGCTGGAAAATGTCCGCCGGTCCCGCCGTGCCGCCCCGGATCGGGATCGTGAGCTTCATGTTGAGGCTCTTGTTCACCTGCTCCATCGCGTCCAGCATTTCCTGGCGGTTCGCGAACGAGGTTAGGGCGCCTGCTTTCGCGAGCAAATATTTGTTGATCGTTATCGAGCCGTCGACGGCCGATTCATACCAGTAAGCCGGCACGCCGTAGATTTTGCCTTCCTTCGTCACGCCGCTCCATACGGATTCGGGGATAACCTTTTTCAGATTGGGCCCGTACTGCTCGACCTCCTTCGTAATGTCCTTGAGCGCACCGCGTCCGGCGTAGTTGGCCAGACCGACCCAGTCGTTCATGACATGGAACATGTCGAACTCTTCGTTTGTGGACAGCTTCAGGTTGATTTTCTGCTCCCAGGCGCCCCAATCGATGTATTCTTTCTCAATCTGCACGTTGACGCCGTCCTCAAGCAGCTTTTTGTTGACCGCATCTTTGACCGCCGGCCATTCCTTCGGCTCGGTGCCGGGAATGACGTATTTGAGCGTTACGACTTCCTCTTTGGGCGCATCCGTGCCCGCATTGCCGCTGCCGGCGCTGTTCGCCGCATTCGGCGCATCGGCCGTATTGTTCGACCCGCCGTTGTTGCCGCAGCCGGCCAGCAGACCGTTCAGCATGACGAAAGACAGCATGATTGTCGATGCCTTTTTCAACTGGACCCTCTCCTTATAATGAAAATGATATATATATGAACCCCTGGCGGAGAACATATCGACTTTGCAGCCGGTCTTGCCTCGCTTCTCGATCAGCCTTTAACGGAACCGATTACCAGCCCTTTCACGAAATACCGCTGCAAATACGGATACAGGAACGCGATCGGGCCGATCGTGATGATGACCGTCGCCATTTTGGCCGATTCGGCCGGCAATGTGTACTCCGCACTGGCCCCGGTCGGCAGCATCTCCAGCATCTGAATGTTGGAGCGCAGCTGGAACAGGATATATTGCAGCGGATACAGATCCTTGTTGCCGACCAGCATGATCGCGTTGAACCAGTCGTTCCAGTAAGCGAGCGCGTAAAACAGGGCGACGGTCGCCAGAACGGGCACGCACAAGGGCATGTAAATCCGGAAAACGATCCGCAAATCGTTCGCGCCGTCCAGATAAGCCGACTCCCGCAAGGCCTCCGGCAGCCCTTCCATGAAATTTTTGACCAGAAACATGTTGAAGGCGTTGAACATCAGCGTCGGCACGATCAACGCCATCACGTTATCGATCAGTCCCAGCTTCGTACTCATCAGGTACCATGGCACCAGGCCGCCGTTGAACAGAATGGTTATAAAGAAGTATAGCGCCAGGAAATTGCGGTACTTCACATTCGGATTGGACATCGGGTAGGCCGCCAGCGCCGTGATGATCAGGGCGATCGCCGAGCCGGCCGCCGTAACGAAAATCGATACCGCATAGCCTCTGAAAATAAGCGCCGAGTTGACGAAAATCGTCCGGTAGCCGTCCAGCGAGAACGCCTCCGGAAAGAGGCTGTAGCCGTTTTGGCTGATCGCATTCTCCGCCGTGAAGGAAACCATGAGCGTCAGGACCATAGGGAGCAGGCTTGCGATCGAGAACAGCGTCAAAGCGGTATAGACGGCGATCGTACCGAAGCTGAAACGGTTTCGCGTTACCATTAGTAGAGCGCCCCTTCCTTGAAAAATCTGCGTGTCAGCCAGTTGGCGCCGAACACGAGCAGCAGGCCGACCGTCGATTGGAACAGGCCAACGGCCGCGGCGTTCGAAGGGTCGCCGATCTGGCGCAAGGCGCGGAACACATAGGTGTCAATGACGTCGGTTGTCGGATACAGCACACCGTTATCTCCGATAATCGCATAGATCATGCCGAAATCGCCGTAGAAAATTTTCCCAAGATTCAGCAGTGTCAGTATGGCGATGGTCGGCGCGATGAGCGGCAGCGTGATCCGGGTCATTTTCTGCCAGCGGGATGCGCCGTCGATTTCGGCC
Source organism: Paenibacillus darwinianus (assembly GCF_000598065.1). Lineage (GTDB taxonomy): Bacteria > Bacillota > Bacilli > Paenibacillales > Paenibacillaceae > Paenibacillus_I > Paenibacillus_I darwinianus. The sequence goes on along the minus strand of NZ_KK082175.1, from coordinate 18,117 downwards.
GATTCATACAGCGAACCGTCGATGCCGGTAATGGCCGCGAGGTAAATGATCGACGCCATGCCCGCTTCCTTCCACACCTTCATCCCCACCAGAATGGCAGGCCAAGCTTCGGCCTTGGAGTACCAGTTCACTGGCTCGCCGCCGAACGCCTGAATGACCTGGTTGATGATGCCGAAATCCATCGTGAACAGGCTGTACATCATGTAGCTGACGATGATCCACGACAGGAAGCTCGGGAAAATCATCGTCGTCTGCGCCAGCTTGATGAAGAACTTGTTGCGGATTTCATTAAATAACAAGGCCAGCGCGACCGCGAAAAAGGTAACGAAGATCAAAAACAGCACGTTGAGCTTGATCGTGTTCCAGGTGACGAGCAGCGCGGCGTTCGAGCGGAAGAAAAACACGAAATTGTCGAACCCGACCCACTCGCTGCCAAGAAGCCCCTGCTGATAATTGAACCGTTGAAAGGCGATCAGAAGATACGGATAAGTCGCGTAAGAGAAAATGAACACGTACACCATCGCCGGCAAGATGAGCAAATACGAATAACGGTTTCTCGCGATTTCGCGGAGGAAGCCGGGGCGCTTGCCCGATCTCGGCGGGGCGGCTGGAGAAGGGTTTTCCATCGTCAGCACTCCTTGCCTCGTTCGTTGATTGAATCATACCGGCACGGGGCAGGGCTGTAAATTTCAAGTATCGGCGATGCTTTCACTAATCGAAGAACCGGCTTTCAAATTCGCGCACTGCGTATTAAAAAAGCGATTAGGCGGCGGAAATCCGCCGCTTAACCGCTCCTTGAACCGCTTTGGTCAGACTGCCGCTATGCAGTGCCGCTATGCGCGCCGGAAGAGACGCACATGGGACTGCTATACCGGATCCAACTCTTTAGCAGCCTGCTCTCTGTATTGGGACGGCGTCATGCCGTACTTCTTTTTGAACAGGGTCGTAAAATACGGCACATTGTACACGCCCACCCGTTCGCCGATATGAGCGACCGAATCGTTCGTCGCAGCAAGCAGCGTTTTGGCCTCCTCCATCCGAATATGGGTGACGTAATCGTTGAACGTCGTGCCGGTCATGCTCTTGAACAGCTTGCCGATGTAGCCGGCGGAGAACCCGACATGGTCCGCTGCAGCTTCCAGCGAAAGCCCGTGCTCGGCGTACTGCTCCTTGACGAACTGCCGGATTTCTTCGATCAGCTTGGCATTTTTGGCGACGGTCGTGTTCTTCTTGTTCTCCTCGAGCATGTCGACGATGCAGGAGGTCATTGCTGTGAGCATATGCTCGATGTCGTCCAGGGTCTCGACATGGCGAAACTCCTCCAAGGTGCGGAACAGTTGATCGGCATCGACGCCCCACCACTCCGTGATATATTCAAATTCCTTGATGATGCCGAGCATGAGGAAGTTCGTGTACTTCATGGCACTTGTATAGGCGCATCCGGTCAGATAAGCTTTGAATTCCGCCAGGTGAGCGCGAATCGCCGGCTGACGGCCGAGCTTGACGGCGTCGATCAGCTTTTTCTCGATCACGGACGGGTAACGGGAAGTCTGCTCCGATCCTGCCGGTTGCATCGTGGTCCTGCTTGCCAAGCAGCCTTGGCCGAGAAACAGCCGTGATTCGATGTAATGCTGTGCCGACTTGTAGGAGTCGCGAATCTCGCTGACCGCTCCGCACGGATCGCCGATGGCGACCGACAGGCCGATGCCGTAATAATGATGGACCGCGTCCTGGATTTCGCCAAGCACGAGATGCAGATGGTCTTCGTGAAGCGGCTGCTCCGATTGCAGGATAAGCGCCGTCTCATCCTCGTCCGCATTCGCCACATCGCTGCGGTAAGACCGGCTGATCAGCTCATGCGCGATGTTGCTGACGGCGAACCGGATCAGTCCCCTGTTGTAGGAATCGTACTGTTCGCGGAAAGCGGCGTAACGATCGATTTTGAAAAGGATGACCGTCAGGCAAGGCCCGTTCAGCCGGCTTTTCCACTCGCGCTTCATCTCGGCGGATACCGCGATTTTATTGGCGTTGCCCTTGAGCAGCAGGGCGAGATAGCTGTCCTTGAGCGCGCGGGCGGAACGGTCGATCGTCGATTCCATCGACTTCGCCGTTTCGATTTTCTCCGTGAATGCTTCGGTCAGCATCTCGTATTCGTCATAGCGCATTAAAGCGGTGGCGGTTGGCGGACCTCCGGTCGAATTGACCTTGTCCAGCAGCGTTCTGATCGGATTGTAAATATTGCCGGAAAGCATGAACGATGTCACCGCGCCGGCAAGGACAAGCAGCACGACTACGAGGATCGTCCAGTTGCGCAGCTCGTAGATGTTGGAGATCAGCTCCGCGTACGGACGAACGCTGACGAAATACCAATCCAGATTGGACGATTTTATGTAGGTGACCAGATGCTTCTGCCTGTCGAGGTTGTACACGAAGCTCCCTTGGCCGTCCGGGTCGGCGAGAATTGTACGCACGTACTCGTGTTGGGCCGCATAATTCTCCATGAAGTACTCCGGACTCGAGTGGGACAGTACGGTGCCCGACGCGTCCATCACGAATGTAAGCGAATCTTTGGTGGAAGCGCTTAGGTTGCGCATCGTGTTGCGAATATACGACTCGTCGAGGTCGACCATGATCGCGGAGGTGGGCGTTTCGGCAAAGGAGCGCTCCGGGATGATTTTGAACGTCAGCAGCCTATAGGATGTCGAGCCGGTGACGGAATCCACCCTGCGCGGGTAGAAACCGAAGGTGTTCATCTCTTCCGTGGCCGCGATATGCGGATCCGGCTGCAGGCCAAGGGAGTCGATGTAGGCTCCGGTCGTGAAGTTGTAGACGCTCAGGTTCTTAATGAAGGGGTACACCCCTTGAATGCGGTTCAAGAACAGGTTGGCGGTGTAATCGACCGTCTTGCTGTCCGTATTGGCGTACAGGAACGACATGATTTCGTTGTCGCTCAGCATTTGTCCGGTGACGTCCTGGATCTGGTCGTACACCACATTCGCCGTGTAGCTGACCTGAGTCAGCATTTGTTTAGAGGAACGGTCTATTTCCTGTACCGCCCTTGCGGAAAACATCAAATAGAGTATGAATGAGAGCAGTGTAATGGTAACCGTCAGCAGCAGCAAATAGGACAGCACCAATCTGCGGTAAACCCTATATTGACGAATCCGTCTAAGGAAAATCATGGCGCGATGCGTCACCCCCGAACTCTATGATACTGCAAATCGGCGAGGGAAGAAATGACATCGTGACAGCGCTTTCTGATTTCCCGGAAAATATGTCGGTTGGCGGGGAGTCGGGGCGGAGACCGGACCTTGCCTGCTCTCACGTAACTTTTCCTGCCAAACTAGTACCGAGACCTGGTTTTCCCCTCCCTCCGCCACTAGCTAGCTTGGCCCGCCTACGTTTCTGCGTCTAAGCCCGGAGTTTGCCCGCTCACTATCATACGCTCCAACTCCTCTATCACCATTTTATCGCGCGTCACACCGATAAGGCACGCCGTATCGCTGCCGGCGCCGGGCGCCAGTAAGAACGCTTCGCCGTCCGCATGCTTCTGCGACATCCGGTTCGGCCTGGTGCGGCACGGCTGGAAGGAGAACATGAAGCTCTCCCCGATTTCCTTGGCGATCAGCGACCTGGGGAAACAGTCAAGCGGCCGGATCACGAAAGCCGCCGTATCGAACGCGTCGTTCACGATCATTTCGGCAGTGATATCGGCAGCGTTGCCAAGTTGCGGAAAGTATGCGGCTGCCTCTCCGACCGCTTCCAGACCGGCAACCGGCTCAGGCACGTATTGGTAGCACCGAATCGGCCGCTTGCCGTCCCGCAGGGCGGGAATCCGCAGCGGATCCTCCTCGGGAGGCGCGCTGTCCCGCAGCAGCATATGCCGCTTTGCGGTCGGCAGCACGTAGCGGCCGCCTTCGTGCAGGTAAGGCCCGCATAATTGAATATGATGACCGTCGTCAAGCGTTTGATCCGAGCCGGACAGGTTGACGGTCGTTTCTTCTCTCAGCATAACGGTTGAGTTCCAGCGGGCAAACATCCGGACGTTCTTTTCAAAAACCGGCTCCCCCTCATACCCCCTGCATACGACCCGGCCCGCGACAACAATCCCCGCTACATCGAAGCTCACCGAGACGGATTCCGGATCGGCCGGAGAATAGGAGCTTGTCCCGTGCAGCGTCCAGCCCTCTCCGGGCGTCCCGAACAGTTCGGGCCCGATCGACGCCACCGCCGAATAAAATCCGTCCAGCCACCCGGTGCCGCCCCGCTCCTGCAGATCGACATGGTCCGGATGCAGCAGATGCTTCATGTCGCGATTCCAGCTCACGAGCTCGCCGTCCAGTCGAATTTCCCCGATTTCCATCCCTCTCTCGGGCAGAACGGTTATGACCAGCCGCCCGTTATCGACCGCCAAGATCGTCAGTTCACCGCCCTTTCCGTCAATGAACCGCCGCCGTTCGACGCTTCCGCCATGCGGCAAAAGCGCCCGTTCCCCATCCTTCAGTTCCCCGAGTGCACAACGTCCGGTTTGCAGCTGCATATTATCCCTCTTTCAGCCCTATCGGATACGAGAAAACAGTTGGACGGGTCATGTAACCGCCCAAGCTGTCTTCCCTCCGGTTTATTTATTTCCCTTAACATTCAGCAGCGGACGGATGAATCGTCCATCCTCAAACACCACAGTGCGCACTTCCTCGCCCGGCGCGGCCTGAAAAGAAGAGTTCGCATCATAAAAATGAAATTCACTCGGATACGCGGCATAGCTGGTCACCTCGTACCGGTCGCCCCGCTTGACGATTTCGCCGTTGACGCAGCGAACTTCGCCATCTTGATAATAAAGATACGTCTTCGTGCCGAAGCCGGCCAGATAGGCGGCCAGCTCCTCGCCCATGTCCCAATCGTCGCCGGAAGCGTTGCCGAACAGCTCCGCGAACAAACCGCCGTCTTCGGCAAATACGGATTGACCGAACCGGTTCCGGGACAAATCCGGACGATTCAGATTAGGTCCCGCCACGCTATAGGTGGAAGCGGCCTGACCCCGCTCGAGCTTTTTGTTCGTTGCGCTCGCATGCCAATCATAGCAGTAGAACACAGGCACCGCCGCACGGTAGGCGGCCTTCAGATATTCCGGGTCACGCAAGTGCTCGTATGCGACAAGCGCGGAAGCGGACACCATGCCGCCCCACAGCGAATGGATCATGTACGATAAGGACTCCCACCAGCGGTCGGGGTTCTGCGCCCGAAAATCGTTGCTGAAGCCGATGTTGGCAAGCAGCAGTGCGCCGTAACGCTTCGCTTCCTGCCTATAACCCAGCAAGCAAAGCGCTTCGCAGGTCGGCCCGAAACCCGCGTTATCGTAAAAATGCTCGGTGACCGCGCCCTTGTACTGTCCGGTTTCCAGCCGCAGCCGTTCCCCCGCCTCCTTCCACAGACGGGACAGCCGTTCGTGCAGGCCGCTCATACCGTGCCGGGCCAGATCCTGCAGAAGATCCTTGATGAACAAAATGTAAACCCCGAGCATTTGCGTTTCTTTTTTCTCGCGATCGTCCTCGTGCAGGTTCGCATCGAGTCTGACGATCATCACTTCGGCCGCCCATTTCAGGTAATCGTCCGGCCGCGCATGGCTCAACCGGCCGGCCTGAAATTTCGACAGCAGATAATACACGTGGGCAACGTAATCGAAATCGATGATCCGGTAAAAACCGCCGTCGCCATAAAGCTTGGCCGGACGATAAAAATCCCCGTTCTCGAACCACTTCGTTTTCATATAAAATACGGCGCTGTTCTCAACCTTCCGCACCTGGTCCGCGTCACAGTCTCCCATCAGGTTCTTCATCAGAACCAGATTAAGCTTGCCCAGCGATTCGCCCTGATTGGACAAAGGGAGAAAAGCGTGCGGCGCCTCAGCGTTCTCATCCTGATACAGGTTCCGGCAGATGTAATCGGTACGGGCTTCGATGATTTCCTTCACCGGCTCCATCACGTTGAACACGACGAAATCGGTTTTCCCGTTATCCAGCTCAAAAACCAGCTTGCGCTCTCCGGGCTCCGCCATCGGCACGACGAGCTCAAATGCGCCGTTATCCGTGCGCTTCACAAGTCCTGCCGCATCGGCTCGAAGCAGCTGGCCGCCCTCGCTCGACTCCACCCAAACGGCACGCAGCTTGCGCGCCTCGGGAAGGCGGAATAACGCCTGGAAAGTGCCGCCGGCGACGGCGGCGGGACTGTATTCGACAAGCGGATGGCCCAGACGCAAGCCGTTCTCGTAAAATTGCCGCTTATCGGCGAACGGCAGCAGCATATATTCCCACTCCGCCGTGCCGCCAGCCTGCAAGACAAGAGACTCCGCTCCGCCCGGACAGTAAATCCAGTCGGAAGCCGCAGCACGCGGGTCCCCGGTGCCTGCTCCGGCCAAAACAAGCTTGTGAAACAATATGCCGTCGAGCGATGGAGACACGTCCTTGAAAAAGTTGTTCTCGAAACGGCAGTACGTGCCTGCCGAGCGCGTGACTCCCTTGACCGCATATACACCCAAATGCGGGCCTTGCCCGCTTCTCCGCACGGCCGCGATTTTGCTGAAGTCTTTGGAGATGGAAGGGAAGACGGCGCACGACTTGCTGATGTTGCGCCTCACATCCGGATCCCGGTACATGATATAAGCCAGCGCGGACCAGATATGGAACTCGTCTACGGCCAGCTCCTCGCTGCCGCGGTTATGGAGCGAAATTTGCCAGCGCAGCGATGCCTCGTCCGATTCAAGATCGTAGGCGATCCGCACGTCGAAACGGTCGAAAGCATAAACGAGGCTGAGCTCCCCCCCGTTCGCTCCGGTCCGCGCCAGCAATGGCTGAACGGACATGCTGCCGTATTCCTTGCCGCCCGCCTTCACATCGAAGTGCCCGAAACATTTTTCCTCATCCCGGTACCCGGCTTCTTCCAGATAAGCGGGGTCGACCACCCAGTTCATACTGTCGGCGTCATCGTTAATAAGCAATTTATTGATAAAGCCCCGGTCCGACATTTGAAGGGTAAATACGGCATTGTTGATGGATTCCAATAGGCTCACTCCTGCCTTATATGTCTATATCCGTGCGCCAGGCGCTCCTGCGGGCGCGCCACGACCGTTCGCCTAATTCGCAACGCCCTGCCGTGCGGAAATCTGTTCCCGAATCGCGTTGAAGTCCGCGGTTCCGAACATGTCGTAAAGCTTCCAGTAGCAATGGACGGCAACGGCCGGAATCCAGGGGAAGCAAGTTTTATTGCCTTCGCCTTTCCAGCGTTGTCCGAAGCCGGTATCGCCGAACATCGGGTCGTCCCATGCCCACCAGCTGATCAGATAACCTTCCTCTTGAAGACCGGTGTAAGCGTAGCCCCAGTCCTTCTCGGGGGTAGCCACCGTCTGGTTGCAGCCGTGCCAGAGCAATTCGGCGACGCGAAGCATATCTTGATCGACGGTCAATACGGCGATTTCCACCATCTCCGCCACACCCGACAGCTCGAACGGATGGACGTAGCCCGCGCCAGGCGTGTCGCAAGCCCCGATGCCGGTGCTGCGGAAGTCGAACTTGGCCAGCGTGCTTTGCGGCGGAAGCGGAACATCCCACAGCACGGTCCAGGAAGCGTTCAATTTAGCGGCGTCATGAGCGCCCTGCAGGAAATACGGGTCTTTCGTCGCCTTGTACAAGGCGAGCAAGCCGATCATCGGGAAGTAGATGCTTTCGTTATCGATCAATTGCCCTTTGGCATAGATGCTGTCATGAATGCCGCCGTTGAACTTGATGCCCTTCACGATCGTCTCCCGCACGAAACGTCCGGCTTTCTCCGCCGCTTCCAGATAGCGCTCGTCCCCGGTGATCTCATAAAGCTCGATGAGCAGCGGTATGGAAGTGGCCGTCGACGACTTCTGCTCATAGACCGTGGTGCCGAACCAGATCGGCGGATCGGTAATCGCTTTGCCGCCGATGTCGTACGCGCGGTACCAGGTGCCGTCCGTTTCCTGCGTGCGGAGCAGGAATTCGGCGTACCGCTTCGCAGCTTCCAGCCACTCCTTGTTCTCTCTGCCCTGCGATTGCTCAAAGCGGTAGATCAGCAGCAGCGCATGAACATCCTCATTCATGCAGCGAAGATAGGACCCTTGCTTCTCTCTGAGCGCTTTGATGACAAACTCGCGGTGCTCGTACAGAGGTCCCATCAGCTCGCGGAGCCGCTCTCCTTCCGCATAGGCAAGCGGCAGCAGCAAGCCTGTCCACCAGAAGTCGAAGCTCTTTTTCTCCACGCTGTACAAGTTATAGAACATGCCGGTTTCAGGCAGATGCGCTTTCTCCACGAAGAAATCAACGACCTTCTGCGCTTTCTCCACATAATTAGGGACACCGTTGTCCAAGCCGAAGCGCAGCGAATTGTAGGCGCTCAGAATGTTCTGGCCGGTGAAGCCGAATTGAATGATATTGCTGAGCTGGACGCCGTTCTGCGGATGGCAGTTCAACGCATAGCCGGCGGGCTTGTTCGAGTCTTCCTCTTCACTCTTTTCGATGAAGTAACGATCCAGCGCCTCGAGGCGGTATTCGTTCAACTTCTCTGCGGTTGCCGGCAAAGGCACGGGCGTCGATTCGAGATCTTTCATGCGCCGCGTGTAGGTTTGCCAAACGGCATCGATGAAGAGCGGAGCGCTTTCCACCCGGATTCCGTATGACACCTCGAACGCTTCGCCCGTCTCCGCCGGCCAGAACGAGCCCCAATCCGGGCGCTCCTTCATGTACAACGCGTGGCAGCGCTCGCCTTCATAGAACGGGTAGGAGGCGCGCAGCGACATTTGATTGCCGTCAACCGGCGCTTTCCAAACCCCAAGGCTTCCGATGTCCGTTTTTTGCAGGAACAGCCGTTCCTTGTCCGGACGGTCCGGGACATCGTCCCATGCCGGACGATCGGCCCGCAGCAAGCTCATGCCGATTCGGCGCTTCTCGTCATAGGCCAGTACCGCCAGCATATTCAACCGGTCTTCCCGATACATCAGGTTTCTGGCGCCCAGGTAATCCTCCAGGCCGTCTTCATCCAGATCGTTCTTGTCGTACAGCGCCGGCGGAGCGAAATACTTCAGATCGGTAAAATCCGTCTCTTCCTGCAGAGCGGTGACGACGTCGAGCCGCAGCCGGAAGCCGGATGCTCCGGCGCCCTGCAGGACGGTCAGCTTCCGGTTCACCTGCCAGGTATCGTCTTCGGCCTGCAGCCACTCGTCTGCAATCCGGAAGCGGGAGCCGCCGGCATCCAGCTCGGCTTCGCACAGAAAACCGTTCTCCGTTTGCTTCACAGCGGAATAAGCAGCCGTATGCTCGGCGATTTCCTGTTTGGGGGCTCCTGCGCGCCAAGTGTCCAAGCATACCGGCTGCGGAATGCGGAGAACCCTCACGGTTTCCTGCTGCGATTCGCCGAATTCAAAGGACGGCGTTTGGCCGGGCGGCCCTTGATCCCATTTCAACGACAGCTTTTGCATGATTGATCTTCCCTTCTTATTCTTTGGTCGCTCCCGCCGTCAGCCCTTTGATCATCCCTTTTTGGGCGATAATCGTGAACAGGATAACGGGAATAATGTAAAGGATGCCGGTTGCCGACATTTTGCCCCAGAACGTCTGGAATGTCGTGACATAACCCGCGATCCCGACCGGCATCGTTTGGGTCTCCTGCGTCCGCGTAAGCGTGAGCGCAAACATGAACTCGTTCCATGCGGCCAGAAAGCTGAATATCGAGGCGACGCCCACCGCCGGCAGCGACAGCGGAACCGCGATTTTTAGAAACTTGCCGAGCGTGCCCAGTCCGTCGATTTCCGCCGCCTCTTCGATTTCGTGCGGCAGCTGGCGGAAGAAGCCTTCCAGGATCCAGATAATCAAGGTGAGCTGCAACGGCAAATACGTAATGATCAGCGCCAATTCGGTATTGATCAAGCCCAGCTGGCGCATCATCAGAAAGAATGGAACGCCGAGCACAATCGGCGGGAACATCCGCGTGGCGATCACGCCGGCAAACAGCATCCCGCTGAACCGGTATCTGTACTTGGCGAATCCGTATGAAGCCGGAATCCCTACAGCCAAAGAGAGGACCGTGCTGACAAGCGCAACCGTCAGGCTGTTGCCCATAAACGACTGGAATTTACCTTCGTCGATGATTGCCTGATAGTGCTGGAGCGTGGCCGGATCGGGAACGACCACCGGCGGTATGGCGAACATTTGCACTTCCGTCTTGATGGAGGTCAGGAATGTCCAAACGAACGGAAACAGGACGAATACGGACATCAGAATCAGGATCAGATAGGCCGCCAGGTTCGACAATCGCAATTTATGCATCAGGCTCTATCCTCCCTTGGCCGCAAAAGCCGGAATAAGACGAAGCTCACGATCATGATCAGGAGCATAACCAGGAACGAAGCCGCCGACCCTTGGCCGAATTGCAGGCCGGTAAACGTATTTTTGTAAATGTACGTGCTGAGCACTTCCGTCGATCCACCGGGACCGCTTTGGGTTAAAATGTAGACGATATCGAACACCCGGAACGCGTCGGACAAACGAACGACAAGAATCATCAGAATCGCCGGCTTCAGCAGCGGCAAGGTTATGGTGCGGAATGTTTGAAAGGCGTTGGCTCCGTCCAGACGGGCCGCCTCGTACAAGTCCTCGGACAGCGAGGACATGGCGGCGAGCAGGATCAAAATAACGAAAGGCGTAGCCAGCCAGACATTCGCGATCAGAACGGCCGTCCGCGCGCCCCATACGGTTCCCAGCCAGAGCGGTCCGTCAATGCCGACAAGTTCGAGCAGCGCGTTGACGACCCCGTACTGGTCGGCGAATAGCCATCTCCATTGCAGGCCGGAAACGACAGGCGCGATCATAAGCGGCAGCGTGAAAATGATCCGAAAAAACTTCGTTCCGGGCAAGCTTCGATTGAGCACAAGCGCGACCGCGAAGCCGATAATAAGCTCCACGATGATCGTAACGGATACAAACCCGAATGTATTCCTAAGCGAGCTTTGGAATTGGCTGGATTGAAGCACCTTCCAATAGTTGTCCAAGCCGACGAACGCGCCGGTGGACATCATGCCTTGCGATTCGTAAATACTGAGCTTGAACGACGACAGGATCGGATAAAGGACCGTCGCCGCCATGACGAGCAAGGCGGGCAGCGTCAACAGAATTCCCGCGGTTCTGCGGGATCGGTCATGCTTGCCGTTTCTTTTCTTTGCGGATACTGACATGCGGTATCCTCCTCGGACTGATTTGGTAAAGGGTCCCCCCCGACGGAAAAGGGCCGCAGCGAGCGGGTCGATGCAGCCCCTCCGGATTGCTGTGCCGGGGTTATTGGCCCACGATAGCCTCGATATCTTTCTGAGCGGCTTTCAGTTCTTCTTCCGGTGTCGTTTGCTTGGTCATGATCTTGGAAAGCGAGAGCGCAAGACGTTCCTGAATGGCCGGAAACACAGGCGTGGTCGTCACATTCTGGCCGTAATCAACCGCCTCGGACATGATGGCGATCGCTTCCTTGTCCTCTTCCTTCATCGTGCTGTCCGCATTCAACGCCTCGACGGCGGCCGGCTTCACGACAGGGTTGATAAACTGCTTGCCGAATTGCTCCAGTACTTGCTGGCTCGTCGCCCACTTCACGAACTCCATGGCCGCATCCTTGTTTTTGGAGCTGGACGAAATGCCGTGCCCCCAACTCCAGACAGCGCTTGTTTTCTCTTTGCCCGCAGGCTGGAGGGCGACCGCGAACTTGCCGGCTACTTTGGACTGCGCCGGGTCGTTCGCAAGCGTATACATATACGGCCAGTTCATGATCATCGCCACTTTGCCCTGCATGAACATATTGTGGGCGTCGGCGTTGTCATAGCTCACCGCGCCTGCCGGGCTGCTTTTGTCTTCCAGTTGAATGCCCGTCAGAAACTTGAACGCGTTCAAATTTTCGGGACTGTCGACCACGACTTTGTCCCCGTCAAGCACCTTGCCGCCAGCTTGCAGGAACCTGTCCATCAAATGGGTGACAGGCTCTCCGCTTTGCTTGCCTTCCACGATCGTGCCCGAAATACCGTTCGTATTATCGGTAAGCTTCTTGGCATACTCGCGGAATTCGTCCCACGTTTCCGGCGCTTTGGTCAACCCCGCTTTCTCGAACAAATCCGTGCGGTAGTACAGGATCGGCGTATGAACGAGATAAGGAAGCCCATAGATCTTGCCCTCGTAAGACACCGCTTCCAAAGCGGATGGAGCGAACTCCTTCTTCTCCTCCTCGGTCAGGCGGCCGTCAATCGGCTCCAGGAATCCTTGCTTGGCGAACTGGGCGATCCATGGCTGGTCGGTCTGGAAAATATCGATCGCGCCCGTGCCCGCCGCCGCTTCCGTCACCAACCGTTCGTACATATTGTCGTGGGGAATTTCCTGAAATTGCACATTGATTCCGGTTTGCTTCGTAAATTCGGGAGAGAGCTTCTTGTAAAACTCCGTATAAGGTCCGCCCGCCTCGGCTGCGATCGTGATCGTTTTGCCTTCGTTTCCTCCGGAATCAGAAAATGCGCCGTTCGCATTCCCTGCCGGTTCCTTGCCGCCGCAAGCGCTCAGCAAGCTGATCGCCAGTGCGGAAATTGCCAATACAACAACTGTCTTGCGCCATGATTTTGCTGGTTTACCCAAAGACATTGAAATGACCCCTCTCAAATTGGATTGAATGCAAGACCGGGAACTCGCGGCTGTGCCGGACTTCCCATAGCGTATGCCGTTTGCGCTCAGCAAGCTCGGTCACTGTTTGTCGATAAGCATCCCCTCCCGACCGGAATGTGCAGAACAAGTTAATCGATTAATTTCCTACTGAAAAAAATTTGGTTTGTTACCTGTTACTTGGGAGCTTGAGCGGCGGAATGCCTCTCGATTAGCGTGCATTTCAGCTTTTTGCTTTTTACAGTGCTTTCATTGCCGGCCAATATGTCCATCACCGATTTCATCGCTTCCGTCCCCATCTCGTGCAGCGGCAGCCGCATGGTCGTCAATTGGGGCGCGGTGTAGGAACTGAATTCACGGTCGTCGAAGCCTACGATCGACAGGTCTTCCGGAACGCGAAGCCCCCGCTCCTTGCAGGCTCCAATTGCGCCCGCGGCCATGTTGTCGTTCATGGCCAGGATCGCGGTCGGACGGCTGTCGGCAGCCAGAAGCTCCGCTGTAAGGCGGCAGCCCGATTCGAATTCCCAGTCCCCCGTCTTGATCAAGGCGGGATTGAACACCAGCCGGTTGTCCATAATCGCCTGGTAATAGCCGTTAAAACGCTCGCGGGACGAGTTGGAATTGAATAACCCGCTGATTACCGCGATTTGCCGGTGCCCTGCTTCGATCAGATAGTTTGTAGCTTCATAGGCGCCCAGATGCTCGTCATAGTTGACGGCATAATCCTCGTCACGCGAGGTGTGGCAGTAGGTGTACACGATGGGAATCCGATTTATTTTGGCCGGGAGCATCGCAGGCGGCATGATCATGGGAGTCGGTATCGGAATCATGGGAATGGCAAATGCGAGCTTGGGCGGAGGGTCCTTAACCGGTAAAATGCTCGCCATGAAATTCGGCATCTCCTTCAGTCTTTGCACGTTTGTGTTCGATGCTGCCGTTTATCCTTTCTTTTACTATCTTTACGGCTGGGAACAAACGTTATTTTCGCTAATATTGACGTTCTGCAGTTCGGTCGGCATCTTCGCAGTCGAGCAGTTCAGGCGAATTCCCGGCCTTATGCAACATAAAGTATCTTCTGGCAGGTGATGACGATGAAGACTGAGAATACGATAGTCGGATCGATAGGGGAAGCCGACGTATCCGCTTGGATTGAAGCCGCACTGCCGAAAGCCCGTGAGCGGATCGCTCCTGGTTTTCCGTTTCATGGGGACGATCTGCAGGTGCATCTAAGTTTCGCGGAGCCCCATGCCGTTCCGCTAGGGAGATGGATGGGGTGTTACCCGGAGCTCGTAGACGGAAAAGGGCAACTCATCGCGCTGCGGGACTGGACCTTCTATCTCGTTTTCCTCCGAAAGGCACTGGAGCCTCTTGCGGCAGATGGCGGGATGCTTAATCGGGCGTTCGCGGATCGGTCGAGAATCAAGATCGGAATCATGAATGATGTCTATCAGCCGTTCGCCCCGCTTCCTGAAATCTACAGCATGATACGCCATCATTCGCTGATTTTGTACCTGTCGTTCGATTGGCTTGAGTCCCACGAGCGGGAACAATGGGAAACGATATGCGGCTGGGCGGGCAAAAGCGTGGCGGAGCGGCTGCTTGCACACCCGGAACCGATCCGGGCGATTGAGGAGGCCGAGGAGCGAGGGCGCAGCATGATGCTGCAAACGGCTTCCCTGTCCTGTTCGGATGAAGGGATGCAAAACCTGCTGGCCGACAATGAAGTATCAAAGGCGGTTACGCCATATTTGCTGCTGACGTGCTTCGGAATTGACGTCCTGATTAAGAAGTCGCGCCGCTTCGGGGACCGGGATGCCTGGCTGAATGAGGAGATCTTGCTGTTGTCAGAACCGGACTATCTGGAAAAAGATATTTTGCACTTTGTGCAGGCGGCAGGTACATAAAGGGTAAAGGAGCGTTTGAAACATGCACATACTGTTTCTTGGCCCCGGCTTGATGGGCGAATCGATGGCGAGACTTTTGCTTAAGGAAGGACATCGGGTCTCTGTGCTGATGAACCGTAATCCCGGGCCGGTCGAACGGTTGGTCGAGGAAGGAGCGGAGAAGGTAGCCGACTTGAAGAAAGCGGCGTCGGAGGCGGACATCGTCGTCTCCATGCTGCCCAATCTGCCTGAAATCAGGCAATTGCTGTTCGAACGAGGCGTTGCGGAGCAGATGCGTCCGGGCAGTCTGTTTCTTACGATGAGTACGGTGTCGCCGGTTGGCATTCAGGAAACGGCGGCGAAGTTAAGGACGTTGGGAATCGATGTGATTGACGCGCCGGTAAGCGGGGGGGCGGTTAAAGCCAAAGACGGGACGTTAACGATTATGGCCGGCGGCGAAAAGGAGACATTCGAACGGTACCTGACGATTTTGCAAATTTTAGGCGAGCATATTTTTCATACGGGACCTGTTGGAACCGGCCAAGTGGTGAAGCTGTGCAACAATTTGCTTGCAGCGATCATTATGGCTGCCAATGCGGAAATCCTAACGATGGGTGTCAAGGCGGGCGCGGATTCGGCCATGATTCGGGATATCGTGATGCGTTCGACAGGAGCTAACCGACTGCTTTCCGATTGGCTGCCGGGAACGATGATGGTCGACAAGTACGAACCGGGTTTTGCGCTGAAACTGATGTATAAGGATATTGAGCTGGCTATGGATCTCGGAAAATCGGCCGTGACGCCAATGTTCCTCGGGGGCATGACGCAACAGCTGTACAGGATGGCGCTGGGAGGCGACGGCGGACTGGCGGATTCCGATTATTCCGTCGTCAGTACCTGCTATCAGGATGCTGCAGGCGTTCGGATCGCATCAGGCGTATAACCTGGATTGGGGAGCGTGACTCGCATGAGTACAGAAATTGTCATCAATCAAGTGAACATGAGATTCGGCAAGGGAGACAAAGCCGTAACAGCGCTTAGCGACATCAACCTCGATATCCCGAGCGGCGAAATCGTTTCTCTGCTCGGTCCCTCGGGGTGCGGGAAATCGACCTTGCTTCGGCTGATCGCCGATCTGCTTGAACCCTCTGCCGGCAAAATTGAGGTCGAGAACGAATCTCCCAGACAGGCCCGCCTCCAACGGAAGTTCGGCATCATTTTTCAACAACCGACACTGCTGGAATGGCGGAATGTCGTCGACAACGTCTCGCTTCCGCTTGAGTTCACCGGACATTCCAGGAAAGAAAGAAAGCAGATCGCGATGGAGCAGCTGCGGATGGTCGGACTGGAAAAGTTCGCCGGACATTATCCCTGGCAGCTCAGCGGAGGTATGCAGCAGCGGGTTGCGATTGCCAGAGCGCTTACGTTCAATCCGCCGATGCTGCTCATGGACGAGCCGTTCTCGGCGCTGGACGAGTTCACAAAGGAACGGCTGCACCTTGAGGTTATCCGGATCCAAGAGCAGACGCGAAAAACCGTTGTGTTCGTTACGCACAGCATTCCTGAGGCGGTCTTCCTGTCCAATCGGGTGATCGTCCTGTCCGCGCATCCCGGTAAAGTCAAACACAATCTTTCAATTGAATTGCCCGGTAAGCGGGATTTGCAAATCAGGGAGCACCCGGCATTTTTCGAGTACACGACAAAGGTCAGAAGCTGCTTCGGCGAGGGGGCATACGATGAGGATCTTCTTGTTTGACGCCAGAAAATTGCAAACCGCCGTCTGGCTTGTTTTATTCCTTCTGGTTTGGGAAGGTGTGGCGTGGTCGATTCGCCATTGGATTCCGGTCACCCAGCCGGAGACGAAGTGGCCGTATTTCACCGACGTTATGACTTACGTGTTCGCCAATCTCGGCATGCTGTTCAAACAAGGCGGAATCACCTTTGCCAACGCCTTGTCCGGCTTCGCCATCGGCAGCCTGGTCGGACTGCTGCTCGCGCTGATCATGAGTTTGTCGGCCACAATCGAGCGCATCATTACGCCGTATATCGTATCCTCGCAGATGGTTCCCATCGTCGGGCTTGCGCCGATCGTATTCGGGATTCTGCGCGACGCGGACATGTCGCGCATCAGCATGGCGGCTTATGTCACCTTCTTCCCCGTCGCGATCAATGCATTGTCCGGTCTGAGTTCCATCCCTTCCGAGAAGAAGGAGTTGTTCGCCTCCTATGCGAGTTCCAAGCCGGTCTATTATTGGAAGCTGGCTCTTCCTTCCGCATTGCCCTATCTGTTTCTCGGTATGAAGCTGGCGGCACCGTTGTCCATAACGGCGTCGATCGTCGTGGAGCTGATGGGTGCTCCGAACGGAATCGGCGTAACGATGGTCAGCAGTTTGTATTACGGATCCTCTCAATCGACATTGTTCTGGGCAACCTTGTTCTTCAGCGCGTTAATCGGATTGGCCGCTTACCTGGTCATTTCCGTGATTGAACGCGTCGCGACGCCGTGGCAGCCGGAATTCAGGTCCACTGGAGGTGGAAACACGTGAAACCTGCATTCCCGAAACACATAACGAGGGAGGGGGCTAAAAAAACGGAGAATCCTTGATTTTACTGAATTTTGTTGGAGAAATCGATCGACTCAATCCTCGTTATGTGTTATAATACATAACGAGGATTGGGGGAGAACACCATCGCCATTATTCGTCAAAAAGATAAACGGTCCGGGATTACATACGCCTATGAATCTACTTCCTACTGGGACCGGGAAAAGCAACAATCCCGTTCCACTCGGCGGCTCATCGGCCGAATCGATGAACAAACCGGAAAAATTGTCCCGACGCGAGGGACGAACCGAAGGGAAACGCAAGAAACTACACCTGCGCTGCGGCGGGGGCCCGTTCCACATGTCGATGTCGCCCGTTGGTTCTACGGGGCCACGTATTTGCTCGATGTAATTGGCGAAAAACTGGGACTTGTCGACGATCTGCAGAAATGCTTTCCGAATGACTATAAATCGTTGCTATCGATTGCCTACTACCTCATCCTGGAATCGGACAGTCCGCTTAGCCGCTTTTCGAAATGGGCTTCTCTGCACCGCCATCCGCATGGAGTGGACATTCCCTCCCAGCGTAGCAGCGAGCTTTTCGCCTCACTCACCGAAGAAAAGCGGTATCACTTTTTTCGCTTGCAGGCCGCGAGGAGAATGGATAACGAATATTGGGCATACGATACGACTTCCATTTCCAGCTATGCGGATGGCTTGCAGCAAGTGAAGTACGGGATGAACAAAGAGCAGGACGGATTACCACAACTCAATTTGGCGCTGTTATTTGGTCAAGAATCGAATCTGCCGTTTTACTACCGCAAGCTCTCCGGTAACATCAGTGATGTGCAGACGGTAAAAAACGTGCTGGCGGATATGGAATTTCTGGGCTTACGTAAAGTTCACCTGGTCATGGACAGAGGGTTTTATAGCGCGACGAACATCAACAGCCTATACAAAGATCACTACAAATTTTTGATGGGCGCCAAGTTATCCT
>NZ_KK082174.1:17267-19480 GCF_000598065.1 Paenibacillus darwinianus | reverse complement strand
ACCAGCGCATTCTCCTTGATCCAAATTACGAAATCTCGGCTTCTCAAGTGTATTCATTTCAAGTTCACCCTGAATTTTTAAGGTATACCTGGTTTAAAGGTATTCCTTGCAATTATTGGGGGCGCTTTGAAATGTCAAGTGTTTTCGACAAATTCCCGAAATACTTTTGGGTTTGAAAACTTACAGTCTTTTACTTCAAGTGCATAACTCATGTAATAAGTATACCGAAAAAAAACCGTTTTGGTCAATAACCGAACATTTTCCTGCCCTTTTACCTTATTATCTCAGCATTTCTTTGTAAAACTCCTTTTTATAAAGCTATCCTGTCCATTTGACAAATGCTGCTTGTTATTTATAATTATTATAAACTGTTGCACATGCCAAAGACGAACAAAGCGGAGGAGCAGAAACCATGCACTATTCTACGATTATTGTCGGAACCGGGCCTGCCGGCTTGACGGCGGCTATTTATTTGGCCAGAGCGAACCTCAGCCCGCTCGTTATTGAGGGACCGGAGCCTGGCGGACAGCTCACGACAACCACCGAGGTGGAAAATTTCCCGGGCTTCCCGGAAGGCATTATGGGACCCGAATTGATGGCGAACATGCGCAAGCAGGCGGAGAGGTTCGGCGCCGCGTTCCGCACCGGTTGGGTCAACCGCGTCGATACGTCCCGACGCCCGTTCACGCTCGAGGTCGAAGGGCAAGGAACGGTAACAGCGGATTCGCTTATCCTTTCGACCGGGGCGTCAGCCAAGTATCTCGGCATTCCCGGCGAACGGGACAATGTCGGACGGGGCGTCAGCACATGCGCGACTTGCGACGGCTTCTTTTTCCGCGGTAAAAAGATTATCGTCATCGGCGGCGGCGACTCCGCGATGGAGGAAGCGAACTTCCTGACGCGCTTCGCGTCCGAGGTCAGAATCGTCAACCGCCGCGAAGAGCTTCGCGCCTCGAAAATCATGCAGGACCGGGCTCGCGAGAACGGTAAAATCGTCTGGAGCCTCAACCGCACTCCGCTTGAAGTCGTAGCCGGGCCGCTTGGCGTTACGGGCCTCAAGGTGCGCAACAATGAGACGGGTGAAGAGGAACTGCTGGAAACGGAAGGCGTGTTCGTCGCCATCGGCCACACGCCGAATACGAAATTCCTGCAGGGACAGATCACGACCGACGAGACGGGCTATATCACCGTTACGCCAGGAACAAGCGAAACGAATGTGCCGGGCGTATTCGCCTGCGGAGACGTTCAAGACAATAAATACCGGCAAGCCATCACAGCGGCAGGCAGCGGCTGTATGGCCGCACTCGACTGCGAGCGGTATCTCGAAGCGAACGTCCATGCGAAGGCGCACGCATAACAGGCTCCGCCACAGGACAGACTAACCGCTTGATAATCAGGTTTGAATGGAGATGAGGTCATGGAAAAGATTCACGAGGCGCTCAATCGCCAAATCGCCAACTGGAGCGTTCTGTACGTTAAGTTGCATCATTACCATTGGTATGTGACTGGCCAGCAGTTCTTTACCCTCCATGCCAAATTTCAGGAGCTGTATGAGGAAGCCGCGCTGCATATCGACGAGATCGCCGAGCGGCTTCTGGCAGTGCAAGGCAAGCCGGTAGCCCGAATGGCCGACTATTTGAAGCTGTCCAGCGTGAAGGAAGCCTCGGGCAGCGAAAATGCGGTGCAGATGGTGGAAGCGATCACCGGCGATTTCACGACCGTTGTCGGCGAGCTTAAGAAAGCTATTCCTGCCGCGCAAGAGGCAGGCGACGAGACGACCGCCGACATGCTGCTCGCGATTCACACTTCGCTTGAGAAGCATATATGGATGCTGAGGGCTTTTGTCCGATAAGGACGCTCCCGCCGGAGATGCCGGGGATGTACACGTACACCCCGACAGCATCATGACGACGAAAGACCGAAAAAAACGGCGCTCTCCTGTGAGAGCGCCGTTGTTGTTTCATGCGCCATTTGCCGCTTACGGCTTGTTGCTGCCCCGCTTTCGCTGCTGTGACACGCGAAGCCCGGCTTGCAGGGGTTACTTTTTCTGGTCGGCGATGCGTTCGTTCAGTTCATTGAGATACGTCCAGCGGTCGAGCAGCTCCTCCAGCTTCGCCTCAAGAGCGCTCTGCTGCCGCAAGAGCTCCTGCAAGCGGACCGAATCGCTTCCCGAGCTCTCCATCTGCGCAGCCGTATCGGCGAGCTCGGCTTCC
>NZ_KK082174.1:14718-17167 GCF_000598065.1 Paenibacillus darwinianus | reverse complement strand
GCGAGCTCGGCTTCCGTCTCTGCGATCCAGCCGTCGATCTGCTCGAAATCCTTCTGCTCCTTGTAGCTCATCCGCAGCCGTTCCTTGCCGCCGCGCTCCGGCTCCGGCGCGGGTGGAGCCAGCGACGGCGCCGTTTGGGCCACAGTCGGTTTGCCCGCCGCTCCCCCCCTATCCGCACCGGCTTTTTGCTGCATCCGTCCCGCGTAGTCGGAGTAATTGCCGACATGCTTGGCGATGACGCCGTCGCCTTCAAAGGCCAGAATTCGGTCGACAGTTCGATCCAGGAAGTACCGGTCATGGGAGACGACGTACACAACACCCGGAAAATCATCCAGATAATCCTCAAGCACGGTCAGCGTCGGTATATCCAGATCGTTGGTCGGCTCGTCCAGCAGCAGCACATTCGGCGCGCCCACCAGCACCTTCAGCAGCTGCAGCCGGCGCTTCTCGCCGCCCGACAGCTTGCCGATCGGCGTCCACTGCATCGGACCGTCGAAAAGAAAACGCTCGAGCATCAGCGCAGCCGACACCGTCGAGCCGTCACCGGTACGCACCTGTTCCGCCCGCTCACGAATATAATCGATCACCCGGATCGCGCTGTCCGGCTCGTCATGCTCCTGCGTAAACCAGCCCAACTTCACGGTCGGTCCGCGGTCGATCACCCCGGCGTCGGGCTCGAGCTGACCGGCGATCAGCTTGAGCAGCGTCGACTTGCCCGTACCATTGCGGCCGATAATGCCGATCCGGTCCTCCGGCACGGCGATGTCACTGAAGTCGTCGAGCAGCGTGCGGCCGCCGTACCTTTTCGTCACATGCTCGGCCTCGACGATTTTTTTGCCCAGACGGGATGAGGACACGGACAGATCCACCTTGTCGGACGTCTTCAACGTACCCGCCGCCTGCAGCGCCTCGAACCGGTCGATACGCGCCTTCTGCTTCGTTGTGCGGGCCTTCGCGCCGCGCCTGATCCAGGCGAGCTCATTGCGCAGCAGATTGTGGCGCTTCGCCTCCGAGGCCGCCTCCCGCTCCTCCCGCTCCAGCTTCAATTCGAGAAAACGGCTGTAATTCGCGGTATAGAAAAACGCGCGGCCGCGGTCGAGCTCCATGATCCGGTTGCTTACCCGGTCCAGGAAATACCGGTCGTGCGTGATCATGAGCAGCGCGCCCTTGCGTTTCTGCAGCGCTTGCTCCAGCCACGCGACCGATTCGTTGTCGATATGGTTGGTCGGCTCGTCGAGAATAAGCACATCGGCGGGCTGAACAAGCGCTGCCGCCATCGCCGCCCGCTTGCGCTGGCCGCCTGACAGCTCGCCCATCCGGGCGTCGTAGCGCGTTAGGCCAAGCTTGCCGAGCGCTGTCTTAGCATCGCTTTCAATCTGCCAGGCATTCAGCGTATCCATCGCTTGGCCGGCCTGCACAAGCCGCTCCTGGACCGCATCGCTGCCGGGCAGCCGCTCCGCCTCCTCCAGCGCGGCTGCGTAATCCCGCGCGGCCTTCAGCTCGGGCAGATCGCCGGCAAGCACATGCTCGAGCACGGTTTCGTCCGGATCGTACGCCGGATTTTGCGCCAGCATGCGCACCGTTACGCGGCCGCCCCGGGTAACGCCGCCTTCCTCAGGCGGCTCCAGACCCGCTACCACCTTCAGAAACGTCGATTTGCCGGCGCCGTTCACGCCGATGATGCCGATTTTGTCCCCTTCGTCCACTCCGAACGACACATCCCGGAACAGAACCTTCTCACCGTAGGTTTTCGTTATATGTTCAATCGTCATCAAGGGCATATGGAAGGATCCTCTAACTTTCGCGATAATGGTCATGCCGCCGTCCGGCGGTCATGCGATAACGGTATCATCATACCATATTTACCCCCGTTGCGGCACATCGGTTCAGCCGAGCCGGCCCATTGAAGGAAGGATTTTACAGACCTTGGCCGGCATGCTATGCTCGAGGAAAACGGGAACAGCTACTTGAAACCGAAAACGGGAGTTTTCAGATGGGAAGAAACATATGGAGGCCGGTTCTGTTGGCGGCGATCCTCCTGATGGCCGCCGCGCTGGCGAGCTGCGTCAAGGGCGAGGCAAGATTGGATGTGCGGATGGACGGAAGCGCCGACGCCGCGCTGTCGGTCCGGCTTCCGACAAAGGCCGGAGAAGCTGCGGCGGACGTGCTCGAGCGATTCGGGGAACGGCTCAAAGCCCAAGGATACGAGACGAGTACGCGGACGGACGGCGATTTCGTCCAATGGAGCGCGGCAAGACATTACGAGCGTAGCGAGCTGCAGCGCTTCAGGACGGACGGCCAAGGCTTCCAACTCGATGTGTCGGGCTTTCGAGTCGCGCTGACCAGAGAGGACGGCTGGCTGTATGCCACCTACCGGCTGCAGGGCGCATTCGAGGTGAACGAGCTGCTTGGCGGTGACGGCGCGGTCGCGGCTCGTTACCGGGCGCTG
>NZ_KK082174.1:0-14618 GCF_000598065.1 Paenibacillus darwinianus | reverse complement strand
CGTTTGGCCGAGCGGCAAATCGACCTTGACTTCAGGCTGTCGCTGCCGATTCCGCCTGTGGACCATAACGCGGACGCATCCTCCCGCGGCGGCCGCACCCTCGTCTGGCATGTGTCGGCGGCCGCGGAGACGCCGTTCCGGATTGCCGTCGCGGCGCCGAATAGGCGGACGCCCATCGCCGCCGGCATCGCCCTCCTTCTGATCGCAGCCGGCCTTGGGGCGCTCATGCGCGGGCTGCGGCGCAGGCGCAAACGCAAGCCCAAACCCAAGCCTCCCGCCCCCCGCTGAGTGAAAGGGATAGTGACCAAAAGCGGATCCGGATGGGCATGCCCCATCCGCTCCTTCCCCGTGCCCCGCGCGGCGCCGACTTCTTCTGTTCGGCCGTTGCCAGCACCTTGTCCAATGGCCGTCCCGATGCCGGATTTGTTCTCCGTAACCGTCCGTCCACGGATGGCGCGTTCTCCACCGGCAGGAAGACTAGCGGCGGCCGTCGAATATTAAGGGATGGAACGGGAGGCTATGAAATGAATGAAACGCAGCAACTGCAGGCCAGAATCGCCGAGCTCGAAAAGGAAGTCGACAGGCTGCGGCGCGAGAACGACCGGCTCCGCAAGCGGGCGGCGGCCAAGACAGGCGCCATGTCGACGAAACTGACCGAAGCGCTGCGCGAGTAGAACGCGGGCAGACTCAGCCGCATGCGGCCTGTCCTTTCGAGCGGGACTTCGAGGATGTGATTCACTCGATTGACCGAACGGGCAACCGGGAATAGATACCGTTCCGATGGTGGGGAGGAATATGTGTGCTGGAAACGTTCATGCGGAGCATGCTGCTGGCGCTTGCCAGGGGCAAGCTGCCGAACCGGCTTGCGAAGCGGTACGGTCTGCGGCTCGGCGCCGGACGATTCGTCGCCGGCGTTACGATCCGCGAGGCCATTGAAACGGTGCGGGAATTAAACCGCCAAGGCAAACTCGCTACGCTTGATTACCTCGGCGAATTCGTCGGCAGCGCCGAGGAGGCCGCGCACACGGCCGGCATGTGTCTGTCGACGCTGTCCGCCATCGCCGCCTCGGACGTCCGGGCGAATCTGTCGCTCAAGCTGACGTCGCTCGGCCTGGATGTGGAGGAAGCGCTGTGTCTGGCCCACATGCGGGACATTCTGCGGGAGGCGGAGCGTCATGGTCTGTTCGTGCGGATCGATATGGAGGATTTCTCCCATTGCGAACGCACGATCCGGATCTATAAGACGCTGCGACGGGAATTCGCCCATGTCGGCATCGCCATTCAAGCTTATCTGTACCGTTCCCTTGAGGATGTGCGGGACCTCGAAACGCTCGGCGCCAATCTCAGGCTGGTGAAAGGCGCGTACAAGGAATCCGCCGAGGTCGCTTTTCCGCGCAAGGCGGATGTGGATGCGCAGTTTCTCGAGCTGATCCGCATGCATCTGTCATCCGGCTGCTACACCGCCGTCGCGACGCATGACCCGCGCATCGTCGATGCGGCCATGGCATTCATCGCGGAAACCTCCATACCCGGCGACCGCTACGAATTCCAGATGCTGTTCGGCATCGGGGAGGAGCTTCAGCAGCGGCTGACGGAAGCCGGCTGCAAGGTGCGCGTCTATGTGCCGTTCGGCGCGGATTGGTTCGGCTATTTCATGCGCCGGCTGGCCGAACGTCCGGCGAACGTCTGGTTCGTCGTGAAGAACCTGTTCCGACGCCGGGATGCGGCATGAGCCGCATCGCACGACGCCGCGTCCGCTTTATTTCAGGATTTCTTCGATGCGCCCCAGCACGTCCGCGCCCAGCTCGACGCCGGATGCCTTCGCGTTCTCCTCGACCTGCTCCGGACGACTTGCGCCGACCAGCGCGCTTGTTACGTTCGGCTGGCGGAGAATCCAGGCCAGCGCCAGCTGTCCGACGGAGATGCCGAGGCCGGAAGCGACCTCCGACAGCTGCCGGACCTTCGCGATTTTTTCCTCCGTAATGCCGTCCTTGACCCAATTGAGCTTGGCGGCGCGGCTGTTTGCGGGAATGTCCTGCGCCGACGTGTATTTACCGGTCAACAGCCCTTGCGCAAGCGGCGAAAATACGACTTGTCCGATTCCTTTGCGCTCGCCGAGCGGAATGATGTCCGGTTCGATGTAACGGTTGAACATGTTGTAAACCGGCTGGTTGACGACGATCCGGTCAAGCAGATAACGATCCGCGATAGCCAACGCTTCCGCCATCTGCGCGGCGCTCCACTCGCTGACGCCGACATACAGTGCCTTGCCTTGGCGAACGAGATCGTCGAACGCCCGAAGGGTCTCTTCAAGCGGCGTTTCCGGATCGTGGCGGTGGCAATAATAGATATCCACATAGTCATGGCCCAGCCGCTTCAGGCTGGCGTTCGCCTGCTCGATCACATGCTTGCGGGAAAGCCCGCGGTCGTTCGGTCCCTCGCCCATCGGCCAGAACACCTTGGTCGCCAGCACATACGATTCACGCGGATACGCCTTCAGCGCCGCGCCCATCAATTCCTCCGCCGCGCCCTTCTCATACACGTTGGCTGTGTCAAAAAAATTGATCCCGAGGTCGTAAGCCTTCTTGATGGCGTTAACCGCGTTCTCCCGTTCGACGTAACCGCCGTATGTAAGCCAACTCCCGAGACTGATTTCGCTGACCTTCAAGCCCGAACCGCCCAATTTGCGATATTTCATGTTTCCTTTTCCTCCTTCGGATGATGTCTGGGGGATAATGGAATGACAGCGTTCCCCATGGCGCTCTTTTCATTCTAGAATAGTTCGTATATGATTGAAAGAAGTGAAAACTTATTCATTATATTATACCGGTTATAGTTGGTATACTTCGGTATAGCGAGAATTACGGGAGGTTGACTTGATGTCTCTTCAAAACAATTACATTCCGAAAACCCCGGTCGATATCGACTGCAACATAGAGAAGACGGTCGATGTGCTCGGCGGCAAATGGGCCTTTCTCGTTCTGCGCGAGCTGTTCTGCGGCACCAAACGCTTCGGCGAGCTTCAGCGCTCGATTCCGGCAGTAAGCCCTCGCGCATTGACCAGCACCCTGCGTCACCTGGAACAGAAGGGTGTGCTCGAGCGGCATGTTTTCCCGACGGTGCCCGTCACGGTGGAATACACGCTGACGCCAAAGGGCGAGGATCTGCACCCCATCATCAAGCAAATGAAGCTGTGGGCGGCCAAATGGACCTAACGGCAGCTCCAGACGCGGCAGGGCAGCCGTTCGACGCTGCTCCGCGGGTGCGCTGCGGGCAGGTTTAGGGTATAATGCGGTGAAAATCGGGCATGGGTTCAACATGCTCTGCGAAGCGATTAGGAGGGCTTTACAGCATGAAAATTTTGCAGGAATTCCGGGAGTTCGCGGTTCGCGGCAACGTGCTCGATCTGGCAGTGGGGGTCATTATCGGAGCCGCCTTCGGCAAAATCGTGTCCTCGCTCGTCGAGGATATCATCATGCCGCCGATCGGGCTGCTGATGAAGGGCGTCAATTTTACGGAGCTGTACTTCTCCTTGGACGGTGTCCGATACGCCACGTTGGCCGAGGCGAAAAAGTATGCCGCGCCGGTCATCGCCTACGGCCAGTTCATCAACGTCGCGATCAATTTCATCGTCGTCGCCTTCTGCGTGTTCCTGATCGTCAAAGGCGCCAACCGGCTGCGCCGCCAGCAACCGGAGCTGCCGCCCGCTCCTGCGGAGAAGGACTGCCCTTATTGCTTGTCCAAGGTGCCGCTCAAGGCGACGCGCTGCGCGCAATGCACCTCGCATCTCGAGCCCGCGGCCGCCGGTGGCGGAGCGTGACGCCGGTGACGGAGGAGCGGTTCGATATATTCGACGAGGAGCTTCGCCCGATCGGTACGGCGCCCCGCAGCGAGGTGCATGCCAAAGGCTATTGGCACCGCACCTTTCACTGCTGGATCGTCCGCAGAGAGGACGACAGGCTGTTCATCCGGTTTCAGAAGCGCCAAGCCGGCAAAGATTCCTACCCGGACTGCTATGACATAACGGTTGCCGGCCATTTGGCAGCCGGGGAGACGGTACGGGATGCGGTGCGCGAGATTGAGGAGGAGATCGGGCTGGCCGCCGCCTTCGAGGAGATCGTCCCGCTCGGCGAATATCGCGGGGAGTCGATCGGCGAGGCCGGCGGCACACCGTTCATTGACCGCGAAGTCAGCCATGTATTCGGATGGCTGTGCGGCGCTCCGCTGACACGGTTCCGGCTTCAGCCCGAAGAAGTGGCCGGCGTCTATGAGGCGGATGCGCGCCGGTTGATCGCGCTGTTCACGCGGGAGGAGGCCTCGGTGGAGGCTGCCGGTCTGGAGCTTGCTGCCGACGGGCGCATGCTCCCCGTGCGGCGCGCGGTGACGGCGTCGGACTTCGTGCCCCGGGCGCCGTCTTATTACGCCGGTATCTTCCGTGCGCTGTGCGGGCATTATCTCGTGTGACCTGCGGTCCAGACACGCAGTCTGAACACCGCGTCCTGCAGCGCAGCTGCGTGCGCCGGGAAAGGCGCGACCGCGCGGCGGTTCAAACTACGCCTGGTCGGAGATTTGCGTCTTCTGTTCCTCTCCGGCCGGCATCTTGTTCAGCTCGGTCGACTGCACGTCAGCCTTGGATACCCGGTTTTGTTCGTTTGCATAACTTCCCCTCGTCGACAACATGCCACGCGACGACGAAGCCGCGCCGGAATCGCCGCCACCGCCGGGGCTTCCATGCCGCCACATCAACCCTCCTCCACGCCCTGTATATCGGCTTCGTTATACCAACGGCCCGCGACCAGAAAACGTCCGCGCCTGCGGTCGACCCTATCGACGACGCCAATCACTTCGCGGTCTTCATAAGCGTCAAACAGCGCGATCCGCAGCGATATTCCCTGCTGTACCGAGTCCGCCATCATCCGCCCGATCCGTTCCCATTCGCTTTCGTCCAGCTCAGCCCGTTCCCGCCGTGTTAAACCCTGCCTGTGCCGGACATGCCGCTCCTTGTGCTCGGGAAGCATCATCCGGCTGCCTTCCCACAGCAGGTTCGACCCCGTGGTCAACTTGTTCTCTTTTGCCATGCCGCCTCACCTGCCTTATTTGTAATGCCCGCCGATTTTTTCCGCCCTGTCCCGCGCCTGGCCGGCTGCCGAAGCGGACGACGCGCGCATAATAATGCCGTCGCCGTATTTGTCCTTGAGGCGGTCGGTCGTTTTCTCCAGCGTCCCCAGCCGCTCGCGATAATCGTCAAAGATGAGCTGGTACTCCTCGTCGTTCTGGAAGCCGGTAACGGAAACGCCGATCCGGCGCACCGGGAGACCGTTCCAATGCTTGTCGAACAGCTCGCATGCCTGCTTGTAAAGGTCGTTCGTAATATGCGTCGGATATTCCAGCGTCATCTGCCGCGAGAAGCCGGTCGGCCGGTCGAAGTCGGCGCCCCCGCAGTTGACGGACAGCGTCCGCCCCATTTTGCCGCGGGCGCGGCAGCGCCGGGCGACCAGCTCGCACAACTCCAGAAGAATCACCCGGATCTCCTCACGCTCCGCGTAGTCGCGGGGCAGCGTCATCATATGGCCGACCGACTTCTCCCCGATGTGCGTATTCGGAGACACCGGCGAGGAATCGATGCCGTTGGCGATCCGCCAGCACTGCTCCGCATGGATGTCGGCGTTTTTGCCGAACCGGGCGCGCATCATCCGTTTCAAATCGGACAGCGGCGTTCGCGCCAGATCGCCGATCGTATGGATACCCATCCGGTGCATATGGCTCATCATGCGCGAGCCGATCATGAACATCTTGTGGACCGGCAGCGGCCACAGCGTTCCCTCCAGCCCGTCCTGCGGCAATACGTATATCCCGGACTCGTTCTTCTTCGCAAAATTGTCGCAGGCCTGCTTCGCCAGCACCTTCGTGCTGCTGATGCCGACGCGCGTGTAAACGCCCGTCTCCGCCAGCACCTTATCCTGGATCTGCCGCGCAATTTCAACCGCTCCGCCGAATAAGTGGACCGTGCCGGTTACGTCTATGAACTGCTCGTCGATGCTGTACGGCTCGACGAGGTCGGTAAACGTTTCATAGATTTGCGTAATGTGCAAGGATACCTCTATATAAGTCTGCATGCGCGGCTTCACGACGACCAGCTCCGGACATTTGCTCAGCGCCTCGCCGATCCGTTCCGCGGTTGTGACGCCGCGGGCTTTCGCTACGGGACAGGCGGCGAGCACGATGCCCGACCGCCGCGCCGGATCGCCGCACACGGCGAGCGGCTTATCCGCCAGATCCGGCCGTTCCGCCTTCTCCACGGAGGCATAAAAAGATTGGCAGTCCGCCAGCATAATGATCCGTTCATTCGCCACGACGAAGGCCCCCTCTATGCGGCCGGTCCGTTCCAGACACGGCTGCCGGCTTCTCAGTCAGATCGCTCATGCCGTCATTCCTTTCGTTGGAAGCCGCTTTGACCGCGCCTCCATGCAGGAGCATCGGTTCTTATTATATGCAAACAAACGTTCGCATACAACAGGAATTTAATGTTTTAACTGAGCGGGGAAAATGCGTATCTCGAGCTATAGAAGTTGAGTTAACGATTGAAATGGAGGGCAGCGGGCAGCCGGCCGCGTCGCGTCGCCAGACAACGGGAAAATCTCCGATTAAATTCCTTTCCTGGACATTCGAGACGGATTAACCGGAATTTCTCCCTCTCTTTCCTGTTCCCTCTGCGGATGCGGGGCGCGGGTGCGGGGCGCGGGTGCGGGGCGCGGGGGCGGGGGCGCAGCGCCGTGCCGGCTGCCGGCTCCTCGTACTCGACTAACGAGTGCGATTCAATCGTTCAACGTCCATCGTAATTCCATCGACACGGAAAGTTCGGCCAACATAAAAAAGCGCGAGTCCGAAAACTCGGAACCCGCGCCGTGATTGAATGCTTTATGGTGCTGATGAAGGGATTCGAACCCCCGACCTACGCATTACGAATGCGTTGCTCTACCAGCTGAGCTACATCAGCAAGACCTTTATTAGAATACGCATTTTTAAAACAAAAGTCAAGCATTTCGACAACCTTTTCGACAACCTTTTTTTGCTGTTCTATGATAATGTCACTCTCTCCGTGCGCTCCCCGCTCCATCGTCGAATCGACGCCGAGCGTCAGGGCAAGCGTCACGGTGCTGCAGGGCAACGCCGGACAGCAAATCGTCGAAACCGCCGCTAAACGCGGCGCGGACCTCATCGTGATCGGCAGCCGCGGCAACAGCGGGCTGAAGGAAATGTTTCTCGGGAGCGTCAGCCCCTATGTCATCAAGCACACCGACAAGGCGATTCTTGTGATCAAATAATTTGGATCGTCTAATAGACGGCAACCGACAGCATGACGCTTCGGCCCGACGGCGGATCGCGGATAAAATTGTCGGATGCGCGCGAATGCGCTATACTTGAATACAGCAAATTGATAGAGGACGTGACCGTAAACGCATGCTCTTTAACTCTTATGTATTTATATTCGCCTTCCTGCCGGTTACGGTAACAGGCTATTTTCTGTTGAACAGATTCCGTCTGGTGTTTGCCGCCAAGGTGTGGCTCGCCGTGGCTTCACTGGTTTTCTACGGCTGGTGGGACTACAGATATGTTCCGCTGATTCTCGCCTCCATCGCCTTCAACTACACGGTCGGGCGCCTTCTCATGTCGTCCTCCGAACCGGGGGCCAAGCTGGAGCGGCACCGCAAGGCGATCCTGACCGCCGGCATCGCCGGCAATGTGCTGCTGCTCGGCTATTACAAATACGCCGACTTTTTCCTGGAGAACGTCAATGCGCTGACGGGCAGCGCGGTGCCGCTTCTGAAGCTCGTCCTGCCGCTCGGCATCAGCTTCTTCACGTTCACGCAGATCGCGTTTCTGGTAGATGCCTATAGGAAGAAAGTGAAAGAACAGAGCATTGTAAATTACGTGCTGTTCGTCACCTTTTTCCCGCACCTGATCGCCGGACCGATTCTGCACCACAGCGAAATGATGCCGCAATTCGACCGGCTGCGCAACACACGCTGGAATTGGACGAACGTCGCAGTCGGCGCCTACGTTTTTTGCATCGGCTTATTCAAGAAGATGGTCATTGCCGACACGTTCGCGGAATATGCCAACAGCGGCTTCGCCACAGCCCAATATTTCATTGAATCATGGGTCGCTTCATTGTCGTATACGTTCCAGCTATACTTCGACTTCAGCGGGTACACCGATATGGCGATCGGCATCGCCCTGCTGTTCAACATCCGTCTGCCGCAGAACTTCAATTCGCCTTACAAAGCGGTCAGCATTCAGGACTTCTGGCGTCGCTGGCATATGACGCTAAGCCGCTTCCTTCGGGATTACATTTACATTCCACTGGGCGGCAACCGCCGAGGCGAGTTCATCATGCTCCGCAATTCGATGCTCACTTTCCTGATCGGCGGCTTCTGGCACGGCGCGGGCTGGACCTTCATCATCTGGGGATTCCTGCACGGCGCGGCCCAGATCGCGCACCGTCTCTGGACCCGGCAGAAACGGCCGATGCCGACGTGGCTCGCCTGGTTCGTCACCTTTATGTTCATCAACTTCTCATGGGTATTTTTCCGCGCCGAAAGCTGGTCCGAGGCGATCCGCATCCTGAAAGGGATGGCGGGGCTGAACGGGGTCGCGCTCGGTGAAGCGAAGACGCTGCTCTTCCCGATCGTGCTGATCGCCGTAGCCGTGCCGGTCGTCTTGTTCATGCGGAATTCCTCCGAGCGGGAGCGCGAATTCCGTCCGAACTGGCGCGTAGCCGTCACGATGGCGGCCATGTTCGTCCTGTCGCTGCTGTTTTTCAACCGGATCACCGAATTTCTTTACTTTAACTTCTAGAAGGGCGGCGAAAACCCGTGTTTGTTTCCGATCCGAAACGCCCCTTGCGGGCGGACGCCCGCCCGGTGCGGCGCAGCGTGCGCTATAAGCGCACGCTGCTCGTATTCTTGGCGAGCGCGCTCTTGTTCTCTTCCATCGTCATGCTGACGGCTTTCATCGTCGATCCGCTGCAGCATTACCGCAAGCCAACGTTGTACAGCCCGATCTATACTACGGAGCAGCGTTACCAGAACCCCGGGCTTGCCCGAAATTACGATTACGACACGATCATCATCGGCACGTCGATGACGGAGAACTTCGTCCCGAGCGAGGTTGACAAGGCGCTAGGCGGCAAAACCCTCAAGCTGTCGATGCGCGGCTCGCTGGCCTTCGAGCAATACGAAATTGCGCGTCTGGCCCTGTCCACCGGCAAGGTAAAGCAGGTGCTGTGGGGCCTCGATTACTTTGCGCTGAAATCAACGCAGGACAACCAAGGGCCGTTCCCTTATTATTTGTACGACAACAACTTCTGGAACGACTATAAGTACTGGTTCAACGAGTCGACTTACGAGCAGGCGATCAAGGGACTGTACAAGCAGATCAAGACAGGCCATAAGCAAAGCCTAGAATACTTGTACAACTGGGACTGGTCTTCAACCTTCGGCAAAGAGCTTGTCCTGAAACATTACCGGAAAGCCCAGGTGCAGGAGGTCGGCTTCGGCAGCAAGGAGGACTCTCTGGAATCCGTCAAGGCGAGCTTTGAACGCTATATCGTTCCGCTGCTTGAAAATAACCCGGGGGTGGAGTTTAAGTTTTACTACCCGCCGTACTCCATCCTGCGCCAGGTCGTTTGGCAGCAGACGAATCCCGAGCGCTACGAGAATCAGATGGCAATGAAGCCATGGATGTTCGAGAAATTCAATGCGTATCCGAACGTTCGCGTATACGACTTTCAAGCCGAAGCGGAATGGACGTATAACCTCGATCTGTACAAAGACATGTCGCACCATAAGCAGGAGGTCAACACCTGGATCGCGCAAGCGATCGGTCGGGACGACGCGAAATACCGCGTTACGCCGGACAATGTAAACGATGCGGTAAGCCAGCTGCGCCGGCAGGTGGACGAAACGGTCGTCGGTCCGGATGATCAGCTTCATCGATTCCGCGTATCCCTGCCGGGCGCCGGCGACGCGGAATCGAAGACGGCCCCTTTCACCCGTAAAGAGATGCCCGGCGACGGTGAGCTGCTGGTTCCCGCCAAGGAGCTCGCCGCTTATCTCGGGGCGGTGCTGGAATGGGATCAGGCGACGAAGACGCTGCGCTTCAAGCGAGGCGACAATTCGCTGGAGATGACGGCCGGCGGTACCGGCGCGCTCCTTAACGGCACTGCGCGGCAAGCGCCTTACGCCCCGGTGTTGGCCAGCGGAACGACGCTCACGCCGCTGCGGTTCACGGCCGAAGCGCTCGGCCTGCAATCGGAAATGCGCGAGCTGGGCGAACGGATGCACGAAATCGTCATCAAGCCATAGTGCAAGCGAAAGGGACTGCGCGCCGTGAAGGCGAACGCAGTCCCTTTATTTTAGGCCGGCAGGCTCGGGCTCTTCATGCTCCGACCGATACGCGGATAAAGGCGGCTTAACCGGCAGCCTCAAAGTAAAGGAGCTGCCCTGATCCTTCTCGCTGACGAGCGACAATTCGCCGCCGAGCAGGCGCGTCAGCTGCAAGCTGATCGACAGGCCGAGTCCCGTCCCTCCATATTTGCGGTTAATCGATCCGTCCCCCTGCTGAAAAGCCTCAAAGATCAACCGCTGCTTGTCTTTATCGATCCCGATGCCGGTATCCCGCACGGTGAACACGACCCAGGTGTCCGCAGGACCTTCCGCCTCCCTCGTTTTCCGCCTTCCGGTTTTCCAGCCCGCCGCCTCCCGGCTGCCGCCGGAGATCGTTTTTCTCGTTTCCTCCATCAGCCGGCGCAGCGGACTTTTTTCCACCAGGAAAGGGCTCCGGCGCAGCGGCGCAGCCAGCGGATGGGCATGTATGCGCTCAGATGTCACGGTTAGCCGCACTTCCCCGCGATCCGTAAATTTAAAGGCGTTGGCCAGCAAATTGCGCAAAATCTGATTCATCCGGAGCCCATCCGAAACAATCGTCGCCGGCACGCCTTCAGCCACCTCATATTCGAAGAACAGGCATTTCCGGGCTGCGACAGGCTCGAATTGCTGACCGATCAATTGGACCGCGTCGGCGACGGAAACCGTGTCCCACACGATGTCCATTTTGCCGGCTTCGACCTTGGACAGATCGAGAATGTCGTTGATCAGCTGCAGCAGATCGTTGCCCGCCGTATGAATCAGGTCGGCATAACGTATGTCGTCGGAGCCGTATCGCTCGTCGTCATCCCGCATCAGCTGTGACAGCAGAATGATGCTGTTCAGCGGCGTTTTCAGCTCATGCGACATGTTCGCCATAAACTCCGACTTGTATTGCGAGGAAAGCATGATTTGACGGGCCTTCTCCTCAAGCTCCCGCTTCGCCTCGCGCAGCTCCCGGGTTTGCCTGCGCAGAATCAGGTTCATATTGCGTAGATCGTCGATCCGCTGCTGCTCCTTGTAAAAATCACGGACGATAAAAATAAAGACGGCGCTCAACGCAATTCCCAGCGGGTACGTAACGACTGCGACCTCCGTTAGAAACGCCAGCGGCGGCAATATGCCGAAAATAGCGAGATTGACCATGTTGAGCGTGTTCAGGACAACAATGGAGATGACCGCTTTGCGGGCGAACGGCCAATTCCGTCTCTCGAACAGCATGACCAACCCTGCCGCCGTCACGCCTAGAACCAAGAGGTTGATGACGCCCGCCGTGGAAGCCGGGTTGACGCCATGCAGCGTCAGCCTCAACAGCGCAATCCCCAGGCTGATGACGATGAGCACCCGCGGATTGCGAAATACCAGCGCGGCCAGTATGATCGGTACCATTCGCAAATCGGTGATCGCCGTTTCGTTGATCCGAAAACCGAACAGGATCGTCAGAAAGCCCGCCACAATAAAAATGATCACGGTTATCGCTTGCCGGACCTTCTCCGATGTATGCGCAAACAAATATTTATAGCCCATATTGAACAGGTAGGCGCATGTGATCAATATGGCGGTATTGGTCAAAAAGATGCTAACAAGACCCAACTCCGTCACACCCCCTGACTCCATTTTACTTTATCCCCTTAACGGTTCGCCAGCGCGCCGCAGCAGCTGTCCAAGCTTTTACAGCGCCGATCAGATCAGTCCCCCGCGTCTTCCCACATGTCCGCAAGGATTCGATCAAGGTTGAGCGCCAGCTCGCCGGCATCGGCGAAGCCGTCCCGTCCCGCTGCCAGCAGCCTCAGAATCAGATCGCTCGTGTCCGGCCGGAGCTCCAGCTCCTCTTGCCAGCTCCGCTCGCCGTCGCCGGTTGGTTCAAAACCCGAATACAGGAGAAAAAGCAGCAAATGACCCATGCCGTACAAATCGCTTGAGGGCTCCGGAAACCGCATTCTCCGCTTTACCATCCCCGATGTTCCGCCAAGCGCTTCGCTCAGAGACGCCGGCAGCCGTTCGCCGATCGCGCAGGCCAAGCCGAAATCGATCAGCGCAACGCCGCCGTCTCGCTCCAGCACATTCGGTATCCGCACGTCCCGGTGGACGAAGCCTTGCGCGTGCAAATATGCGATCGGCTCGGCCAGCCGTCTCAGAATGCGAAGCGCTTCCGCTTCAGCAAATGTCCGGCCGCCCTCCATGATCCGGTCCTCGAGGCTGCGCCCTTCCATTAGCTCCGTCACAACCCCTTCTCTTCGACCGAAACGGACATAGTCCAGCCAGGCCGGAATACCCGGATGCGACAGCCGCCTCAGAATATCGCTTTCGCGCCGCAAAAGCTCGATCCCGACCGCTCCTTTGCTCGGCTTGCTCGTCTTTAAGAGCACCGGTGCTCCCGTCGCCGTTTCCACCGCGCGATAAGCTTGACCGTAGCTGCCCATACCCAGAAAAGCTTCAATACGATAGCGGCCGGCTGCCACCGTCCCGGTCCGAAGCGGGTAATCCCGCCAGGCGCGCCGGGCGTCCCGCAATCGTTGCATGACAGTGCCGAACATGGGGCCATAGCCTCCCTCTCCGGAAATTCGTCCGAACCGGAAACCTGCCGGACCTTTTCCCGTATGTATAATCAAGATTTAAAATAGATTCGGCGTGCGCATACATCCCGAATCATGTCGGAGGTGGAATCTTTGCTAAAACATTTGATCCAGCGGGTTCTTTATTCCTTGATGGGAAGCAAGCACAGACGTCCCTATCACAACCGCTACAGCAGCAGCGCCCATAAGCACTACGGGCATCGCCCGCCGCACGGCGGCCGGCACGGGCATTACGGCAACGGCTATTACAAGAACAAATACAGCAGCTATTCGAGCTGAGCCGATTGAGCTTTGCGAACAGCGAACAAACAAGCAGCGGGCTGCCGGCGGAATATGATTCCGCGCGGCAGTCCGCTTCTGCGTTTTCGCGGAGCATTTTATGCGCACAACGGTAAAGTTTTGCTCCCAATCGGGTAATTACGTACAGAAGGCTCTCCCCCGGAGATTGTTAGGAAGGCGTTAAAGAAATAAACAATAGGCTGATTTGTTTCTTAAATCATTCTAATTTATTCATTCTATACTAGATTCAAAGGATAGGAGGCACACGTACGATGATGAAAGTGATTACGTTCAGCAAAAGGTCTGTTCCGGTGTATATCACGGCCGAACATAACCATTCATTCGAGCTTCTGAACCATAAACTTGAGAAAATGGCCCTGGACTTCGATTTCCGCAAAAAGTGGAAACGAATCAAATCCGTTCAGATGATTCGCGACGTAGCCATCTTCCAATATACGGATGGAACCAAGCTGTATCTTGACGTTTCCTAGCGAAGAAAGGGTACCGGACCGCCGCCAATGCAGGCGCGGTATCGATACCCTTCATTTCGGACAGGACCGCGTACGTCCGGCGTCGCCCCGGCTAATCGAAGTCGTTGATATATTTATAACCAACCCCCCAGACGGTTTTAATACAGCGCGGCGAACGCGGATTCTGTTCCACCTTCTTACGCAGATTAACGATATGTACGTCGATCGCCCGATCCGTAACAAACGAATCGAAGCCTCGGATCGCGTTGATCAAATCCTCTCTGCTGTATACCTTTCCGGGATGCTCAAGGAATAACCGCATGATTTCAAATTCGGAGAATGTCGTCTCCACCTGCTGGCCGCGAACGATAAGCAGCCGTCTATCGATATCAAGCTGAACCGGCTTGATCTGATTCCCTTCCGCGCCGCTCTTCTCCGCCGTTTCCCCTCCGGTGCCTTTCTGCAGCGTTCTCCCTTGCGCCCGGCGGATAAGGGCAAACACCCTGGCCGTCAACTCATGAAGACTAAAAGGCTTGCACAAATAATCGTCGGCCCCCGCCTTCAAGGCTTGAACCCGCTCCGACACCTCCGTCTTCATGGATACGATCATAATCGGCACATCGGAGTCTTTACGGATTTCCACGCATAAATCCATGCCGTCCCGGTCAGGCAGCATCAGGTCAAGCAGAATAACGTCGGGCTGAAAATGACCCGCAAGCCGCAGGCCGTCTTGCCCGTTCACCGCTTGCTTGACCTCGTACCCTTCCTCGGCCAAATACATACCCAGCATATCGCCCATAATAACGTCGTCTTCGATCACTAGTAGATAGATCCTGAAATAACATTCAAGACAAACAGCCTTCTAA
>NZ_KK082173.1:12655-19637 GCF_000598065.1 Paenibacillus darwinianus | reverse complement strand
CAAAGGAAAGAGAGCATTTTGCCGAAAGGGTGATCAATGACGCTATCATCCAAGTCAACGACATCGCCTTCTTGTAGTGCAGTCTCGGAATCTTGTTGCAATCGAGCAACGCGCTTATGACCAAACAAGGCCCAATTGAACTTACTCGTTAGAAATCTACTTAACGTATGTTGAGCAAGATTCCATTGCTGGAGTAAAGGTTGAAGTAAAGCGTCCCTACTCGCAAGCTTTGACATTTGAAGAACGGATGTACACTGAGCAATGAGACCGACCATGTATAAGAAGGCGACAATCCAAGTGGGCGTTCCACGAACCTTAAAGATACCGGACTGCGTCAAGAGAAAACTGAAGTCAAAACGATCCCATAATTTACGCAAAATCGGTGCACCAGCGCATTCTCCTTGATCCAAATTACGAAATCTCGGCTTCTCAAGTGTATTCATTTCAAGTTCACCCTGAATTTTTAAGGTATACCTGGTTTAAAGGTATTCCTTGCAATTATTGGGGGCGCTTTGAAATGTCAAGTGTTTTCGACAAATTCCCGAAATACTTTTGGGTTTGAAAACTTACAGTCTTTTACTTCAAGTGCATAACTCATGTCAATGGTATGATATAGGAAATTTATTACAAAGAGGTGATTACTTATGCTAATAGTCTTAACGTATGGCGTTTACATCTTACTCGGCTTTTTCGGTTTGAAACTCATTTTTTTGGATATTCCTTTGCATACATCTTCATATTGGAGAGGCGTGCTTTATGGTGCAGGAGGTATAGGTACACTTTTAGGTGTCTCTTACTTATACACCAATTACTTTGTATTTGCACTAATCGGAACAGTTATCGCTGTGGTTGTTGCATTTTTCGTAAAATGTTGTTAATCCTATTTTCTTTTTCGGTCATCGACATTTTTTTGTCATTACGAATCTCAGCGATTTTATCTTTGTTCTTTTTTGTTTTGCGGTTCTTCATCAATTGAGAGTAAGCCGCATTTCGATCTGGACTATTCAAATAAACTTGCGTCTGCTTCTCACTTAACGGACGGCGTTCATTATTATAATATTCCTGACCTGCTTTTGTGGCTGGAGAACCAAATAATAAAGCCCGTGTTACTTCGCTTGGCCTTTTCTCTATTCCAAATTTCAATTCGGGGTTTTCCATTTTAAAACCAGTAGTCAAAACTGTGTCTTTGAACGATCCACCACGTATAATGGAATCCGCGCCGCCAATTGATTTCTTTAACTGATTTCCACCAAACGGAAGAATCATCTTGAACAATGGGTCTTGAATGCCTTTTGTTAGCAACAATCCTTCTCCAAACCGAGTAGGGTCTTTGTCACCAAAAAACTTTTTACGTGTAGGCAATTCTACGCCATATAGGTTTGTGCCATATTCAGGATACATGGCTGCTAGGTTTTGACCAAGTGGAATGTTGGAAATGACCTCTCCTGCTAATCGACCTCCACGTTGTAATACACTTGCATCTTCCATAGTGGCAGAATCCAACAATGCATCAATTGGATCGAACACTACACCGCTTCCCATTGTTTTCTCGAATGCTTGGTTTAGTATCCAATTAGAACAATCGAGTGCTCAACATGCCAGCGAACAAAAAAACAAAGCCGCCCGTCGGCGGCTTTCCATTCCAATCCACTCAAAACAGCAGCTGCTGCCCGACCTCCGCCTCGGCCGCAATCTTGCCGAGAAACGAGCGGCGGTGCATCGGACTCGGTCCGAACGCAAGCAGCTTGTCCCTGTGCAGCTTTGTTGCGTAGCCTTTATGTATGGCGATTCCGTACTCCGGATACAGCCGGTCCCACTCTTCCGCGCACAACCGATCGCGGGTAACCTTGGCAACGATGGAAGCCGCAGCGATCGACTGGCTTCTCGCATCGCCGTGAATGACGGCGAGTTGCGGAATATTCAGCTCGATCTTCTCGGCATCGACGAGCAAATAATCGGGCTGCAACCCCAAGCCCGCCGCCGCTATGCGCATCGCCAGCCGCGAAGCCTGTTTGATGTTGATGCGGTCGATCTCCGCCGAGTCGACGCGCGCCACGGACCAAGCGACCGCCTTGGCGATAATCATCTCATAGCACCGCTCGCGCTTCTTCTCGGTCAGCTTCTTCGAATCGTCCACGCCTTCCAGCACCAGGCCCGGCGGAAGTATGACCGCAGCCGCGACCACATCGCCGAAAAGGCAGCCGCGCCCGACCTCATCCACGCCTGCGATCGCACCGTAGCCTTGCGACCACAAGGAGCGTTCGAAAGCCAGCAGGTCGCCGAGCTCAGCCCCGGAGGCAATCGGCGCCTTGCCGCGACGACCCGCTGTTTTCCCGGCCGCCTTCGTTTTGCCGCCATGCCTCGCCACTGGCCCCGTCGCCGGCCCCGCAGCCGGCTCTGTCTTGCCGCCGCGCCCGTCCGTATTTTCCGCGTTCGTTTTCCCCATGCTGTCACCTCCCCGCACAAGCAGTCCCTAACACGCTTCTCCGGCCGAACCTCCAACCCGTCAGTCGTCCGCCCGGCCGCTGTTCCGGCTCACCGGCTCCGGCTCCTCCAGCGTGATACGCCCCAGCTTGCCGGCGCGGAGCTCGCGCAGAATGATGCCCGACGTCTTCTCCAGATCAACCCTCGCGCCGCTGACGAGACAGCCGCGCTTGCGGCCGATCTCCTCCATAACGCGTACGATTTCGTCGGCGTCGTCAATGTCGGCAGGTGGCGCCCCTTCGAGCCCGAAGCGCTCCTTCATCACTTCCCAGTATCGGCCAACCAACGCCTTCACCGCAAAAAACGCGATATCCTCGATGTTCAATATCTGTTCCTTGATCGCTCCGGTCATGGCAAGCTTATAACCGACGAGCTGATCCTCGAATTTCGGCCATAAAATACCCGGCGTATCCAGCAGCTCCATCTCGGTGCCCACCTTGATCCATTGCTGCCCTTTCGTCACGCCCGGACGGTCGCCGGTCGCGGCGATATTGCGGCCCGCAAGCCGGTTGATCAGCGTCGATTTGCCCACGTTGGGAATGCCTACGATCAGCGCGCGCACCGCACGGGGATTTATCCCTTTGGCGATCATCCGCTCCCATTTCTCCGACACGAGCGCCTTGGCCTTTTCCGGAATTTCGCCCACGCGCGTACCGGTCGACGAGTCCACCGCCACACATGAATGTCCCTGATCCGCAAAATAAGCCATCCACCGCTCGGTCGCCTTCGGATCGGCCAGATCTGACTTGTTCAGCACGATAAGCCTCGGTTTTCCCCGTAAAATGTCATCGACCATCGGGTTGCGGCTGGCCTGCGGAACGCGGGCGTCGAGCAGCTCGATGGCGATGTCGATAAGCTTTAATTTTTCTTCGATTTGTCTTCGGGCTCGGGTCATATGACCCGGAAACCATTGTATCGTCATGCCTGCACCTCAATTTTCTACGTTCACCCGACGAAAGCCTTCATCATTTCTCGTCCGCAGGCACCGTCGCCGGATGCTTCACCAGGCTGATTTTGTCCATCGGCCAGAAAATGACGTCCGCCCGCCCGATGATCCGGTCATACGGCATGAACCCGATAATCCGGCTGTCCTTGCTGTTGCTGCGGTTGTCGCCGAATGCGAGAATCATGCCTTCCGGCACGGTATCCTCCGTAACGAAACCGTTCGGGAAGTTCTCTCCCCTCTGGTTGTACAGCTGACCTTGTTTGCGGGCATTCGCGATTGCTTCCTTAATGTAAGGTTCCTCCATACGCACGCCGTTTATGTAGAGATCGTCGCCCTCGAGCCTGATTTTGTCGCCGGGCACGCCGATCACCCGTTTAATGAAGTCCCGTTTCTCCTCCGCCACGTAAAACACGACGACTTCCCCGCGCTTCGGCGCGCGGATGTCATACAAAATCTTGTTCACGATCAGACGCTCGCCGGTCTCAAAATTAGGCTGCATGGACGGGCCGTCCACGATAAATGGCGCAAAAAGAAACCAACGGATCACAAACACGAGAATCCCCGCAATCGCGAGCGCTTTAATCCACTCGACGATTTCCTTATAGAATTTGTTTCCGCCGCCGTTTCCGTCTCCTCGCCGAGCTTCGCTTGCCGACATTTCTCCGGCCTGTACGCGTTCAGCGCTTGATCGGGCTTCCTGATTCGCCGGCTCCCGGTCGGACTGATTCGATTGCGATTGGTCCATTTCCCATGCCTTCCTCCCGCCGTCTCTATTTCCATATTATCTGTCATTCAATCGGATTCCATCACACCACAACGCATTATACGAAAAACGAAAAGGGACTTGTTTGCGCAAGCCCCCTTGGTCGTTTCTCTTAACGGATCTCTTTAATTCTCGCTG
The DNA here is from genome assembly GCF_000598065.1 of Paenibacillus darwinianus. Lineage (GTDB taxonomy): Bacteria > Bacillota > Bacilli > Paenibacillales > Paenibacillaceae > Paenibacillus_I > Paenibacillus_I darwinianus. The sequence goes on along the minus strand of NZ_KK082173.1, from coordinate 15,306 downwards.
CCTTACCGCGCAGGTTGCGCAGGTAGTACAGTTTCGCGCGGCGAACTTTACCGCGGCGAGCCACTTCGATTTTCTCGAGCTTCGGAGAATTCACCGGGAACGTTCTTTCTACGCCGACTCCGTAGGAAATCTTGCGTACCGTAAACGTCTCGCTGATTCCGCCGCCGCGACGCTTGATCACGACGCCCTCGAACAGCTGGATACGCTCGCGCGAACCCTCGATGACTTTAACGTGTACCTTCAGCGTGTCGCCGGGACGAAAGCTCGGGATGTCTTGACGAAGTTGTTCTCTCGCAATCGTTTGTAACAGATTCATATTGTTCACTCCTTCCACAACAGGCGTTCATATAAGACTCACCGGCTTCCCTCGGAAACCGGGTCATGGCCCATAGCGGACCGCCCGACTATACAGACAACATCTGAAATTTTATCATATCCGACTGCAAAAGACAACTTCTATTTATTTCTGTTTACTTCCTGCATCAATAGTTCCCCTTCCTATGAGAAAACTTTCACCATAGACTGGGACTATTGAACCGGGACGGCGTGAAAATTGTCAGTTATCATGAAAATATCCAGGAAACGAAAGGAGTTTTTTCAACATGCTTAAACACCATCATTTCCGTCGGACCTTGCTCGGTATGCTCGCTTTCCTTCTATTCGGTACAGCCGCCGTTCATTCCCCGTCTGCGGCGGAAGCCGCAGCGGCATCTTTCTCGGATACGCGCAGCCATTGGGCGTCCTCCGTGATGGAATGGGCGATCGGCCAACGAATCGCGACCGGCTATGCCGACGGATCGTTCAAGCCGAACCGCACGGTAGGCGAGCAGGATTTCCTCGTAATGCTCATGCGCGCCTACCCCGAGCTTGCGCTGCGGCAGCAAGCCGCGAACGAGCCTTGGTACAAGCCCGCTTACGATAAAGCGGCCGAATTGAATTGGCCGATCGGCAAAACCGCATTCAACCGCGGCGACGCGGCGGCGCTGCTGGCAGCGGCCAACGGACAAAGCTTAAGCGTAACCGGAGCCGTTCGCTGGATGCTCGGCGCAGGCCTGACGGTCGGCAAAACGTCCCCCACGGTAGACGGCTTTAAATCCGGCGATAACATGTCGCGGGCCGAGGCGTTGACGTTCATTTATAACTTTAAAAAGAACAAGCCCGCCTTGAATGTCGCGCCGGTGCCCGCCATCCCGGCTCCGCAGCCTGCGGGTCTGACGCTGAACGGGATTTCGCTCGGCGCCGACGAAAGCGCCGTAACGCAAGCGCTCGGATCGCCCGATCGCAAAGATCCATCGGCAAACGGGGCGCAATGGTACGTCTATAACTCGAATTATGCGAAGTTCGCCATGATTGCCGTACGCAACGGCAAAGTTGTCGGCCTGTATTCCAACGCAAAGGCTTGGAAAGCGGCGTCGGGCGTCCAGCTCGGTCTCGCGGCCGATAAGGCGCTGTCCCTGCTGAAGCCCGCCTCGGGTGAGGGGGTCGTCGACCGCCGCGACGATTATATGGAGTTCAGCGAGGGCGACGCCACGTACCGCCTGTTTGTCGACAAGCTCGACGGCGCCAAGCTTTCCGGCCTAATGGTCACGACAGGCGGCTTCGATTATAAGGCGGCAGCGAGCGGACCGGAGGCAAGCCAAGCGCTTGAGCGGCAAATATTCGATCTGACGAATGCCGAACGCGTGCGGCTAGGCCGCACGACGTTTACATGGGATGAAGCGGCGGCCGAAACGGGACGCGAGCACAGTCAGGATATGGCCGCCAACAATTATTTCGCCCATGTTAACAAGAAAGGCGAGAGTCCCTTCGATCGTATGGAGCGGCACGGGATCGTCTACCGCTCCGCGGCGGAAAATATTGCGGCCGGCTACCCCGATGCGTTCCGCGTGCACGCCGGGTGGATGAACTCCGCCGGCCATCGCGCGAACCTGATGAACGGCCAGTTGGAGCGTCTTGGAGTCGGCGTCTATGCCGGCGGGTCCTACGGGCTTTATTATACCCAAAATTTCTATACCGGTTTTTAAGCCCGCTCCGGCATAAAGAGCTTTGTCCGCGTTCGGACAAAGCTCTTTTCACATTTCCGGTTTATGATCGTCCTCGTCCATGCGCTGACGTTCGATCCATGCCCGTTCCTTAGCCGTCAGATCCGCCTTCTCAAGCAAATCCGGCCGCCGCTGCAAGGTGCGGAGCAGCGACTGCTCGCGGCGCCACGCCTCGACCCGTCCGTGGTGGCCGGAGGTTAACACCTCGGGCACTTCCCAGCCTCGAAAAGAAGCCGGCCGCGTGTAATGCGGATACTCGAGCAGTCCCGTGCTGAACGAATCGGTCACTGCGGACAGCTCGTTGCCGAGCACGCCCGGCAGCAGCCTGACCACTGCGTCGACCACGACCATGGCGGGAAGCTCTCCGCCAGTCAGCACATAATCACCGATCGACAGCTCGTCTGTGACGAGATGCTCGCGAATGCGCTCGTCGTAGCCCTCGTAATGGCCGCAAACGAATATAAGATGCTTTTCGCGCGCGAGCTCCTCTGCCTTTTTCTGCGTAAACGGCTCACCCTGCGGACACATCAGCACGATTCGCGGCCGCGGCCCCGCGGGCGGTGTCAAATCCTCCACGGCGGCGAACATCGGCTCGGGCTTCAGCACCAT
>NZ_KK082173.1:5178-12555 GCF_000598065.1 Paenibacillus darwinianus | reverse complement strand
CACCATTCCGCCGCCGCCGCCGTACGGATAATCGTCCACCGTATTATGCTTGTTATTCGCATAATCGCGGAAATTTACGGCGCGCAAACGGGCGATGCCCTTGTCCCGGGCTTTGCCTAGCATGCTTGCGCCGAACACGCCGTCAAACATTTCCGGGAACAGCGTGAGCACATCGATATGCATCGATCAGATCAACCCTTCCATCAACCGGACGGTTACCAGCTTGTCCTTTACATTCACGTCCAGCACGACGTCGTCAATGACGGGCAGCAGTACCTGCTTTCCGTGAGGGCGATCGACGACCCATACGTGATTGGCGCCCGGGCTCAGCACTTCCGAGATCACGCCCAGCTCCTCGCCCTCCTCCGTGACGACGCGGCAGCCGACGATCTCGTGATAATAATATTCGCCTTCCTCAAGCGGGGCGAGCTCGGTTTCCGTCACCTTGATATCCCAGCCTTTGTAGCGTTCAACCTCATTAATGTTGTCACAGCCTTTCAGCCTGACCACGTACGTCCCTTTTTGCTCGCGCGCGCTGACGACTTCCACCGTAGCGGTTGCCGGAGACTGCGGGTCATGCAGCGTCAATTTGCTGCCGGGCGCAAACCGGACGTCGGGAAAATCAGTGAACGACAACATTTTTACCTCGCCGCGAATGCCGTGCGTATTGACAAGCTTGCCCACCGTAAACCATTTGTCCGACACGGCCAGCCCTCCTTATCCACCTTCAATATATACGAAAAAGGGTTAGGACATTCATCCCAACCCTTGCCCGTCTGAACGTTCAAGAAACAATATCCACGATGATGCGGCGTCTGTCCTTCGGCGCCGCAGACGAAACGACGGTTCGGAGCGCTTTGGCGATGCGGCCCTGCTTCCCGATCACTTTGCCGATGTCCTCGGGGTGAACAGATAGCGAGTAGACCGTGCCGCGCGGCTCCTCCCGCATGTCGACGCGGACTTCTTCCGGATGATCCACTAAAGCCCTAGCGATGACAAGAATTAATTCTTTCATTTCAAGGCCCTCCGCAGCTTAGCAATTATTTCTGTTGCTTCAGCTCATGGAACTTGGTGAGAACGCCGGCTTTGCTGAGCAGGTTGCGAACGGTATCGGAAGCTTGCGCTCCGGTTTGCAGCCATTTCAACGCTTTTTCTTCATCGATGTTAACTTGTGCCGGTTGAGCAACCGGGTTGTACGTACCGATTTCCTCGATGAAACGGCCGTCGCGCGGCGAACGGGAATCGGATACGACTACACGATAGAAAGGAGCCTTGTGAGCACCCATACGTTTCAGACGAATACGAACTGCCATGTTGATGATTCACCTCCTTCAAAAACTTTTCGTAAAATGCGGATCCCCGTGGCTGCCGAATGCTTTATCAACCGAACGGGAACTTCATGCCCCCTTTGCCGAGCATGCCCTTGAGCCCTTTCATGCCGCCCTTGGGGCCTTTGGGCCCCATCATCGACGAGAACTGCTTCATCATCTTCCGCATGTCGTCGAACTGCTTGATGAGCCGATTCACTTCGGCGACCGAAGTGCCGCTGCCTGCCGCAATGCGCTTGCGGCGGTTATGGTTGAGCAGCTCCGGCTTGCGCTTCTCCTCGGTGGTCATCGACCTGACGATCGCCTCAACCCGGTTGATCTGCTTCTCGTCAACCTTGACGTCCTTGAGGCCTTTCATCTTGCCGCCCATGCCGGGAAGCATGTCGAAAATTTGGTCGAGCGGGCCAAGCTTGCGAACCTGCGCCATCTGCTCGAGGAAATCCTCGAACGTGAATTCAGCGGTGCGCATTTTGCGCTCCATCTCGGCCGCCTGGTCGGCGTCGATGCCGGCCTGAGCCTTCTCGATCAGCGACAGCATATCGCCCATGCCAAGTATGCGGGAAGCCATCCGGTCGGGATGGAACGGCTCAAGCGAATCGATCTTTTCTCCCATGGCCGCGAACTTGATCGGACGGCCCGTAACGGCCTTGACCGAGAGCGCCGCGCCCCCGCGCGTGTCGCCGTCGAGCTTCGTGAGCACGACGCCCGTAAGCTCCAACTGTTCATCAAAGCTCTGCGCCACGTTCACCGCGTCCTGGCCGGTCATCGCGTCGACGACCAGCAGCACCTCGTCGGGCTTCGTCACCTCATGGATTTGCTTGAGCTCTTCCATTAGCGCTTCGTCGATGTGCAACCGGCCCGCCGTATCGATAATGACGTAATCGTTGCCGTTCGCTTTGGCCTGAGCAAGCGCTTGGCGTGCAATTTCAACCGGACTCGTCTGGTCGCCGAGCGAGAAGACGGGGGCCTGAATCTGCTCTCCGAGCACCTGCAGCTGCTTGATCGCCGCCGGCCGGTAAATGTCCGCCGCCACGAGCAGCGGCTTATGGTTGCTCTTCTGAAGCAACCGGGCCAGCTTGCCGGACGTCGTCGTCTTACCCGCGCCCTGCAGGCCCGCCATCATAATGACGGTCGGCGGCTTGTTTGCTTTCGCCAACTTGCTCGTCGTGCCGCCCATCAGCTCGGTCAGCTCTTTGTTGACGAGATCGATGATGACCATGCCGGGCGTGAAGCTCTTCACGACCTCCTGGCCGAGCGCACGCTCCTTTACCTTCGCCACAAAATCCTTGACGACCTTGAAGTTAACGTCGGCTTCGAGCAACGCCAGCCGAACCTCGCGCATCGCTTCGTTCACGTCGTCTTCGGATACTTTGCCTTTGCCTCTCAGCTTGCCGAACACGTTCTGCAATCGGCTTGTCAATCCTTCGAACGCTGCCATTGCCTTCACCTCCGAAACCTTTAGTTTATGAAGCAATCTCGAATGTTTGGGTGATGCCTGCTATTCCTGCTCAAGCGCCTTGCGCAAGCCGCGCGCGACGGCCTCCAGCTCCGGTACGGCCGAATGCTCCCTGGGGAGACTGACTACGGCTTGGTCCAGCTTGGTCAACCAGCTTTGCAGCAACTCATGCTTCGCCAGCAGCCCAAGCTTCGACTCGCAGCTCTCCAGCACGGTTTCCGCACGCTTGATATGTTCATAGACGGCTTGGCGGCTGACCTCGAACTCCGCCGCGATTTCGCCAAGGGAATAGTCGTCGTGAAAATAATATTTAAGGAACGTCCGCTGCTTGTCGGTCAAGAGCGGCTCGTAGAAATCGAACAATAAATTGATGCGGGTCGTCTTTGCCAGGGCGCCCGGCTCGCTCATCGCCACCGCAGGCCCCTCCTTTCGTCAAGGGACAAACCTTTACACCTGATCAACGTCCTTTATCATAGCCGATCACACCGCCCGGTGTCAAGCTATATTCCTTGTCAGATGGCGACGAGCCGCTCGAAGACGGTATATCTTCGATTTTGCGGCGCAGGCAAGGAGCGGCCGCTTCGGAACAAGCGGTTAACGGTCTACGCTTCGCTCGCCTGCTCTTCTTCCTTAGCAATCAGGCCCGCGAACAGCGCGTGCACGAACTGCTCGGAATCGAACGGTTCCAGATCGTCCATTTTCTCGCCGAGGCCGACGAATTTGACCGGCAGGTCGAGCTCGTTGCGGATGGCCACGACGATACCGCCTTTTGCCGTGCCGTCCAGCTTCGTGAGCACAAGGCCGGTTACGCCGCTTTTCTCGCCGAACAGCTTGGCCTGGCTGAGCGCATTTTGCCCGGTTGTGGCGTCCAGCACGAGCAGCACCTCATGCGGCGCGCTCGGTACCTCCCGCTGAATGACGCGGAAAATCTTGTTCAGCTCCTCCATCAGGTTCGATTTGTTCTGAAGCCGGCCCGCCGTGTCGCACAACAGCACGTCCACGCCGCGCTGCTTCGCCGCCTGAACCGCATCGAACATCACGGCTGCCGGATCGGAGCCCGCCGACTGCTTGATCACGTCCACGCCTACCCGCTGCCCCCATACCTCAAGCTGCTCGATCGCGCCGGCGCGGAACGTATCGCCCGCCGCGAGCAGCACGCTTTTGCCCTCGTTTTTGAAACGGTGCGCCAGCTTGCCGATCGTCGTCGTTTTGCCGACGCCGTTGACGCCTACGAACAGAATGACGGTCATTCCGCTCGCCGCCATATTGAGACCGGGGTTCTCGCCGCCGCGCAGCAAGCCTACAAGCTTCTCCGACAGTACCGGCTGCAGCTCGGCCGCATCCTCGATTTTACGCTTCTTCACTTCTGCGCGCAGCTGGTCGATCAGCTCCATGACGGTATTGACGCCGACATCGGCGCCGATCAGAATCTCCTCAAGCTCCTCGTAGAACGCCTCGTCGATTTTTTTGCGGCGGGTAATGAGCTCCTCCACCTTCTCGACGAACGCCGACCGGGTTTTGGTCAGACCATCCTTGAACTTGTTGGTGACCGCCTCGGTTTTGGATGAAATGCTTTCCTTCAATCTCTTAAAAAAGCTCACGTCAGGACTCTCCGCCTTTCCTCTATCTGGTTTCTTTGTTCCATTCGCGGCCAACTGCGCCCGCTGCAAGAAATCCTCTGTCGGGGACACTCGGCTTCAGGGCCGGCTGGCACCGGCAGCTCCAGGCGGCCTCCACCGCACCCTAACGCACATCATGTGACGGTTACCGGCTCCATTAGGCGGATACCGCTTCCTCGTCCTCCAGCCGCACCGACACCAGCTTCGACACGCCGCCTTCCTCCATCGTCACGCCGTACAGCACGTCGGCTTCCTCCATCGTGCCTTTGCGGTGGGTGACGACGATAAACTGCGTTCCCTCCGAGAATTCCCGCAAATACTGCGCAAAACGGGCAACGTTCGCCTCATCGAGCGCCGCTTCCACCTCGTCAAGCACGCAGAACGGCACCGGCTTCACCTGCAGGATGGCGAACAGCAGCGCCATCGCCGTCAACGCCCGCTCGCCGCCGGAGAGCAGCTGCAGGTTTTGCAGCTTTTTGCCGGGAGGCTGGGCGACGATATCGATGCCCGTCTCCAGCACCCTATCCGGATCGAGCATGAGCAGATCGGCCCGTCCGCCGCCGAAAAGCTTCGAGAACACATGGCCGAAATGGCCGCGAATTTGATCGAACGTGGACTTGAAGCGCTTGCCCATCTCATCGTCCATCTCGCGGATGACCTGGTACAGCGTCGTCTTCGCCTCGATGAGGTCGTTCTTCTGCGCATTCAGAAACTCGTAGCGCTCCTTCACCCGCTCGTATTCCTCGATGGCTCCGAGATTCACCTCGCCGAGAATCACAATCTGCCGCTTCAGATCGCGGACTTCGTTCTGCGTTCCGGCGATGTCCTCGGGCACCGGGTAACGCTCCTTCGCCAGCTCGAAGCTCAGCTCATATTCCTCGCTCAGCTTGCGCAGCAGGTTATCCAGCTCGACATCGAGCCGGTTGGCGGCGATCTCGGTTTGCCGGATCCGGTCCTCGACCTGCCGCAGCTGTGTCCGCTGCTCCTTCGTTTCACTCTCTTCCAGCTCGAGCAGCCGCACCTTCTCGGCTCGCGCCGCGCGCTTGAAATCGGTTTGCTCGGAGCATTCCTGCTTTTTCAGCCGGAAATGATTGAGTTCCTCCGTCTGCCTGACGATTTCCGCTTCAAGCCTCCGCCCTTCTTCCTCCTGCCCGGAAGCGAGGTCGCGGAATGACGCAAGCTCCTGCTTCGCCCGATTGATGTCCGCCCGCACGCGCGCCGCCTGATCCTCGAACGACTGTTTCTCCTGGTTGGTTTTGGCGACGGCGATTTTCAAGTCGGTCAGCTGCGTTTGCAACTCCTCCTTGGCCGACTCGCTCGCCTTCCGGCGGTTCTCCGCTTCGCGGATCGCCTGCTGCAGCCGGGCTTCCTCGACGGTCATGACGACCAGCCGCTCTTCCGCCGCCGCTTTCGCTAGGGACAGCTCCTCGCGCTCGCTGATCTGGCTGCTCCGGTCGTCCGTCGACAGCTGATGCTGCTCGCGCAGCCGGCGTTCCTCCTGCTCAGCCACCTGCAGGTCGGAGCGGAACTGCTGCTCCTCCATCCGCAGCTGCTCGACCTGCCCCCGGTACTCCTCGATGTTCTGGGAGCAGATCGACAGCTCCTTGCGCAGATCGTCCGCCCTGTCCTTCAGCTTGCCGAGCTGCGAGCCGGTTCCCTTGATCTCCTCATCCAGCTCCTCGATCTGGCGCTGGCGGCCGAGCAGATTGGCGCCTTTCTTCTGCAGGCTGCCGCCCGTCATCGAGCCGCCGGCATTAACCACGTCGCCCTCCAGCGTAACGACACGGAACCGGTATTGGCACTTCGCGGCGATCCGGTTCGCCTGCTCCAGCGTTTCGGCGAGCAGCACGTTCCCGAGCAGGTTGGCGACGATCGACGCATATTGCGGCTCGCTGTCGACCAGCTCCGCCGCAACGCCGACATAGCCGTCCGTACCGACGATATGGCGCTTCTCGCTCTCCGGCACACTGCGGCCCTTCATGACGTCCAGCGGCAGGAACGTCGCCCGTCCCAGCTGGCGCTGCTTCAGAAAAGCAATGCCCTGCCGCGCCGAGCGCTCGTCTTCCATCACGACATGCTGAAGCGCGCCGCCGAGCGCGGTTTCCACCGCAATTTCCAAATGCTCGGGAACGCGAATCAGCTCGGCGACCGCGCCGTGCACGCCGGATAAACCGCCGGCTCCGGCGCCTTTTCTCGACGCCTTGAGCACCTCGCGAACGCCTTGCATAAAGCCGTCCCCGTCATTCTGCATCTCTTTCATCGTATCGCGCCGCGACGTTAGGGCGTCGATCTTCTGCTCCCATTTGCGGACGGTCGTCTGCGCTTCCTCCAGAATGCCCTGAATCTTGCGCTGACGCTCGCTGTCGGCCGCATATTTATCTCTGACCGAAGCAAGCGCTCCGGTCGTTTCGTCGAGCTTCGCCTGCGCTTCCGTCCGGCGGGCGGTCAGCTCCTGGAGCTGCTCCGACCACTTGGCTTCCTCTTCGCTTCTCGCTCTCCGGCACACTGCGGCCCTTCATGACGTCCAGCGGCAGGAACGTCGCCCGTCCCAGCTGGCGCTGCTTCAGAAAAGCAATGCCCTGCCGCGCCGAGCGCTCGTCTTCCATCACGACATGCTGAAGCGCGCCGCCGAGCGCGGTTTCCACCGCAATTTCCAAATGCTCGGGAACGCGAATCAGCTCGGCGACCGCGCCGTGCACGCCGGATAAACCGCCGGCTCCGGCGCCTTTTCTCGACGCCTTGAGCACCTCGCGAACGCCTTGCATAAAGCCGTCCCCGTCATTCTGCATCTCTTTCATCGTATCGCGCCGCGACGTTAGGGCGTCGATCTTCTGCTCCCATTTGCGGACGGTCGTCTGCGCTTCCTCCAGAATGCCCTGAATCTTGCGCTGACGCTCGCTGTCGGCCGCATATTTATCTCTGACCGAAGCAAGCGCTCCGGTCGTTTCGTCGAGCTTCGCCTGCGCTTCCGTCC
>NZ_KK082173.1:0-5078 GCF_000598065.1 Paenibacillus darwinianus | reverse complement strand
CCTGGAGCTGCTCCGACCACTTGGCTTCCTCTTCGCCGAGCCGCTCCAGGCGGCGCTGAACGGACTCCTGCTGCTGCTCCGCGTACCGGATTTCATTGCGCAAGGAGGCCATCGTGCTCAGAACGTCGAGCAGCTCGCCCTTCAACCGCTCCTCGGCATCGGCTGCAGTTCCCCCGGCCACGCCGACGAGCACCGCCTCCTCCTCCGCCAGCTTCGCTCGCAGCGTCTGAAACTCTTGCTCCAGCACGGCCGCCTTCGCCCGGAAGTCTGCCTCCTCCTTCGCCAGCGCCGCAATCCGCCCGGTTTGCGACTCGATCGTCTCCTCCATTTGGCGCCGGTTCTGCTCCAGGTTCCGTTTCCGTTCCTTCAGCACCTCGCCCTGGCCTTCGCATTTCTCATATTCCTCGCTGTAGCGAAGCATGTCCTCATGCATTCGGTCAAGCGCTTCCTCCAGCGCGCGCATTTCGTGCCGGTCCTTTTCCAGATGGGCGTCATGCTTGCTGACGACGGCCGACAACTTAAGCTGCTCCTTCTGGAGCTGCTCAAGCTTGCCGCTCGCTTCCTTCCAGTTGGTGTGGACCTGCTCGATCTGATGGACGTACATCGAAATTTCTTTTGTTTTGAGCTGCTCGCGCAGCGCCTTGTAATGAATCGCCTTCTCCGACTGCTCGCGCAGCGGCTCGACCTGATCCTCCAGCTCGGAGACGAGGTCGTGGATCCGCAGCAAATTCTGCTCGGTGTCATCCAGCTTTTTCTGCGCTTCCCGCTTTCGCGACTTATATTTGACGATGCCCGAAGCTTCCTCGAAAATGCCGCGCCGATCCTCGGAGCGGGTGCTTAATATTTCCTCGATCCGTCCTTGACCGATAATCGAATAAGCCTCCTTGCCGATACCGGTGTCCATGAACAGCTCGGTAATGTCCTTCAGGCGGCAAGCCTGCTTATTGATCAAATATTCGCTTTCCCCGCTGCGGTGGACCCGCCGGGTAACGGTGACCTCGTCGTGTTCGAGCGGCAGCGTTCCGCTCGCATTATCAAGCGTCAGCGACACTTCGCCGTAGTTGACGGCTTTTCGGGCGTCGCTGCCGGCAAAAATAATGTCCTGCATGTTACCCCCGCGCAAGCTTTTGGCGCTCTGCTCGCCGAGCACCCAGCGGATGCCGTCGCTTATGTTGCTTTTTCCGCTTCCGTTCGGGCCGACGACAGCCGTGATTCCCCTGACGAACTCCATTTCTGTGCGGTCGGCGAACGATTTAAAACCGGCAAGTTCGATTCGTTTCAAGAACATGTGTATGCATTCACCTCTAGCGATATTGTACCATACGGCAAAGTTTTCGACATTAGTTGAAAATGTGCCGGCCGCTGTGGGAGCTCACCCGGTCCGCGCGGCCGAAAGCCGAAAAGACCAGGCACGCTCGAGGCGGGAAGCGCAGGGCCTGACGCCGTCCACCGCGCGTCCTGCAAGCGGCCGGCAGACCGGGGCATAGAAAAGAAACCCTTCGTCCATCTTTGAGATAGACGCGGGTTTCTCGACACGTGAATCCCGGCTCCCAAGCCAGAGTCACTTCTCGTTTTTTTCTTCGGCCGACAGCCTGCGCCAGGCTTCCGCGGCGGCCCGCTGTTCGGCTTCCTTCTTGGTTCGTCCGACGCCGGTGCCCCACGGTTCTCCGCCGATCGACACCTTGATGACGAACTCCCGGTCGTGCGCAGGGCCGCGTTCCTCCTCGATGCCGTACTCGATCGGACCGAAAGCGCGGTGCTGTGCGCGTTCCTGCAGCTTCGACTTGAAGTCCTTCACAGGCAAATGCTCCTCGTCGTCGATAAGCGGAAAGACGCGGCCCTCGAGAAACGTGCGCACCCGCTCGAGCCCCCCGTCCAAATACATCGCGCCGATGAACGATTCGAACAGGTCGGCGAGCAGCGCGGGCCGCTGACGGCCCCCAAGCTGCTCCTCGCCCCGCCCGAGCAAAACATGTTTGCCGAGCTCCAGCACCTCCGCGAAACGGGCAAAGGACGGCTCGCAAACGATGCTCGCGCGCATCCGGGTCAGCTCGCCCTCCGGGCGCAGCGGATGGGTAAGATACAAATATTCCGATACGAGCAATTGCAGAACGGCGTCGCCCAGAAACTCGAGCCTCTCGTTGTCCTGCGTGCTGCCGCTCTTGTGCTCGTTCACATAAGAAGTATGCGTAAAAGCCTGCCGCAGCAGCTTGGCCCGATTGAAGCAGACGCCGAGCCGCTGCTGCAGCGCGTCAAAAGGTTCATGCTTCATATTTCTTCATGATGATCGAAGCGTTATGACCTCCGAACCCGAACGAGTTCGACAACGCCGTGCGGACATCCGCCTCGCGCGGCTGATTCGGTACATAGTCAAGGTCCAGCTCCGGATCCTGATTATCCAAATTGGCGGTCGGCGGGATGATGCCGTTCTTGAGCGTCAGGCCTAGCACGACCGCTTCCACGCCGCCGGCGGCGCCGAGCAGGTGGCCGGTCATCGACTTCGTGGAGCTGACGGCCAGCTTGTAGGCATGGTCGCCGAACGTTCTCTTGATCGCGATCGTTTCGGACCGGTCACCGACCGGCGTCGAGGTGCCGTGCGCGTTAATGTAATCCACTGCCTCCAGCGCAATGCCGGCATCCTTGATCGCGCGCGTCATACAGCGCGCCGCGCCGTCCGGATCGGGCTCGGTCATGTGATACGCGTCACCGCTCATGCCGTAGCCGATGATCTCGGCATAAATCTTCGCGCCGCGCTTCTGCGCATGCTCCAGCGATTCCAGTATGAGTATGCCAGAGCCTTCGCCCATAATGAAGCCGTCGCGGTCGACATCGAACGGGCGGCTCGCTTTCTCCGGCTCGTCGTTGCGGGTCGACATCGCGCGCATCGAGCAGAAGCCGGCCAGGCCAGTCGGGCGAATCGTCGCTTCCGCTCCGCCGCAGATCATGACGTCCGCATCGCCGCGCTGAATCATTTTGAACGAATCGCCGATCGAATGAGTGCCTGTCGCGCACGCGGTAACCGCCGTGCTGTTCGGTCCTTTCGCTCCGGTGATCATCGAGATTTGGCCTGAAGCCATATTCGCGATCATCATCGGAATGAAGAACGGACTCACCCGTTTCGGTCCTTTCTCCAGCAGGACATTGTGCTGGTCTTCCCAAGTTCCCAGTCCGCCGATGCCCGAGCCGACATACACGCCTACCCGTTCCGCGTCCACTTCCTCGCCGATGTTCAATCCGGCGTCTTTAATCGCCAGCGTGCTGGCTGCCACGGCGAACTGGACGAACCGGTCCATGCGGCGCACTTCTTTCCGGTCCGCATATTGTTCCGGGTTGAAATTTTTGATTTCTGCGGCGATCTGCGTCGGATATTCCGACACGTCGAACGCTTCGATATGGGAGACGCCCGATTTGCCCGCCAGAATATTGCCCCAGAACGTTTCCAAATCGGAACCGAGCGAGGTCATGACACCCATTCCGGTGACAACCACTCTTTCCTTCATATAAACCTATCACCTCTGCAGACGGAAAAATGGACGACCGGCCGCAGCTTACGGGAAGCCGCGGCCGCCGTCAAAATATATATACAAGACAAATGCCTCAATTGCACTTAAAGCACATCACGTCACCCCGTACATTCCGTGCGAACGCCGGATATGGAGAGAAGTCCCGTTATGACAACGGGACTTTCATAACTTTTACGTATGAGATTGTATGTAATTAACTACTTCTCCCACCGTGGTGATTTTCTCCGCATCTTCATCAGAGATCTCCATATCAAACTCGTCTTCCAGTTCCATGACCAACTCCACGACATCGAGAGAATCCGCGCCGAGGTCATCCTTAAAGTTAGCTTCGAGCGTCACTTCGGCTTCTTCAACGCCAAGGCGGTCAACGACGATGCGTTTCACCCGTTCCAATACATCGGACATCCGGTTCACCTCCTCTTTGGTATTATACGAGAATTATGGACAAAATGCCATAGCCGCGTTTCAACGTGAAAAACGTTGGTTTAGCGCGGTTTTCCGGCTTATCCCATGTACATGCCGCCGTCGACGTGGACGGTCTGTCCCGTCATGTAGGCGGCTGCGTCGGACGCCAGGAAACGGACGGCCGCCGCAATATCGCCGGGCTGGCCCAGGCGCGCGAGCGGAATTTGTCCGGACAGCTGCTCCCGCATCTCGGCGGGCAATTTGTCCGTCATATCCGTCTCGATGAAGCCTGGGGCGATGCAATTGACCGTGATGCCGCGGGACGCCAGCTCGCGCGCGGAAGCCTTCGTAAGCCCCTGGACGCCGGCCTTCGCCGCCACGTAGTTCGCCTGGCCCGGATTGCCGAGCGAGCCGACCACGGACGAGATGTTGATGATCCGGCCGGAACGCTGCTTCATCATCGGACGGGTAACCGCCTTAATGCCGTTGAAGACGCCCTTCAGGTTCGTTTCGATCACCTGATCGAATTCCTCTTCCTTCATACGCATGATTAAATTGTCCCGCGTTATGCCGGCATTATTCACCAAAATGTCGATTGAACCGAAAGCTTCGATCACAGCCTTCACCATCGCCTCGAAGGCGTCGGTCTTGCCCACGTCGCCTTTGACCAGCAGCCCCTTGCGGCCAAGGGCCTCCACAACGGCAACCGTCTCGGCCGCCGCGGCTTCGCTGCCCGCGTAGTTCACGGCTACATCCGCCCCCGCTTCGGCGAGCGCGATCGCAATCGCACGCCCGATTCCGCGCGAGGCGCCCGTGACGAGCGCTTTTTTTCCTTCCAGGTTTGCAAACATCGGCTATCCCTCCTTGTAAAAGGCTGCATCGGCGGCGCCGGGCCGCCGCTCCACCCTAAATCGCGTCTTCCGCGAACAGCGCCTCGAGCGTCTCCAGCGAGTTGACCGAATGCACGTGCACCGATTTGTCGGTTTTTTTGATGAGTCCGGCCAGCACCGAGCCGGAACCGATTTCGACGAACCGGTTCACGCCCTGATCGATCAGCCACATGACCGTATCCTCCCAAAGGACCGGCGACACGACCTGCTCGGACAGCAGACCCCGAATGTCCGCCGCCTTCGTCACCGGACGGGCCGT
>NZ_KK082172.1:30767-47820 GCF_000598065.1 Paenibacillus darwinianus | reverse complement strand
TGGTGTTCTCTTTTTCGGCGAAAGCCGAGAAAGAAAAGCGCCTTATTTCGTTTCTTTCTTTCATCGCAACCTCTCAGCGGCGACTTTTATAATATATCACGTTCGCCCTCTTCAATGCAAGCTTTTTTTATCGGAATGTTCTCCCAGCGGAAACGTTGTCCGCGCCTTGCATGACTTCCTTCGAAGCGGCGAAAACTAATGTAACACATTGATGTAAACAAAGTCAAGGCTGAACCGACATTTTCTCCGATGTCCGTGTAGTCCAGCCTTGATCCTGCCTTACTGTCTACGTTGAACGCCGATGGCACTCGTAATATGCCCGATAATTCTAAACGGCAATTCCGTTTCTTTGGTCACACCATTCGCATAAACAACCTCGAACCGTATACGATGAACGCCTTTCGGCAGTCCTTTATCAAATGAATCCCATTGTGCGTCATACATATCCCCGGCATACCGATTTTCGACGCCCGTTGCGTTCAAGGCTACTCTCGTTACCAGCTTCCTTCCGTCTAAACCGGTGGTTTCCAGTACGGCCCACACGAGCTCTACCGGCGCACTCGCGGTGACGGCGCGCAGCCGCAAGGTTTCTCCCGCATAAAAATCCTTCGGATCGGTCACTGTCTCGTGCCCTTCCTCCTGATGGCGCATCAACCAGGCCGGCATATGGCCAATCCCACCCGTTACGGTCAATGGCAGCACGTCGATGTCATGGGTTATCGGCGCCGCATTGCACAATCCCTTGCCATCACAAACGTTTAACGTAACCCTGTAGATTCCGGACCGCACTTTACCGAGTCGCGGTTCAACCGCCGAGGACGACGTTTGCTCGCCCGTCTCAAGTTGACGTACCGACCAATTGTAAGTCATGGCATCACCGTCCGGATCGGCCGATTGATTGATTAAAAAGATCGTATCTCCTTCCCAAATCGGCTTGGTCTTCCAGTCAAATTCGGGAATAGGCGGCTGATTGGTTTCAATAATGAAATATTTCGGGCTGCTCCAATCGCTCCAATCATAGCCGTCAAACACCCTTACCATGATATACAGGCTTGTCTTTTCCGGAAGATCCGCCGATGCCGTCCAAGTGGGGACCGGGCCGTCGATGACATTGGAATCCAGCTGAAGGTCCCCGCCATATCGATAAATTCTGGCTTGGTACCGCACTTGGACATCGTGATCCTGATCATTGTACCTCCAAGTGAACGCAGGTCTTAGCGCAGTCAATGAACTCGGGGCTGATTGATCGCCGCTCATTGGAGCCGTCAGATTTGCCGTTGGTTGTTGGTTGACGATATTTACCTGCAGCTGGCGCTGCGCGGTGGCCCCTGCCGAATCTTCTACGACTTGACGGATATTCATCGCCCCGAGAGAGTTAAACGTTTTTGTCCAGTTCGTTCTTGACGTGCTTTGAATCGTTTCAATCCCGTTGTTCGTTTCGTTGCGTATGTAGTACGTATGAGGCAGATTCATTCTTCCCCCGTCCTCTGCATCATATGCCGTGGAATCGATTGTAACGGGAACCCCGCGGAACGTATTCAAGCGGCTTGCAGTGAATCCCGGCACCGGCGCCGTATTGGGCTGAGGCAGTGTGACAATGGTTATGTAGTCTGTATCATAGTTCGACCACGCGCCGTATTCGTCTTTCACCGCCATCCCGATTTCATATGTGCCGATTTCCGTCGGGGTAATCAGCTTTTCAGGCACATAACTGCCGCTCGGCGACACGAAATAGAAGCGTTTTTCAAGTATCCCCTTGGTGGATAAATAATCGATTCCGGTTGCTTCGGTCGAATAATTCGCAGGGCTTGCATACCGATCGGGATCCCGGCTTCGGTCGGTCCACAAAATGTTTCCGTCCGCGTCCTTCGTATTGTCCTTGTCGGCGATCGGTCTGCGGTGCACGGTAATTTTCCTAGTAAATTCATTGGATGGTTTGCGGTAACCGTCAAATACCATGCTCGGTGTCAAGTAATTCGGATTCGGATCATCTATGGCCCGCAGCTTCACGTTATAATCGCCGACTTTATCGAAGGTTAGCTGCTGCGTTGCGAACACTTGCCCGTCTATCGCAGACAACCCCTGGTTATCGATAAATCTCGGTGTGTGCTGGATTGCCCACTGGTAGGCTCCGGCTTGGGGATCGTTCTCCGGATCTGTAAAGGCAATATCGCGATATTGCACATCGGCTTTGGCGCTGCCTTCCTTCCAGATCGCATACTGTGCAGACCACACACTGGCCTCCGTAAGCGCCTTGTATTGCAAAGGGCCATAGGTGACAAAAGATTTGTCGGCAAAATATCCGAATCGACCGGATGCGTATGTGCTGTCAGTCGCATTCAGGATCGGAATATGATTAAGCCACACGTCGATTTGATTGCCGGTAAATTTGATTCGAATGCCGTAATCCGTTTTGTCCTGCATCGGGTAGGTTCCAATTGCCAGCACCGTCCGTGTACCCTTTACGTATTTGGCGATGGCGATATTGCTGCCGTTCGTTTCAAACGAATACCGATTGCGGGTATCCGACATTCGAAAAGAAAAGCCAAGCCATTGCGCGTCATAATCAACGTCGTCCATGCTGAAGCTGTATTTAACCTCCGCGTCTCCAAGCGTAATATTGGAATAGAACTGGCCGTTCGTAAATGATCGGATCAGCTCTGGGGCCGTTGACGGCGGTCCGACAGAGACGCCCACCGACGCATAACCAGGGCTTGTATTTCCCCAGCCCATATAGGCTTGCTTAACCGTCACGTAAACCCCGTCGCCGAAATACTCGCCGAACTGTTGCCTGCACTGGTCCGAAGGGGCGCCGATATAGCCGATACCGTTTCCGGCGGCATCAAATACCCGGTTGTATCCTTCGGTCAGGGAATATTGGGTGCAGGAAGCATCTTTTAGAAAGGTGGTCCGGTAGCCCTCTTTCGTTACCGTGCTGCTCGGGAACAGGCTGCGCCCACCCGACCAGTTGGCCGTCCATTTTGTTCCACCCGGTTCAGACCACAGGTGGCTGCCATAATGATACAGAGCAAGGTCGTTTCCCCAAATGCTTCCTTGTCGGGTTTTTATCCCTCCTCCGGCTGCATCAATCACGGTTAGCTCTTCGTGGGTATCCGGGAACATATAGCCTTGACGGTAGTGATCATAATAGATTTTAGCGATAATCTCGTTGTTCGCGTAATCAAAAGCCGTGGAAACATAAGGCTCGTTATGCGACCAACTCCCTGCAAAGGTACTCGCGTGATCCCACGAAGGTGCATTATTGGCTGGAGAGTAGGGCAATGCCGTGCGCCAAGCCAAGCTGAAATCCGGATTGTATTTGGTGATCACGCTGTTATAGTTGTAGCGGCCATCATAATTAACCAGATACCCCTCGTAAAAATAGATGGCGCCGTTCGCATCCACATTCCACGCATCACTCTGTCGGTATCGTCGGTCCCCGGGCGGTTTGCTCGTCAAAAACCGATCCGTCGGCGCAACCATATTCCATGTTGCACGTCTGACAATTGATAATTCGGGCGTAATCTCTGTTACTTTATTCGTAATGTTTTGCACGGTACTGTAGCTTTGATAATTTGTGGCAAGTACCAGGTTTTCCCCCTTTGTAAATTTAAACTCGTATCCGAAAGCCCCGGTATTTTCACCCGGAAATATTTGTTGCGCATCAAAACCCGGCGTATCGAAAGAGCTTTTCAATTTAGCCCCCGTTAAAGCATCATAGGTGGCCATTTCGCCAAACATCACTTGCTGATTATTGTAATAGCCTTTCCAGATAAATAATACGTAAATCGTCTTTCCTGCCATCTCCCAATCCCAAATCCGCTGTTTATAGCCTGTTAGATTGGTGCCATTGTAAGTGAAAGTTGTGCTGTCGGGCTGCTTGATGACAAAGGCAGTCGGACTTCCGTTCCGGTACGAATAGGTCGTCGAAAACCATACCGTAGTCGAAACGATCGGTGACAGCTTCTTCGGATCGATGGCGACAATGCGATCCTGATAGGCACCGGTGTCGCTATTATAGGAGCTCTGCGGTTGCAGGTATAAAAATTTCTTGTTCGATCGGAACTTCGGCGGCTTTTGCGTCCAAGAGGAGCTATAAATGAGCGGTTGGTTCTTCTCCTCGTCCACTAGGGTCGTGGACAGCGTATAGCTTGTCGCCGATCTCCACGGGGAGAGCCTGTTATTGCCGTACCCGTTGTTCACCAACGGAAACGAATCAAGCGATACCCGGTTGTAATTGTTGATTGTTCGATCATAGCGATAAAAGTTTTGCATCTGCGGCCCGAAGTTGCGCCCTTCGCCGCTGACCAGCTTGCCGCCCGTGACGCGCCACAGGTTTGTTTTGTTCAAGACATACTTCGAGCTGTTTGTTTCAAATACAGGCCAATTGAGCATGGCTGCCGGAGTGACCGATGTGTAGGGGTCGAGGTTCGGCTGCGGGTTATTTCCTTCGATTGTGAATGAAACCTCCGGCGCATTGTTGACGATGTCCAGCGTGTAGATCGATTCCGGTTCGCTTGCGGTGTCGCCAGACTTGCCATAATCCTCGGTCACCTTGGCGTAGAACAAATATTTACCGACTTTACCGGGCAAGAAATTGATTTTGGCCAATGTGCCCGTGACAGGCTGCCATGCTTCATCGGCAAAGCCGTTGTTGTTAGCATCGTATTTGTACTGGTATTCGGCAGCGACGATTTGATCGCCGTCCGGGCTGGTCGATTGATTGAAAATTTCAACCGATACGTTCCGGATGCCGACCGGCGGCACGACCAGCTTGGCCACCGGCGGAAGGTCGGGCTTAACGGTAATGGAGCACTCTGAGGCTCTGAGCGATTTTAACCCGGAGCTGTCGTAAACATGAAGCGACGCAAACACCGTAATATTTTCGAATGTCCCGTTCGAGTAGCTGGCAAGCCGGTTGGTCCACTCGTCCCGGGCAGAATCGATTGCTCGGCCGACCGGGCTGTAGCTGCCGCTCGAACTGAAAGCGGAAGCCGGGACAGGATGGTTTTCAATCACTTCGAGCGGACAGGTAGCAACGGGAACCGGATTCTCCGGAATGACGTTGATATAGGTTCTGGCGGTGGAGGTTGCCCCCCATTCATCCCGCATGACGCCCGTAACGGCATGATAGCCGAGGGTGTCCATCGTAATGCCGCGCCAGCCGTCCATATATTCGGTACCTTTGGAGGGAATAGATTGAATAAAGCCGGTTCCCGACGCAAAGTCGAAGCCGTTAAAGTAAAGGTTGTCGCCGTCCGGATCGGTCGGGGTCGGAACGCTGGGATCACTAATGTAGATCAGGTCCAGCTTCGTCCCTTTCACCACTTCGTAGACAGGCTTCGTCGGCTCATTAGGAGACACGAAACCGATCCGAAAGCTTGGGGGATTATTCTCAGCCGGGCTGCTTACGATCAGCGTTCTCGGACCGATCCAGTCCGATTCGCCGCAGCTCGTCCGAATTTTCAGGTAAACGTTATGCGAACCCACGCCAATTACGAACGGGTATGTATCCTGCGAATAGCTGGTTTCCGTCGTTTGCCCGAATACCGGGGGCGTCTGAAAGCTTATGCCGTCCCTCTCGATTTTATAGGAGTGCGAAATATAGCTGCATCCGTTCAGCACAAAATTTTTCGGCCGGAATGTAAAGGAATCGCGATAATTAATCGTTGGCGGCAGAACGTCGAAGTCGCCCGAGAAAGCCGTTAACTTTTCATAAAAAAAGGTGACATAGGCGGTCTTTTGCGAGCTTGTCAAATTTACCGACACGGAAGAACCGGCGCTTGCTGTGTCTGAGAACGCGGTATAGGAAAGGCTTTTACCTGTAACCGTTCCGTAACTGGAGTTGGATGAAATCGTTCTTGTATCCGGGAGTGTATTGACCGGTGTCGATGCGCTTCCTTGTTGACTATACGGCCCGGTGGTGCTGGTTCGTACCATTTGGCGCACATTGATCTGGCCGCCTGCTTGATAATACAGAAAGACGTACTTTCGGTTGTATGTATTATCGTAGGTGAATTGATAATTACCGGTTGTCGGGCTGCCTCCGCTTGGCGGCGTTTCATTCGCTTGCTTGTAGCCCGCATAAGTATACTGCGCATTGCCGGGCGGTGTAATCGTATAGGATTGGCCGTTAGCCATCACCTGCTTCCGGTCCGCAAACAGGCCGTCGAGACTCTGGCCGGTTGTGGTGAAGTGCTTGATGATGAGCTGTGGTTCCGTGGTGATGGTGATGAGCATGGGGAAGTAGAAGGTCATGCCAATGGTTTCCTCGCCACGTTTGGTTTCTTCCGGTTGTGGGGCGTCCAAGACGATGCCCGACATATTAACGTCGAAGGAAACAGTATCGGTCCCTTTTCCCGCGATATTTACCGGACTCGGCGTGTACGTATTGTTCACTGCATTTACAATTGTGTTCCAAGCATAGTCGCTTCGGGATTTTTCATAAACCTTTAACCATTTGGCATCTTGGTTGATCATAGCTTGTGTGAAAGGTTTGACGTCCAAGCCGACGATTTTTCTGTCGGTTAACGTAAACTCATACGGCGCAGCAATATTCGGATGCGATCCCCCTCGTTGGCCGGGCGTCCAGTAGCCATCCGGATTTTTATTGATGCTGGTAATATACATCGCCACAAAATAAAATTGATTGGCATCCGTTCCGCCCACAATCGGATCGTTGTCCGGGATGGACGGAATGGTGCCCGCCTTCACGAAATGGCTGAAAGGAATGCTGGTGATGGTAAACATCAATAAAAAGAAAAGAGCGATAGTTCGTCTTCTTCTCATTTACGCCGCCCCTCAATTAACAAATGGTTTTTCCAAAAGCGGTAGTGATTCCAATCCCACCGAGAACCCCACATATTTTACATCTTCCGGCTTCATGTCCTTCCAATTTTTGATGCTATAGTTGTAAAGATCCCCGTCAGTCCGAAAACTAAAGGTCGCCGTGAAAGTACCGTCCGGATTATTCACCCGGTATTTAGCTGAATTGAATCTGGATCTTGGCATTCCATCCCCGGTTAAGTAGTAAATGCCGAAATGTTTACCGGAGTAGTTCATTTGTACCTCAAAGTAGTCCTTCACCGGGACGAGAGTGACACTGTAAATCGTCACATTATCAAAATCATCCTCAAATCGAATCGGAAAATTTTTCTGAGAAAAGATCGTAACATCGGTGACGCCGTATAGATACGACGTATTCATGGCTTTCGTAAAGTATTTTTTAAACCCATCCAACGGATAAACCTTCACATCACTCTCTTGCAAACTCGGCACCTTTTCCTCCCCGATCCACACCCGACGGCCAACGCCGTCCCAGCGAACTTTTTGCCCCAGCGCCTCGCTGACAAAGCGCAGCGGAACCAGCGTCCGCCCATTGACGGCGACCGCCTTCGTATCCAGTACCAGCCGCTCGCCATTAACGAACGCCGCGTTCGAACCAATCGTAAGCCGCACAATTTTCGCGCCTTGCGTAATGATCACCGTCTTTCCCTCAAACCCCACCTTTGCCCCCAGCGCCTGGGAAACAAACCGAACCGGGATCAGCACGCGGGAACTGGAGTCCACCTGCGGCTTCTCGTCCGGAAAATCTATTCTTTTTCCATCCAGCAATACAGTCAGGCTAGACCCGATGGCCGGTGCTTCCGCAGAAGCCGATACAACCGACACCATCGCTGTTGCGATAAATAAAATCAAAGCTTTTGTCATTTTCATCATCATTTTTGTCATTTTCATGCTCATTTTCTCCCCTTTGTCCTCACAAAAAAACACCCTCCCTGCACGATTTCCATGCAAGGCGGGTGCTTCCCACCGTTCCTATCATTTCCCATATTATAACAGACACCAACGCCCTGTTTCAAGTATCATTTGCGAGCGGCGCGTATTTCAGCTCCAAAGCTTCGGTATCGCCCGTATCCGGAATGACGGCCACCTCGCGGATAAAGCCGCGGACGACGAGCTTCTGCAGCAGCAGCGAAAGATCAACCCTTAAGTGGTGCAGCTCCGGATGATTGTACAGTTCCATCACGCTCAACGGCTCCTCGCTGCTTTCCATCAGCTCAAGCAGCAGCCGGCAGCAGAATTTCATTCTGCTCATCACTTGGAACTCGCAAGCCAGCAGCACGAGCTGTACGCGCTGCTCAAGCGTCTCCGGACTGACCGTCAGCTCCTCGTACAATTTATAGACACCGGTGTTAAAGCCCTTGATCTGCGCCCACACGGTCAATTCCGGATGCACGCCCTCTTCGATCAGCACGATATGCGCCCAATGATGCAGCGACGTTAAAATGTGACTGTGCGCGTCGAGAATGTTGCCGTCCTGAAGATCCTGCTTGGCATGCAGGTACGTCCGCAGGAACGCGGCGAACTCCGCCAGCATTTTCTGCTTGCGCAGCCCCTCCGGAAAAGCAAGAAGCCGCTGCCTGATTTGCGCCAAATATTGCTCCCGATCGAACAAAATCTCACCCCGCACCAACCATGGTATGATGTTTCGGTTTTCATTCCCGGCAATCCATTGCTCCAATACGGACGGAACGACCGACCGAATCTGCACGCGTTTGCCTCTGTAGCCGGCATGCTCCACGCACCGATCGGGGTCTTCCTTGTCCATGACGGCCAGCAGGAGAAGATCCAGCCCGTCGATCAGCGGATTGTACGGATACGGATTGTCGATCGCCATCAGGCCGACCAACCCCGCCCGTTTATGAAAAATGTCGAAGAAATGCGTTTTTATCGCTTCCACAACGATCCCCCATAGCAGAGAATTCCTAGCATCCTGTAGTGGTTTAAGCTATAATAATATTCTGCGGTTGCAGTATTGTTCGACAACAGCGGGTCCGTTTCCTGCTCGTTTGCAGAAAGTCGCGATATCTCTTTTTTTCGGAAGGATGAACCCTCATGTTTTTTAAATCCGCGAAAATCAACGAGTTCCGTCTATGGGGACTTTTCTTCACGTTATTCGGCATGGGCATCATGATACTCGGCACAGCGGGCATCGTTCTCTGGGGCGGTCAAGCGGCCAAAGTCGTCGCCGGCATCTTTATGGTATTCGGCCTGATATCCATGCTCGTCAGCATGGCCATTTACTTCTGGGCGGGCATGCTGTCGACAAGCGCGGTCATGCTGGAATGTCCCGAATGCCATAAGCCGACGAAAATGCTGGGCAAAACCGACCGCTGCATGTTCTGCAAAACGATGCTGACGCTCGATCCCGACAAAGCGACGCATGCCGCCGACGGTGCGAACGGTCAAGCGACGTAATTGCAAATCCCATCCCATTCCATCCGCTTTCCGCGAAAAAGCTTCGTCTCCTCCGGCAGACCGCCGTGAAGACGAAGCTTCTTTTTTTAAAATTTTACAAACAATAACGATAAGTGCATCTTATGGCCGCAGATTAAGCGTGTCCTGAATCGTGTTCCATATCCCTGGCTTCTGAAACGTCCGCTGCCAGGAGGCGACGCCGGCCAAGCCGTATTTTTTGACGAGCTCGGCCCTTGCTTTCATGGAGGTCTCGTCCTCGATCCAAATGCGGATCAAAGCGCCGTTCTCCGTATATTCGACGTAGTTCTGGCCGGTTGCCTGCTGATAGACGGGCTTGAGCTTGCGCTCCGTGATCAGCTCCTCAACCGCTTCCATTCCGACCGCCTTGGAGGATACTGCGATTTTGCCATTCTCGTCTTTTTTCTCGGTCCAGATCCGGGTATAGAGCGGCACGCCGAGCACCAGCTTGCGCGGCGGCACGTTGTCCTCCTCCAATATACGCTGGACGGAGCGCTCTACCCAAGGCAACGAAGCGACCGAGCCCGACCTCGGGCTGGAGGCCCAATACTCGTCGTAAGTCATGACTATCATATAATCGACGGCCCGGCCAAGCGCCTCCCGGTCCAGAAACGCCGACCACATCTCGCTGCTCGACTTCGGCGTCACGTCAATCGATATGACCAGGTTCTGGTCATGGGCCAGCGGTGTAAGCTCGCGGATGAATTGCACCAGATTGGCCTTGTCCTTCGTATAGACATTCTCGAAATCGATGTTGATG
The DNA here is from genome assembly GCF_000598065.1 of Paenibacillus darwinianus. Taxonomy (GTDB): domain Bacteria; phylum Bacillota; class Bacilli; order Paenibacillales; family Paenibacillaceae; genus Paenibacillus_I; species Paenibacillus_I darwinianus. The sequence goes on along the minus strand of NZ_KK082172.1, from coordinate 37,781 downwards.
CCCTGGAGCATATACATTTTTGCGTAAGCGAGCAGTTGCTGAATCATCCGGAACCGCGTTCCGAAGTCGTCCAGCGCTTGCGTGGTCCGATCGGGATCGAAGCTGTTGTTGAACAGCGCCCATACCTGCATATTGCGGTTATGCGCCCAGGCTACGTAATTTTTATCCGCCTTGGACCGGATCGCGCCTTTCCCATCCTGCAGCTCGAACCAGGTCGGGCTGACAACGTTGACTCCCGGCAGCGGTCCGATTTCGGCCGGCTCGGGAGCGGTCTGGTAGACGGCCTCCCAGGTCAGGTTGATTTTGCTTCCGATCACCTTCCAGGCAACAAACGGTTCGTCCCGCTTCAGCTCCGGAATCATTTCCACTTGCGCCAAAACAATGTCCGATTTGGCGGCGTAGCCGGCGTAACCGAGCGGCCCCTGAACGAGATACCAGCCGTTCTTCTCGCCCCAGATCCGCACCGCGCCGCCGCGGCCGAGCTGCTCTGAGATCGGCGCGCGAATCGTCGGCTCGCTCCGGATTGCCACTCCATCCGCAGACGACGCGCGGCCGAGCTGTATCGCCTGCCCCGATTCGAACAGCGTAACGATTCCGCTGCCTCCCTTGGCTTGCTCCGCCTGCAATCCGTACAGCTCCGTCAGGGGGGTCAGCGGTATATAGACCCGGTCGCCCTCCGTTTCGGCGGCGACTGTCAGCTCGAACGGCTTGCTGTTCATACTGGCCGTCAGCGCATCCGTCTTCATATGAAGTACTTTGTCCGCAGTCGTCAGAATGATCGAGCCGGTCTCCGCTTCATAACGAATCGGCGCATCGGCGCCGAGCACCTGCTGCACCGCCTCAATCGGCAGCTTCAACTCCTCGACTTCCCGTTTGGCGCCGGTGTTCAACACTTCCCCGCGATAAACGATCGGATACTCGAAGCCGTATTCCGGCACGACTTGATCCCCGTTAGGTATATACCGCAAATACGCCAGGTAACCGCCGATAAAGAACCCGATCAGCGCGCAGAACAGCATTACCCGGCGCGGACCCGAGCCTCTCCGTCTCGGCGTTCGCAGCCTTACCGTTTCCAAAACCGATCCCCCCCATGCCGACGTCGTCTCCGGCTGCAAAAAGAAAACGTACAGAAATGCAGAGCGACGCCCCGCGTTTTCTGTACGTCTATTGACGATTGAAAGTCTGACCAAGTTTCGGCAGTTTGAAAATTAATGCGTATTGCCTGCGGTGGAGCATTCGCCGCATAAACCGTAAATTTCCATCCGGTGTCCCTCTACAACAAAACCCGTTTCCTTCGATGCCACGCGCTCCACTTCCAGCAGCGGCGGGTGCTCGAAATCAACGATCGTTCCGCATGATTTGCAGATGGCATGGTAATGGTCGGATAAATCCGCATCGAATCGGCTGGAATCGTCACCGTATGTCAATTCGCGCACCAAGCCGGCCTCGACGAACAACCTGAGGTTATTATAAATGGTTGCTACACTCATGCTCGGAAACTGTGGTGACAGCGATTTGTGAATCTCATCCGCCGTCGGGTGGGTCATCGCATCCATGAGGTATGTCAAGATGGCGTGGCGCTGCGGGGTCATACGGACACCGGTCATCTTGAGTTGTTCCAGAGCTTCGACGACGCTTGTTCCCATTCCCCTCACGCCTTTCACTAAGTAGTTAGCATTATTGTACGTGTTCAGTTTCATTTTTGTCAATTCGGCAATCGCCGATTACGACTGGTAACGTTTCACCGCAATGCTGCTGTTAGCGTCGATGCCAATCCGGTAAGTACCTTCACCGATCTCGCCTGTGATCGTTTTCTTGCTCACTTTGAGCGGCAGGTCTGTCTCGATGTCTCCGAAGGTGACGGCCCCCGACACATCGTAGTCGCCGTTCTCCGGCACGAAAAGCGCGATTTCGCCAACGGCGCTGCCAATGTCCCAAGTCCCGCCGACCGTCGCGCTGCGCACCTCGATCCGGCCGTTAAGCGTATCCGCAAGCAGAGCCCTTTGTGCTCCGTCGACCGTGATCGCGCCGTTCTTCGTATCGGCCTCGATATCGCCGGCGACAGCGGCAAGCTTAACGCTGCCGTTGACGGTTGACACGATCGCGCTGCCGCCAATCCGTTCCGCGCGGATCGTGCCGTTGAACGTCTCGATCTCCGCATCTCCCGCAATATCGAATGCTTCGACACCGCCATTCTTCGTCGTCGCCTTCACTGCGGCGCGAATATCCCGAAGCGCAATTTCCCCGTTCGCCGTTTCCACCGTCACACGTTCGTCGGCGTTGAGCCCCGCTGCGTCAATCGGTCCGTTCATAACCCGGATGGTGATCGTTTGCAGCCCTGCCTTCCGCTCAGGCTCAGGTACGCTTTCCTCCCCAGAAGGGCGTTCCTGGACCGGGGGCTTGGGAGCCGGTTTCTCCCCAGGCGCTGTCGGCGCCGTCATTTCCGCCGTGGTCGAATTCGGCCCGGCGGCGCCATTGTCGGCGGTCCCGGCGTCCGTTCCCGCTGAACCCAATTCGGGAAGAGCGTTAGCGCCGCGCTTTGGATTGGGCGTTCGGGGAACGGTGACGACCAGATTCATCCGCGGCTTTCCGCCTCCGTTAACGCCGAACGGCTCGCCCTTCGCCGAGACGGTCACCTTCTCGTCGCCCGATATCTCAATGACGGACTTCTCCGCGATTTTATCCGCTTCGGCCTGATCCACAATGTCCACCCAGACAACCGTCTCGACCCGGATGCCGTCGACATCGCCCTCGCGCATCGTCACTTTGCCGTTGGGATTGTCGATAACAAGGTCGCGCGCGCCCTCCGGAAGGTCAAAGGCCACCGGATTTTTTGTATATTGAAAACCTTTTTCCTCCCCAAAGCCGGTCAAACCGCCGACATCGACCTTCCATTGGTCGATCCAATTGAACGGAAGCGCGTTGAATTGCGTCACGCCGAGCGCGGTCACCGCAATGACAGCCGCCAGCGCCAGACCGCCGGCATCGAACGACAGCTGCTTCCGGGTCGTCCGGACGCCGATCGAAACAGCCACAATCTCGATGCCGAGCATAATGAGCAACGCCGGCCACCAGTGAATGAGCAAAGCGATATCGTTGCGCCCTTTTATCTGATCCCATAATAAAATGGCGCCGACCGCCACGATGGCGACGGCCGCCGTCACCCTGCCTAAACGATACATCGAGATCCCCCTTTTTGCATACAGCACCACACCGATCACGAGCAGCCCCGCGGCCGGCAAATAATCGCCGACCGGCAGCAGCCAGCGGCCGGCCGTCTCCGTCGGTCGGACAAGCAGAAGCAGCAGCAGGCCGGCGCCAATCAAGCCCAATCCTTGCGCGCGGGCCGCAGCCGGAGCAGTCCCGACATCGGCGTCAGCATCGGGTTCCGCATCGGTGCCCTCAGCGTTCGGATTCGAGTCGGGGGGCGGCGTTCTGCGGGACGTAGCCTGAAGAATGTCATACATGCTGTAGAAATAAAGGACGGGCACAGCCAGTCCGAGGTAAACGAGCAGCAGGGCATGCCGGCCGCCCGACACACCCGCATAATAGACGATTGCGACCGTCACCGTAACCGCCGACAGCAGCAGGGTCAGCCCTGTCCGGATACGGCCTATATACAGTTGCCCGGCCCCCGGCACCGTAAAGGAAAGCAGGGCTGCCCAAAAACGTTTGATTCCTGTTAATGGCATGGCTCCGTCCTTCCCTCCGCTACTCCACGCTTCCGGCATGTACGCCGTCCAGCTTGCGGAGCTCCTCGAGCAACGGCACTTCCTGCACATGCTTAGGCAGCGTGACCTGCGCCTCGATGACCAGTCGGCTCGGTTCATGGCTTGCCGAATCGTCGCGCACCGCCATTTTGCGGATTTTCACGCCCTGCCTCAGAAGCAGTTCGTGCACCGGCTGAAGCAGCTTCGGCCGGTCGTCGGCCACGATGATGACGATGCGTTCTCTTTTGCCGTTCACATATCTTTTCTCGATTTTGTCCATACCCCATAACACAAAGAGAACCATAAAGGTGCCTAAAGCCGACGCGAAATAAAAGCCTGCGCCGACACCGAGTCCGATCGCCGATACGACCCAGATCGACGAGGCCGTCGTCAATCCCGTGATCGCCTTGCCCGTGTGCAGAATCGTACCGGCGCCGAGAAAGCCAATGCCTGTGATGACCGCTGCCGCGAGACGGGCCGGATCAACCCGCACGTTATATTCGTTGACGAAGTCCGCGAAGCCGTAAATGGACAGCAGCATCAGCAGGCAGGAGCCGAGGCACACCATGATGTGGGTTCGAAGACCGGCCGCGTGGTTGGACTGCTCGCGCTCGAAACCGATCAAGCCCCCGAGCAGAACGGCAAGCGACAAACGAAGGGCAATATGCAGCTCGTTAATATACCAAGGACTATCGATAACGGATGACAACGTCTGCTCACAACCTTTCTGCAATAGAATTATTGTAACATAATATGGTTGACTTTTAGTGCTCAAACCCCAATTTGCATGGTCAAAACCGATTGCGGACTTGCAGTATATGCCCCCGCATCCGGTCCGACGGCGCCGCGTCCGATAACAGCAAGAGCCGGCAAAAAGCGCGCCCCAGAGGGACGCGCCTGCGCCGATGCCGTGTTGTGTTGTGCATTACCGATTAAGCCGCTCCATGAGCAGCTTGTTGACAAGCGCCGGATTGGCTTTTCCCTTCGTCTCCCGCATGACCTGGCCAACGAGGAAGCCGATCGCTTTCTCCTTGCCCGCCTTATAGTCTTCGACCGATTGCGGGTTGTTCGTCACGATCTGATCGACGACCGCCTGGATGGCGCCCTCGTCGCTGATCTGCACGAGCCCCTGCTCCTCGACGATCTGCTGCGGGCGCTTGCCCGATTCCAGCATTTCCTTGAAAACGGTTTTGGCGATTTTACTGCTGATCGTCCCCTGCTCGAGCAGGCCGATCATTTCGCCCAACCCCTGACCGGTGATCTTCACCGACTCGACTTCCAGGCCGTTTGCGTTCAGATAGCCGAGCAGATCGCCCATGATCCAGTTGGATACCGCTTTGGCGTCCTTCGTATAGTTCAGGCTTTCCTCGAAGAAATCCGCCAGCTTCTTGGAGGACGTGATCACGCCCGCATCATACGCCGGAAGTCCGAGCTCGCTTGTGTAGCGCGCTTTGCGGGCGTCCGGCAGCTCCGGAATCGAATCCCGCACGCGCGCCTTCCATTCGTCGTCGATGTGCACCTGCACAAGGTCCGGGTCCGGAAAATAGCGGTAGTCGTGCGCTTCCTCCTTGCCGCGCATCGAGATCGTGCGGCCGGCCGCATCGTCCCAGCGCAGCGTCTCCTGCACCACCGCGCCGCCGCCGTCCAGCACCTCGGCCTGACGCCACTGCTCATACTCGAGGCCGCGCTGCACGCCCCGGAACGAGTTCATGTTTTTCAGCTCGGTGCGGGTGCCGAATTGCTCCTGCCCCCATGGTCGGATCGAAATATTGGCGTCGCAGCGCAGCGAGCCCTCCTCCATTTTCACGTCCGATACCTCGCAGTATTGCATAATCGCTTTGAGCTTCTCCAGATATGCCTTCGCTTCCTCCGGCGTGCGGATGTCCGGCTCGGATACGATCTCGACGAGCGGCGTACCGACGCGGTTCAAGTCGACCAGCGACGCATAGCCGCCGTCCACGTGCGTCAGCTTGCCTGCATCCTCCTCCAGATGGAGGCGCGTGATGCCGATCCGCTTCGTTTCCCCGTTCACTTCAATGTCGATCCAGCCGTTCAAACCGACAGGCTGGTCGTACTGAGAAATCTGATAGGCCTTGGGCGAGTCCGGATAAAAATAGTTTTTGCGGTCGAACTTGCTGATCGACGCGATGTCGCAATTGAGCGCCATCGCCGCCTTCATGGCGTATTCCACCGCCTGCCGGTTCAGCACCGGCAGAACGCCGGGATGCCCGAGGCAGACCGGACAGGTATGGGTATTCGGCGGGGCGCCGAAGGCCGTGGAGCAGCCGCAAAAAATTTTGCTCTTGGTATGGAGCTCCACGTGCACTTCCAGCCCGATGACCGTTTCGTATTTGGTTGCTTGCGTCATGGGTTTCTCGCTCCTCCTACAGCTGCGCGCGCAGCTTGTGATGCTCGGTCGACTGCTCATAGGCATAAGCCGCGCGCAGCACCGTCGTCTCGTCGAACGCCTTGCCGATGATTTGCAGGCCGACCGGCAGGCCGTCCGCCAAACCGCACGGCACACTGATCGCGGGCACGCCGGCCAGGTTGACCGGAATCGTGCAAATATCGTTCAAATACATCGTGAGCGGATCGTTCACCTGCTCGCCGATCTTGAAAGCCGTCGTCGGCGCCGTCGGCCCGATGATGACGTCGCAACGCTCGAACACGTTGTCGAAATCCTGCTTGATCAGCGTCCGGACCTTCTGCGCCTTCAGGTAATACGCGTCATAATAACCCGAGCTCAGCGCATAGGTGCCCAGCATGATCCGGCGCTTCACTTCCGAGCCGAAGCCCTGGCTGCGCGATTTGCGGTACAGATCGATCAGGTTGTCCGGATTGTCGGCGCGCACGCCATAGCGGACCCCGTCGAAGCGCGCCAGGTTGGATGACGCCTCCGAGGATGCGAGCAAGTAATACGCGGCGATCGCATATTCCGTATGCGGGAGAGACACTTCCTCCCATGTCGCGCCGAGTCCTTCGTACACCTTCAAAGCAGCCATCACCGCTTCCTTCACCTGCGGATCGATGCCCTCCCCGAGGTACTCCTTCGGCACGCCGATGCGCAAGCCCCTTACATCGCCGCTGAATGCGGACGTGTAATCGGGGATGCTTACATGGGCCGACGTGGAATCTTGCGGATCATAGCCGGCGATCGCCTGCAGCACGTAAGCGGAGTCCTCGACGTTCTTCGTGATCGGCCCGATCTGATCGAGCGACGAAGCGAACGCGACAAGGCCGAAGCGCGATACGAGGCCGTAGGTCGGCTTAAGGCCGACTACGCCGCAGTAAGCGGCAGGCTGGC
>NZ_KK082172.1:9223-30667 GCF_000598065.1 Paenibacillus darwinianus | reverse complement strand
CGAGCCGCCGGTGTCGGAGCCGAGCGCGAAATACACTTGTCTTGCCGCAACCGTCGCCGCCGAGCCGCCGCTCGAGCCGCCCGGCACCCGCTCCGTGTTCCACGGGTTGTACGACGGATGGAAGCCGGAATTCTCGTTGGAGCCGCCCATTGCGAACTCGTCCATGTTGAGCTTGCCGATCGTTACCGATTGTGCCGCTTTCAGCTTTTTCGTCACCGTGGCGTCGAAAATCGGATTGTAGTTGCGCAGGAATTGGCTGGCGCACGTCGTGAGCAGTCCTTCCGTGACGATGTTGTCCTTGATGCCGGCCGGCAAGCCGAAAAGCAAGCCGCGGTCGCCGCCCGCCTGCAGCGTCTTATCCAGCTCCGCCGCCTGCTTGCGCGCGTTCTCCTCATCCAAGGTAATGAACGCCCGAACCTTCGGCTCCGTCTCCGCGATCCGGCGGTACGACTCGTCGACCAGATCGGTAACGGTCAATTGTTTATTGTTCAGTTGATTATGCAAATCCTGCAGGCGCATATCAAAAGCTGCCAACAGCGGTTCCCCCCTTCACTAAGTTACTCCAGCACCGCCGGCACGCGGAATTGGCCGTCTTCTTCGTCCGGCGCATTCTTCATCACTTGCTCGACCGGCCACGACGGGCGCTTCGCATCCTCGCGCATAACGTTCGTGATCGGCAGAACATGGCTGGTCGGCTGAACATCGGTCGTATCCAGCTCGTTCAGCTTTTCCGCATATTTCAGGATCGCGTTCAGCTGCCCGGTGAAAACCTCTTTCTCCTTGGCGGACAGCTCGAGCCGCGCCAGATTGGCGACATGCTCAACATCCTTGATCGTGATGGTCATCGCTTGCGTTACCTCCTCTTTGCTCAATCGCTCATTCTTTCCATTATAGCCTACAGCCCGTCCGCAACTCAATGCGCATTCCACTTTACAAGCGATCCCGCGGGGGCCGTCACACGACTTCCCCTATCCGCCTTCCGCCAACAGCGCTTGCATGCCGAATGACGCTCAAGAGACAGTTTTATCCGATTCCCGGCCGATAACCGGATAATGTCCCTTTCATTCCGCCGGATTCGGCGATTATCATGCCACCGCACGGAAATAGAAGGAGATTTCCCGGAAGCTGTTTCTATTCAGATACCGGGTTTCATTTTAATGGAGAATTCCCCATTATGAAGGGCGCGCTCGCGCTTTTGCCCACCCGCAGCAACGAACTCCGCCTCAAACAAAAAAGCGTCTTTCCGGCTTCCCGGAAAAACGCCCCGCGTTCGATCAGATCCATGCCTTCAGGTTGATCTGCTTGATGAAATCCTCGCGTGTCTGCACCTCGTTCACGCTGTCCTCAAGCGCTTCTGCGAGCTCTTCGTCGCCGTTCATGATGCGCCGGAACAGCTCCTCGTTGTGCGTTGCCAGTGCGAAATCGATCAGGGCCTCCCGCTCCACGCGGTCCGCTTCCTCACGAAGCAGTCTTTCCTCAAGCTCCAGATCGTCGGCCGGTACGAAAAAGTTTTTGTTTGCCTTCGGCACCCGAATAATATAATCGAATGCATTGTCCGCATTACGATCGTAGGCGATGACATAAGCATGCTCTCCGATCGGTAAATTTTGTTCGAACTGATCCGCCACAATGACGATTTTCTGGCCAAGCTTGAACATCGCTCTCGCCCCCCACAACCGTACCTATAAGTCTTGCAGCTTTGCAGCATGATGTAAGTCTTGTAGGCCTATGACTCTATCCTACAAAAAAATAGAGTCCGGCGCAAATCGAAGTTTGCGAGAGTCGAGCGAGGGCCGCTTGGCTAACGCGCCGAGCCGCCGGAGTATCCGGCTGCGGCGGCTTTGTGTCCCGCCCGTCCTTCGGCTCCAACTGCGCGCCGATCAACTTTTGCGCGTCTTGCGCGTCCGCCACCTCTTGCTCCTGCTGCGTCCCCGCCAGCTCTTGCCCCCGCTTACGCGCCCCGTTGCCATGCTCGCTCTGCTCCTTTCCAACCGTTTCATGCCATTGTGCAAACTTCGACTAGTTCATCCCGGACGACACGGCAAAAATCCGGTATCCGCAGGCGGCTTATGCCGTGTTGCAAATACCGGACTCAAGGGAATGGGCCGAGGACCGGTAGATCCCGGACTCAGCAGGTATACTTCCCGATGTTTTTTGCGCCGAGCGAAAATTTCGCTGTCTCCATCATGATCATGGCACAACAATTAGCTGTTCGGATGAACGCGTGAGCGTGAGCGGCCTGCCGGCAGTCACAGCGTAGCAGTTCTCGATCCCAACGACTCCAACATTCTGAAACGTGAACTTTGGTTCTACTGCGAGCACCATACCGGACGCCAGCGGGATGTCGAATCCTTTAGCCAATACCGGCCACTCGTCCACCTCAAGTCCGATACCGTGGCCGAGAAAGCGAACGCGGTCCGCACCGAAGCCCATGAAGTGGTCGGCTAACCCTGCGTCCTTCGCTAAACGCAGCGCCTCCTCGTACAGCGCTGCCGAGGGCGTTCCCGGTACGAGCAGCTCCTCCGCGCGGCGAATGATTCGTTCCGCGACGGCGTACGCAGCTGCAAGCTTCTCCGGCAGTTCTCCAATAACGGCGGTCCGCGTCTGGTCGATCAGATACCCGTCGATACAGCAGCCGACGTCCAGCAGAATCGGCTCGTTGCGGGCGAACGGCTTGCGGCTCACGCTTTGCGGCACGGCCGGACCCAGCCCCCGGCCTCCGGCCGGACCGTCGAAAAGAGTCGGCTCCGCAGCCGCCGCGCCGGAGCCTACCATGCCGGTAAGCACCTCCATGTTATAGGCGCGCATACGCATCACGCCAATGTGGCCGCGCCGACGAATCTCGTACTCATAGCGGGCCATCCACTCCAGCTCGGTAACACCCTCGCGAAGCTCGTTCAGCGATTCCTCGAGCGCTTCAGCGGTCACCGATGCGGCGGCCGATATGCGCTCAATTTCCCACACAGACTTGACCATCCGAAGCCGCCGCATCACAGAGGCTCCGTCGGTAATCCGTACGCCGATGGACGCAAACAGTTCGGCCAGCTTTATGTACGTTTGCGCAGGCAACGCATCGAGCGGCGTCCCCACCCGCACGGATTCTCCTTGAGACAGAAACGGGTAATCGGCTGCCAACGTCGCTGCGAACGAACGAAACGCTCCGAGCTCGACTGTCCGGATGCGCGACTCACGACGGGCACGCTCCAAGCTCCGCCGAATATATAACGCCGGTTCACCTTCCGCTGGCACAAACGCATAGCCGGCTTGCATCGTGCCGGTCAAATAATAAAGGTCGGTGCTTTGCGTGACAAGCAACCCGTCCACGCCTTCTTCCCGCAGCATGGCTTGCAAACTGACAATCCGCGCCGCCGATTCCTCCACCGGTAAAAGCTCATACATGAAGCATACCTCCGAATCGATGTAATCCTGCGACCAGTGTACCATCGCAAATGCTTCAGCGCCATACCGCAACGCTTCCGAATTTCAAACCGCCGCAACCGTTTCGGCCGCCCCTTTGATTGCCCATTCGATCGGCTCGAGCATCGCAAACACGCGAGGATTGCGCACACGGACAATCAGCACGACACCCGGCTTCCGGAGCGTCACCTCATAATCGTACGCCTCATTCCTGTATGTATAGGGGAAAAACTCGCCCTCGTTCACGATCCGGAAGACGAGCACCTCCACCCGGTCGCGAAGGCGAGTGCCTGGCAGAGGCACACCGTTCCGATCAATCCGCAGGTTGGCCTGCAGGTACGCGAGAGCGGCCGCTTCAGCCGCTTGCGGATCGATGCGGACCACTCCGTTCGCCAATGCCTCCATATCCAGCCGTTGCGCCGCCGCATGCACGGCGCGGTTAACCGCATGTTTCCCGTAAAACAATGTGCGCATTGCCAGTTCCCCGTCGAACTGCAGCGTCTGCATCATCATCCAGACGACGGACAGCATCGTCAGCAGAAGCAGCTTATACATCCGATCTTATTCACCCTCTTCCGTTCATCAGCCTCTGGCTTTAATCCGTTCCGCCATCACCTGCCCGTTAAAATATACCTGTCCAGTCCATTTTTCTGCGCGCATCCGTGACCGTATCCGCCGCCTATGCCGCGCAACCCCCGGACCACCCGCCATCTGGGAGCCGCCATAAGCGCATGAACCCAACGACTGGCGCTCGCTTACGGCACATATTCGCTCATTTTCATGCCATAGGCGCTGATCCTGGCACTATCGTCCGGAAGTGTAAGCCCGATCAGCCGATCGATATTGAGCAGCCCTTCATACGGATAGCGAATCGTTAGCTCAAGACCCGTTCCGCGTAACAACGGCGCGGCCGGATTATCCGCCGGTGCTCCGGTAGTTGAAGCGGCCACATACTCAACCGCCTCCGGCCTGAGACCGTAGCTCGCCAGCCGAAGCCTTGACGATGCCGTCATCTCCGCGTCGATGTACCCGTGATCGCCGTTCGCCCCGACTTCCAGCAGATAATCGACCTCCTTCTCAAGCACAGCTTGACGGACGATCAGCACATGCTTATAGATCGGCGAAAACATAAGCCAGCAAAGCGTTGTCGCAAACAGAATAAAGATAAGCAGCGACTTCACGGGCTAAGCCTCCCTATCGACTCTGCCATCGCACTGCCTGAACGCCCCAGCTGCGCTTTTGTACCGTTCTCCCCCTCGGCAATTGAGGTGTACAACAATACGGCCGTCACCAGCAGCATCACCGTCATCAATATAGCCTTCATCAACCTGCCCCCTCTCTGGCCGAAGATGTCTACGGATTCAGAGCGCCGATCCGGCTGTTCGCGGCGTTTCCCTGCATTTGGATTTGTGCCTGCGTCCCCGTGCCGTCTTGGGCGATAACCGCGTTGAACAAAAGCACCGCCACCACAAGCAGCATCACGGTCATTAAAATATTGCGCATCGTCATTCCCCCCAAAAAATACTTTTACGAATTCAACGACTGAAACAGCTTCTGCCCTTCCTGTACCCAGGGATAAATAAAAATCTGAAACGTATAAAGGATTGGCGCGCCCGCGAACACAAACAGCGCATACGATGCGGATTCCTTACGGCTCTCCCTGGCGAGCTCCAGCTTAATCTTGTAGTCTGCGACCCGCTCCTTCAGCAAATCGTAATAGGCCTCATCCTCGTGCAGCCGCAGCGCTTCGATCGTCTCTGCGAACCCGGCTCCCTCCGGCGTTCCGATCCGCAGCTTAAACCGCCGGATCGCGTCTCCCGCATCGTGGTACCATTCACCCAGCAGGCGCTGCAGATCGGATCGGATCACCGTCGTGTACGGTACGGAGCGCATCAGCTTCACATGGAGATTCATCGAGGTGCCGGCAAAATAAAGCAGCTGGCTGCTGACGGCATTCAACTCTCTCATAATCCGCTGTCCCCGATATTGCCGAAAAGCCTCCAGCAGCGGCTTGTCGCGCCAGCAGACCGTCGCGGCAAGCAGGAATACGGCCGTGAGCGCCATCGGAGGCAGCCCAAGAGCCGACAGAAACCCCGTAGACAACGCCGCAGATGTCCCGGCCGAGCCGAGCACCAGCACCGCGGCACGGCGGGCAAGCGCATAAATCGCGGCATCGGCGGTGAAGCCGCAGCCTGCCAGCAGCGATTCGCGTTCCCGAAAGGAAGGGCTGTTCCGGGACAGGCCTCCGATGCGCAGCCACCGATCCGGAATAAGCCGACCGCTTCCGCTTCCATCCTCCGAGGTCAGATGCGCCCACCGCGGTCTCCGTTCGAGCACCGCCTTCAGCAGCGCAGTTACGGCAATGAAGCCGAAACCGAATTGAGCCGTCAGCACACCTCCCATAACAAGCCGAAATAATGCTTCATTCACTCGCAAGTCTCCTCTCTGAAGTCAACCGACCGGCCTCTCACATTTTTTTGCGTGATAGATAGAGCCCCATCACGAAAGAACCGAATATCAGCGCAAGCGCGTTGAGCAGCATGTCCCTTCCCTTCGGGTCAAGCACGTAGTACGCATAGGCGTTGTCCGGATTGTAATAAAAGTTAATTCCGAGGAAGAGCGCCAGGAACAAAATCGGCGAAAAGTTGGCCAACCGGATCTCAAGCAGCCGGTTGCGCTCGAGCTGATTGGCGCGCTGCGCCTGGCGCATATCATCGATCAGCCGCTTCAGGCTGTCGGCTGCCGGACAGCCCTCCGCAAGCGCAACGCGCAAAATATTCGCGAAGTAGTCGCCCCAAATATGACCCAGCGCCGCCGAAAAAATCCGCAGGCTCGCCTCATCGTCGCCTTTCACGGATAGATTCCGGTAAAGCTGTTCAAATACAGGCTGCATCGGGCCAAGCATCCGCCGTTCCTCGACCGTCCGCTGCAAAGCATTCCGAATCTGCTTGCCGCCGCTTATCATATAGCATTGGTAGAACAGCTCGACGGCGGGCAGAAACTCCAGCCGGATCAGCAATTGCCGCTGCGTAAGCACCATGCGCAGCATCAAATACGGCATACCGCCGGCCAGTGCTGCCATCAATAGCGCTCCTTTCGGGCTTTGTATGAACAGTGCTCCAGCCGCAAATCCGGTAATGAGCAGCATAAGGGACAGGACGAGAAAGCTCGACGGATTAACCTGCCAACGGATACTTTCCAGCAGCACTCCCAGATGGCCATAAGGCCTCTCAAAGCGGGCCGCGAGCCTGTCCAGCCTGACTCTCCAGCCTTCCCGCCGGCGGTAGTGCAATCGGGTCGCCGTTTCCCCATATGTTCCATACAAGCGCAGCAGCCGCTCGATGGCCACGAAAGACAGCACATACAAGGCGGCCACGGCGGCCGTCACGCGCCAATCGGCAATCCGCCAAACCTCCGTCCACGCGTTCAGCATGTCGGAGCCCCCTGCCGGATCTGCCAGCTATCCGAACGCGGATCGTACCGTGCCCAATCATCCACGACGATCCCGCCGTCCCGCCAAGCGTACCTCCCGATTCGAACGATTCGACGGCGGCCGTTCACCGTCCGCATTTCGATGCCGACCTGCGCGACGTACGCGGCTATCCGTTTCGCCAGCCGCTCCGGGTTCATGGCGCGCCCGTCCAGCATGCACATATCCGTGACCGCTTCCGGCACATCCTCCAATGTGTTGGCGTGCACGGTCGTCATACTGCCCGCGTGTCCCCGGGTGCAAGCCCGGACATAAATGTTCGCGTCCTCGTCCCGGATCTCGGCATGAACAATTCGGTGCGGAGATTGGCGGAGTGCCAGCTTGAACGCCTGGGCGGACTTATGCAGCGGGTCCTCCTCGTCGGTTTCATACTCAATCACGTTCTTATCCGGAAACTCCCTGCGCAGCATCAACTCGAATCGGCCTTCAATCGTCACGATCCGCTCTTCGTCGGGAACCTCGGCGAGCAATGCTTTCAGGAGGTGGGTTTTACCGGAATTCGTCGGGCCGATTACGACCAGATTCAGCCTCGCCGACAGCACGCCAAGCAACAAACGGCGGACGGCATCGTCCATCGTGCCGAATGCAGGCTCGCATAATGCGGCCAGCGAGAAACGCTTCACGGTATAGAAGCGGATCGTCAGCGTCGGCTCCGCCGTAAAGCCGAAGCCGGTCATCGTCACGCGTGCGCCGTCGCTTAGCGACACCTCCGCCCACCGCTTGCGCGGATTGATCCGGTCGTTGTTGAACAGGACCAGATTCTGCTGAATCCGCTCGACGTCCGCCACCGTGGAAAAACGATAGGTTGAAGCCGTCGTCAGCCCTTCCCGCACCTCGTAAATGCGCGTGCCTACCACCTGGATTTCCTCCAGGCCTTCTTTATCCTGCAGCACGAGCTCCAGCACGTTCAAGCCGATCACCTCCGCGAACAGCGCCTCCGCCAGACTTCCATAGGGATGGCTGTAATCCGGCAGGCGGTGCACCCGCTTGCGCATGAGCCGGTCCGAGATGACCGCCAGCAGCTCCGACCGCTCCTTCGGGAAGCCGAGCACCGCCCGGTTCAGCCGCTCGCTGTAGCTCCTGCGTTCTTCCTCCGTCATGCCGCGCGGCGCGGCCAAATAACTGCGGACATCCTCTGCGAGCTTGTGAAAATCGGTCGGTGCGCCCACGGGATGCCCCCCGTCCGGCAGCGTGCCGGGCTCCTCCGGCAGCGCCAGCCGCAGCTTGGCCGCATAGTCCGACGGCGAGAAACGCGCTGGGCTGCCCGGCTGTCCGCCGCCGCTCACAGGCCGACTCCGTTGCGGTGAGCCAGCAGCTTCCGATACCAGGGCTGCACCGCGGCCGGCCGGCCGAAGCGGACGCCGTGCCGGCTCATCAGCCGCTCGGCGGCAGACGCCATCGCTTGTTTGCCTGCCTCGTCCCGGGTGAGCCATTCATCCAGCCTCCCGCTGTCCAAATGAGCGAAAAGCGGCTCCGTCAAGCGTAAATCCCCGAGCGGGGAAAGTCCGGTTTCTTTCTGCACGTCCTTCATCGAAAACCCTCCGTTTCTCCAAGGCGGTTGTACGATTACCAGATCATAGGCTTCCGCCGGTACGCCGAACAAGGGCGAGGACTGGCCAAGCCAATGTCTGCCATCCTCCTGAAAATGGGACAAGGCGGGCGTCGTCACCGCGATCCGGCTGTCCGCCCGGCGCAAGGCCGTAACGGTTGCCGCATTGTCCCAATAAGCGCTGAGGTCGGCAACGGTCATGCCGAACGCCTGACGGGCCGTATCAAGCAAGTGCTCCATCTCTTCCGGCCCGAAAAACTCCGCCTGATCACGCAGCATATTGCCGAACAAAATATGCACGCGGGGGAATGCCTGCGATCGAAATGCCGCCAGCTTCAGCTTCTCCGGTGACAAGCTGCGGGCCTGCAGCTCCGGACGCAAGCGGTCGAGCGTGACCGCCGGCTTCTCGACCCGCAGGTACCGATGAAGCTTCGAGCTTTTCAGGTTCAGGCACAGATAAGCAACCGGCTGCCCGCTTGTCTCCGCTATGCGGACGGCTGAAGCGAATGCGGCCAGTGTGGTGCCGATGTTCGGGGTCGTCCCCGTAAAGGCGATTAGAGGGGATATGCTGCTCACGAGCGGTTCATCTCCGTCCGTTCGGATATCGGCGATTCAGAACTGAACGCCACGACCAGCCTGGCCTTGCCGTTCTTGCATAAGCCATCGATGCGCAGCCATTGCTCCTCGGTCAGATTCAAATTCACGGCGTCAATTGTCCCGTTGGCGTCCCTGCGCGAAGCGTACATCCGCTCCCGGTTGCCGCTCGCCATCGACAGCAAATTTGAATTCTGAGGATCATCGATTTCCAGATTGGCGGAGGTTTTCACCGATGCCACGGTGATCGGCGCATCGAAAAGCCTCGCCGAAACGGTCCCCTCGCCGGACACGTACAAAAGCACCCGGTCACCCGCCCGAATGCCGCTCGAGATCGACAGCACGTAGGCTTTCGGAATTTGAAACGTCGATTCGTCGCGTTTCGGCAGCAGCCGGAAACGATCCAGCTTCCAATCCAGAATCGGCTCCCCCTCCCCGATCGGTATGGCGGTTTCCAGCCCTGCAGCCTGATCCAGGCTCCGCAGCATGCCCGGTTCAACGGACGCCTTGGCGACGGTCTTCCATCCGAGATCCTTCTCCGTCAGCCGCTCACCCGCCGAAATAAAGCGGACCGGCACAACTACGCGCACCGTTTCTTGCAAATCGATTTGCCTCAGCTGCAGCTCATAAACGCCGTACACCAGCGCGGCAGCCATCGCGGCTGCCGTAAGGCTCACTACCAGATTGCGTTTTTTGTTCACGTAATCTCCTCCCGGGCAACAAAAAAGAACGCAGCAATGGGCCGTAGCCCTTTGCATGCGTTCTTCGCATCGCGCAGATATCATCGAAATATTCGTGCTATAGTCATGAGTCTACCAAAATTTCCAGCCCTTGTCCATACATTCGCAGAAAATTTTGTCATTTCCCCGCAGCCGGTGTCGAATTAAGACAGAGCGCCGTCATTTGTTCGATCAGACTGGCGGTATAAGCCTCGGCGTCATGACCCCGGGCAGCGCCGTCGGCTTTTTCGGGCTAACAAAAAGAACCGACACCGTCGGCTCCCCCGTCTTCCTATGCCTCTTTAAAAATCAATCAGTCCTACGCTGATTTGCAGCGAATCGTCGACCTTGCGCATTGTTTCATCGTCCAAATGCGTAATTTTGTCGGTCAACCGCTGTTTGTCGATCGTGCGAATCTGCTCAAGCAAGATGACCGAATCCCGGTCGAAGCCATGCGTCTCCGCGTCGATCTCGACGTGGGTCGGCAGCTTCGCCTTCTGAATTTGCGCCGTGATCGCCGCCACTATGACCGTAGGGCTGAAGCGGTTGCCGATGTCATTCTGAATGACCAACACGGGACGTACGCCACCCTGCTCCGATCCGACGACCGGTGATAAATCCGCAAAAAACACATCGCCGCGTTTAACGATCAAAGCTCTACACCCCGCTTACGAGACGTCCGAGCGTACTGTCGGCATCTTCCTCCGCATGAAAGGCTTCCGAAGCCATGTTAAGATTGATCTTCGCCATTTCCAGATATCCGCGCTGCATGGACTCGCGGATTTGCCGCTTCTTCCGTTCAATGAGGTACAGCTTCATGGCCTGTCGGATGAATTCGCTGCGGTTCGAATTTTCGCGAGCTACGATACCGTCCACCTCCTGCAATAAGTGATCCGGCAAACTGATCATGATTCGTTTCGTGTTCTGCACATTGGCCAAGAAAAACGCACCCCCAAAACATTTCCAAAAAACGCTGTTACCAGTATGTCGTTTACCGGGAACGAATATACACCAATATACTATGCGCCCGGTACAGCTTATATGCTATATCGGCATTCACACTCAGATCCATGACAGTGAAACCTGCATACTGTATTCGCCCCGTGAGGGACAAAACCTTCCTGACGTCACATTAATTTTTTGTCGAAAAATGGTCCGGCAGCCGTCCGGCGGCTGCCCCATCGGGCAAAAATAGCGCAACCGCTACGTCAGCGGGTTCGTGACGGATACCGCCCGTCCGTCGCGAACGTATACGCGCGGCACGCGAGCCGCCAGCATACAGGTTACCTCATAGTTGATCGTACCCAGCTTCGCACCGATGTCCTCGGCGGAAATCACCTCGTCGCCCTGGCATCCGAGCAGCACGACCTCCTCCCCGGCCTCGACCGGTCCGGAGGCTCCGAAACCCCGCGCATCTGCGGCCGGATCGAGAGCGATCATGCACTGGTCCATACAGATCGTGCCGAGCACCGGTACCCGCACGCCGCGTACGAGCGCCTCGGCTTTACCCGTCAGCATGCGGCTGAACCCGTCCGCATAACCGATCGGCAGCGTGCCGATCCGTTCGTTGCCCTTCGTCACATACTTCGCGCCGTAGCTGATGCCCCAGCCGGGAGGCGCGGTTTTGGTCATCACGATCTCGGTCTTCAACGACATGACCGGCTGCAGTTCGAACCGCCGTTTGTTCACTTCCTCGGACGGATATAAGCCGTACATGCCGATGCCGAGGCGCAGCATGCCGCCCGCCCACTCCGGCGTGTCGATGCCTGCCGCGCTGTTCGCGGCGTGTATGACCGGAATCGGCAAATCATGCTTTTTCACATAATCGACGACGTCGGTAAACCGGTCGTATTGCAGCCTTGTGTACGTTTTATCGCATTCGTCGGCCTTCGCAAAGTGCGTGAACAGCCCTTCGATTTCGAGCCCGGGAGTGCAAAGCGCCCGTTCGATGAAGGCCGCCGCCCCCTGCTCGGGAAGAACGCCAAGCCGTCCCATGCCGGTATCGATTTTGATATGCGCTTTGAGCGGCGGAACGCCGGCGCCGGCCGATTGCGCGGCCGCTTCCAGGGCGTCCTCGCGGAAAAGCGCCACCGAGATGCCGAGCTCCCGGGCCAGCGCGAAGCCGGACGGCGGAACATAGCCGAGCACAAGAACCGGCGTGGCGATCCCGGCCCGCCTGAGCTGTACGGCCTCGTCCAAAAAAGCGACGCCCAAATAATCGGCGCCGCTTGCCGCCGCTTCCGCCGCGATCTCCACGGCGCCGTGACCATAAGCGTTCGCCTTCACCGAAGCCATCAGAAGCGTGCCTGCCGGCATGGCCGACCGGAATGCTTCTATGTTACAGCGCAACGCATCGAGCGAAATCTCTGCTCGGGTCGGACGGTAGTAAGCGTCCATGCTGTCTCACCTTCGCTTTCTCCCTGAAACCCAATAGACTTATGGTAAACAATTTCGTATCGGGCTGTCAATGAACAGGGAGACCCGTTTCGTTGGTAATGAGTGGGCGCGAGCTGACGACGTCGACGAACAAAATCCCCGAAAAGGGGCAAGCTCGGAAGCTTGCGACGTTTGCTTTTCGGGGATCGGGAATCGCCTGTCGGTTATTTGTCCAGCTCGCTCATGACCGACTGCGCAATTTTAACCATTTCGTCCTCAGGCAGCGAAGCGCTCGTCAGACGATAGGCGTAGCCATCGTAAGTCCACGTGAGCGTCTGCTGCTCCTCGCCGCTCATCTGGCCGACCGTAAAGCCGAGGTCAACCATAAATCCGGGCGTGTAGGAAGCCGCCTGATCGCGCGGCTTCGATTGAATGAGCGTGTAATCATAGGTGCCCGTGAAGCGCATCCATACGGTCTTCGTTCCGCCTTCCGTCACCTCGTCCATATCCTTCAAGGCGACGCCCTCCGGAAAATACGACGGCTGCATAACGGTAAAATCGGTTTGTCCGGCATCCGCGCTGTCCGCACCGTTCTTCGCGCCGTCTTCAGCCGGAACGTTGCCGTCCGTCGCTTCGTTCGGATCGTTCGCCTGGCCGTCGGTCGCCTTGTTCCCCGCACCGTCCGGCTCGGGCACGCTGCCGTCGGTCGCTTCATTCTGCACACCGTTCCCGTCCGGCACATAACCGTCCGTTTGACGGTCCTCGGCGCCCGCGTCGTCAGGCACCTGGCCGTCGGTTTGCGGGTTTTCCGCTCCGTCCGCGCCATTCACGCCATTTTCCGGCTGCGCCGAGCTCGGTTGGTCGGTTTGCGGCGACGGCTGCTGCACACCCATGTTGTAAGCCATGTCAAACGCTTTGGGGTCGAATTTCGCATCGAATTTAAATTCGTTGAATTGAACTTGGACCATGACGTTGGCGTTCGAATCGCTCACCTCGACGCGCTGCGGCGCATAGGTTTGTTTGTTCAGCCAAATTTTCTGCCGCGCGAGCGAGCCGTTATTATAGTTGGCCATGACGTCGAATACGTAGGCTTCCTTATCGGAAACGAACTGGCGGGAATTGTCCACCAGAATGCTCTGCACGAGCGTCTGGTACAAGTAGACCTGCCCCTGGTTCTGCGGCCAATCGCTCTGGAAACGGAAGCTTTTGTTCAGCTTCGGCGTGAGGACGAATACGCCTTCCTCGTTGCGGAGGACGATCTGCGTAATATCCTTTTTGGCGTTCGTGAGCGCGATCCGATAATTTTGCGGCTTCTGGTACCAAACCTCAACCTGGTATTCCAACGGCTGCTGTCCGGTATAAAGAGTCATCGTCCCGCTTCCCTGGTAGCTCTCCAGCCCCCCGACTACTTTATCCAAATCCTTGACCACCGACTCCGCGTTCTTCACCCCGCACCCCGCGATCAGGATCGAGATGCCAACGACGATTGCCGCCAACCGCATCATGCGACGCATGAGATCATCCCCTCTGCACAGTGTTTTTCCAACTGGTAACATGTCTATGAGGGAACTTGACCAAATATGCAGACTAGCATGACGAACCAGGCAATCCATTATGGCGGTCATTGGCAAGAGCAGGCCGCTCCGTCCGATGGGAAAGGCTATCCGGAAGCTACTCGTTCAGGGAGCCGGCGGGTTCTCCAGCTCCGTCAAATCGCGGCGCAGAGATGTTTCGGGCATATTTTCACCGATGAATACAGCGACGTCGTTCACCTTGCCCTGCGGTGTGATCCGAAGAAAGTCGGTTTCCCGGTAGGCGTATTGAAAGAGGAAGCGTCCCCCCGCCGTATCGGCAAATGTGACGATGCCTTTAGCCCGGTATACGTTGTCGGGCAGCGCGGCAAGAAACGCTTCGAACGCCTCGCTGTCAATCGGCTGCGCGAAATAATGCGTCAACGCCACGACGTGTCCGTGCGATCCGTGCTGCTCGATCCGGCCGTGCCGGCCTTGTCCCCGCAGCGGACGGGTGACGCCTCCAACGGATCCGCCTGTCGGCAGCTGCACGCCGGCCGGGGAAGCTGAGCTCGGCTCCTCCACGATGCCGGCAGAGGCGGGAGCGCCAGGCGCATCGAAAGATGCCAGATCGACCGTGCAGCGTACCGACGCTTCAAGCGGCGCGTGCGCATTCCATTCCCTTACCGTCTGCTCGACGTGCACCAGTTCATCGGGCGCGAGCCGGTCCGCTTTGTTGACGATCAGCCGCGTCGCGCATCGAATTTGATCCCGCATCAGCTTGTAGGTCCGGCCTTTGCCGCGGGCGGCTTGCGCGAGTAACCCGGGACCGTCGACAACGGCGGTAACGGAGCGCAGCTCGATTCGGTCGTAGAATGCGGCCTCGGTAATACCGTCGATTATCTCCAATGGATTAGCCGCCCCGGTTGATTCGATCAGAATGACTTCGGGGCGGTACCGCTCCATCAGGTTGTGGATTTCAAGCCCGAGATCACCCCGGCTCGTACAGCAGATACATCCGCCGAGCAGCTCGCTCATCGGTACCTCGCCGTCTACAAGCTGCCCGTCCAGATTGACGTCGCCCAGCTCGTTCATAATGACCGCCGCTTGGCGGCCGGTCTCCCGGTAATAGTCGAGCAGCCGGGTCAGCAGCGTCGTCTTTCCGCTTCCCAGAAAACCGGTCAACAGATGAACGGGCACGATCGCGTCGCCTGACCGGCTGCCGGGTGAAACTGAATAGTTCGGCATTCAAAACAAACCTCCCTGCAAGCGCAAAACAGCCCCCGGCGGGGGCTGTCTCCACTTTATCCCGATACGTTAAATGCCCGGAATCGGCTGACGTTTATGTGCGGTGATCCGGTACTTCTGCTCCAGCTTCTGTGCGACGGCCGGATCAATCGTCTTGCCCTCCAGATAATCGCTGTTGTCCTCGTATCTGATGCCGAGCTCGCCTTCGTCGGTTTGCCCTTCCCATAAACCCGCGCTTGGCGCTTTGTCGAGCACGCTCTTCGGCACGCCGAGCGAGGCGGCCAACTGCCGGACCTGCCGCTTGTTGAGCGAGCTGAGCGGCGTAATGTCCACCGCACCGTCGCCCCATTTCGTGAAAAAGCCGGTGATCGCCTCGGACGCATGATCCGTGCCGACCACAAGCAGATTGAGATCGAACGCCAGCGCGTATTGAACGACCATCCGCGTCCGCGCCTTAATGTTGCCCTTGCCGCCGCGGCTCAAGTGACGGGGCATACCCATGTTCTTATAGGCCTGCTCGACCTCAAGCGTCATCTCCGTAACGGCGTCCTCGATATTCGTCTCAGCCTTGTATTTTAGTTGAAAAGCTTCCGCGGTCGCATAGCTGTCGGCGATGTCCGATTGGTCGCCGTGGGGCTGAAACACGCCGAGCGTCATATATTCCTTGCCGCTCTCCCGCGTCAGCTCGTCGGTTGCCCGCTTGCACAGACCGGTCGCGACGGCGCTGTCGATCCCGCCGCTGATGGCGATCAGCAATCCGGAAGTGTTCGATTCGAGCATGTACTGCTTTAGAAAATCGACCCGTTTGCGGATTTCCTCCTCGACGTTGATTTCCGGCTTAACGCCAAGCTTTGCAATGATTTCCTGCTGCAGACTCATACTCGTTTCCCCCTTATCGGCAGAACCGGTCGAATGCGCCCTGCAGATCGGATGCAATATCCTGTGCCGAACGGTTCTCGATTTGGTGGCGCTCGATAAAATGGACAAGCTCCCCGTCCTTGAATAACGCGATGGACGGAGAAGACGGCGGATACGGTGCGAAATATTCGCGCGCTTTGGCGGTCGCTTCTTTATCCTGACCGGCAAATACAGTAAACAAGTGATCCGGCTTCACGTCATGCTGCAGAGCAGCGGCAACGCCCGGACGGCACTGCCCGGCAGCGCAGCCGCACACGGAGTTGACGACGACGAGCGCCGTTCCCTTCGCTTCCGGAAGCTTCGCCTCCACGTCCTCAGGCGTACGCAATTCCTCGATACCGAGCCGAGTGAGATCGTCCCTCATCGGTTGAACCATATCCAACATGTATCGCTCAAAAGACATCGACATACCGTAATCACTCCTCAATGTTCAAGAATCAGATCGTTTGATCCTATTATACATCGGCTTCTCGCGAAAGCAAAACCCGCCGGGCCAAGCCGACTCCCGCCGCACATGAAGAAGCAACCGGCCTTAACGCTCCGGTTGCTCCTTCGTGTGCGGCGAATCGTCGACGCGCGGCCGATTCGCCTCATAGGCGGCATCCTTGTCGGGATGCATGAAAATGCCGGCTTCCGGCGGAATGCCCTTCTCGAACAGGTCGCGGTTCTCTTCCGTCTGGAAGCCGATATCCTTGTAAGGGTGCACCCATTCATCGCCGCTCATGACCGCCGGATCGGTCTCCGTGGACCACGATTCAAGCGGCGATTCCGGCGAAGCATACAAATGATCGCCGATCACCACGCCGTGCACATTCACAAAAGCGCCGCGGGGCTCCTGCGCTTGGCGAAACTGAGGCAGAAATTCAATCTCGTAAGGATCGAGCTCCGGGTCGTCGCGCAATGCGTTGCGGTCCGGTTGCCGCCGATCCCCGTTCGGCATCGGTTTGCGGCTCATCGCCATCCCCCCCGTCAGACGGACGGACGGTTCGGGCCGTCGAGCCGCTTGTCGTAAGACGAGGTGCCCGAACGAGCGGCCCCGTCTTTTCTGTTGCCCGATTTGCTCGGGCCTTCGTAGGTTTCCGAATCGGATTCGCGTTTGTTCCCGCGCTCTTGTGCAGCCACATGTACCGCCTCCTTCCGAGGCTAGTATGCGCCGTCAACGCCAATCTTATCCTGCATTTTCCTTGCGGCGATCAAGCAGAACGCCAGACAGCGCCAGCATAACGAACAGCCACTGCCGGCCGGCCAGACCGGCATAGTCGCCCGGCGGCGCTCCGGGCGGCGCCGCGATGAAAAGGCTGAGCGCAAGTGCGCCCGCTCCAACCGAGTAACAGAACAGAACCGCGTAGCCTCCCGCTTCCCTCCGGCCGTCTGCAGCAGGTCGCCGGAGCAGCGCAGCCGTCACGCCAAGGCAAAGCAAGGCGTAACCCCATCGATAATCGGCTGCGGACAGCAGATTCCAAGCCGCCAGCCCCGCCGCCGCGCCCGGCGCCAGCGCATCCAGCGTCCGACGCAGTGACAGGCCGCGCCGCCTTGCCGCCACCCACAAGTACACGAACGCCGCGACAGCGCCCGCTGCAGCTTCGGACTCGTCGCCCGACGTGATCAACAGCATAAGCGGCTGTTGCCAAATCAGCGAGGGTTGCCTCCATACGATTCCGAATTTCCAGACGAGGATGACCACAAGAGCAGCGGTTGTAAAAAGATCCATCCACGGCCCCTGCCTCTCATTCGGCGCCTGACGCACCCACAGCAGGACTGCTGCCATACCTATCCCCGCCGACAAAGCGACGGCGACTAGAATTCCATTAAGGCTGATGCTGCCGATTGTCAAAGCCTCCGGCACGCTATCCCCCCCCCCCNNGTCCGCTTATTCAGGCTTTACGGAACGCAACGATAAACGTCGTTCCCTAGCCGTCGACCATGGCGACGTCGACTTTTCCGTTATGGCTCTCCGCGATGCTCATTCAAAGCGGAAGGCCGATGCCGCCCGCCGAGCATAAATACAAGCCGAACCGTGACCGATAAAATCAGCGTTAGAATAACAGATGAAAGAGGGCCGCCGTACACCACGGATAAACCGGATGTTACGCTTACAAGCAGCGGTATGCGGTTATATTATACCGGAAGCAACGCCAAAAAGTTGGAGTAAAATGTGATCTGCCACATATCCTCATACTCCCCGTTCCGTCGACAACAGGCTAATTCCGATTAAAACACAGATATTCTGTATTTACAATCTCAACTTTAGCAGAGCGAAAGTGGGCTCGAATGAAATCAAACCAGCCTTCAAAGAACTGAAAGTGCTACAACACTTGAAAACAGCAGGTTTCAAGAAGAAGTTCGGTTTTACCTGCTCGTTTTTATTCCAGCTTGTCTTTGTGCTCTTGTTCCATCACAAGAACTGGTTTCGTCTACTGGAAAGCGAGAAAGCTGAATCGTTTCCTGGCAAGGATGCGGTCTATCGATTCCTTAATCATAGCGGCTATGCATGGCGTCGGTTTCTGTCATTGCTTAGTGCCTCCACCATTAACAAGATTCAGCCGCTGACAGGAGTTAATCGTGTATCCGTATTTGTGATTGACGACTCTATGTTCGAACGCAATCGCAGCAAAGCAGTAGAGTTGCTTTCCAGATTTAAAGACCACGCGACGGGTTGCTACTACAAAGGATTTCGGATGCTCACGCTGGGCTGGTCGGATGGGCATACGTTTATCCCGGTGGACTTCTCCTTGCTCGCTTCTATCAAGTCGCAAGTGAACGGCATCATGCAAGCGATTGACAAGCGAACGTCCGGATACAAGCGGCGGGTCGAGGCTTTGCTGCCAGCCCCTGAAGTCTTTCCGGCTATGATTGATCGTGCGCTTTCGGCTGGTGTACAGGCTTCATACGTGCTCATGGACAGTTGGTTCACTCATGCTCCATTAATCCAAGCCATGCTTGATCGCGGTCTGGATGTGATCGGCATGGTCAAAGCGGACAAGAAGCGATATCTTGTTGGCGGACGCCGTTTATCCCTACAAGAGCTTTACTTTGAGGCTATCCCCGTTCTAGGAAAGAGTAAGGGGATCTTGCGTTCCATTCGTACCGAGCTATCTCCGGGGATTACGGTCACAATGGTCTTTGTGCGCCACCGTTCGAAGAAGAAAGAATGGCTTGCGATTCTGTGCACCGACTGCACGCTTCCCGAAGAAGAAATCATCCGGATCTACGGAATTCGTTGGGACATTGAAGTGTTCTTCAAGTGTGCTAAATCTTTGCTGCGTCTACAGAAGGAGTTTCAAGGTCGCTCTTATGATTTGCTAATCAGCCATACTACGATTGTCTTTTCCCGTTACATATTGCTGGCATGGCAACATCGACAGAGTACTGATAACCGTACATTAGGCGGCTTATTTCATTTGCTCTGCGATGAAGTTAGCCAATTAGATTGGGCAATTGCTTTAAGACAACTCATTGAATTGATCGAGGATGTCGCCAAGAAAACCAGTAAGAAGATCACAACGCTCATTCAGACACAACTCCAGCAGTGGATTGCCGGTCTGCCCAGCTACATCAAGGCTTATCTGCCAATTTCAGGATGCGAAAGTTGAGTTACAATCAATTGTTTCGAATCCCTGATGCAAGCGCAGATCCTCCCGAACTCATCCGCTTTCTGTGCTATCGGGTTGCTCGCAACAGTCCCCGCGTCCGCTCCGGGCTCTCACCCATTCGCCGATGAAGGCCAGCACCCGTTCGGCCTCCCGGTCATGATGCAATTCGTGATAGCCGCCTTCCCACGCGACGAATTCGCACCGCTGCCCTGCCCGTTCAGCCGTTTCCCGGCTGGCTGCGAATGACGTTACACGGTCTTCGGTGCCGTGCAGAATCAGAGTCGGAACGTTCAAGGCCCCCGCCTCCGCGACCGAACGGCAACCCTCGTCCATTATGGAGAAGAACAGTTCCGAAGACACCCTGGTATGCATCAGTTCATCGTACGAATCCCGCCGGGATTGCTCGCCGTTGCGGTAAAGCGCACCGCTGTCCAGCCCCGTCGACATGGTCATCGAGGGAAGCAGTCTGCCGATCAGACGGCCGATGGCCAATTTCCACCACGGCGGATTGAAGGCCAATCGAAGCCAGGGGCTCGATAGAATCAATCCGTCGATAGCGGGTCGATGGCGGAGCGCGCAGCTTAGAGCCACATTGCCTCCCATGCTGTGTCCGTACAGAAACAGCGGCCTCCCCGGGAAGCGCGCGGAGGCGGCAAGCAGAAGCAGGACCGCATCGTCGGTCATATTCCGAACCGAAGCATGGCCTCTTTTGCCTTGAGAGCGGCCATGTCCCCTGTGATCGAGCGCGAAGACGGCGGCTCCCCTGCCGGTCAAGGCCTCAGCCACGACGGCGTAACGTCCGCCGTGTTCCCCGATGCCGTGGACGATACAGACGACCGACTCCGACTCGCCTGCGGCTGGCAGCGCAAGCGAGACATGAAGCGCCGCTCCATCCGCCGCATGCAGCATAAACGTTTCTTGCCAAACCCGACCGTTCATCCCTCGCACGCCCCTTGTTCCTTCCAGCTCCCAACCCCACTGCCGAGCCAGACCGTATGTTATGCTTCATTTATATATTAGGATTATCCTTTAAGCGGCGCGGATCTGTAAACCCATCCCATACGAATTTAGAAAAATGTCTGCTTTCGCGACCGGAATCTGGCTATTCCCGGCGTTTCGGTTACAATAAACGATAAAAGCACGCGAGGAGATATGTGAATGTTGTATGATGTCATCGTCGTTGGCGGAGGCCCGTCCGGGCTGATGGCCTGCATCGCCGCCAGCCGGCAGGGAGGCCGCGTTCTGCTGGTGGACAAAGGGGACAAGCTCGGTCGCAAGCTCGGCATCTCGGGCGGAGGGCGCTGCAATGTGACCAACGTGAAGGAAATGGACGAGCTGATCAAGCATATTCCGGGCAATGGCCGCTTTCTTTACAGCGCCCTGTCCAACTTCGGCAGCAAAGAAATCATCGATTTCTTCGAAGGGTTGGGCATCCGGTTGAAGGAGGAGGATAACGGCCGTATGTTTCCGGTATCGGACAAAGCATCAAGCGTCGTGAATGCGCTGATCGGCCAGGTCCGCAAGCAGGGCGTCGAAATCAGAACAGACAGCCCCGTTCGCGAAGTGCTGTTCGATAACGGCCGGGCGGCCGGCGTTCGTTTGGCGACAGGCGAGGTCATCCATGGCGCATCCGTCATCCTCGCCGTCGGCGGAAAATCGGTTCCGAAAACAGGCTCGACCGGGGACGGCTACCCGTGGGCTGCTCAAGCGGGGCATACGATCACGGAGCTGTATCCCACCGAAGTGCCGCTCACCTCGGACGAGCCGTGGATCCGAGACCGAGAGCTGCAAGGCGTATCGCTGCGCGATGTCGCGCTGACCGTCTGGAATGCGAAGGGGAAAAAGGTCGTCACGCACGAGGGCGATATGATCTTCACCCATTTCGGCCTCTCCGGTCCCGCCGCGCTGCGGTGCAGCCAATTCGTCGTAAAAGCTCTCCGTCAATCCGGCGCCGATCATGTCGCCGTAACGATCGATTTGATGCCGGGTCAGTCGGCGGACGAGGTTTACGCCGCCACGATGAGGCTTG
>NZ_KK082172.1:7408-9123 GCF_000598065.1 Paenibacillus darwinianus | reverse complement strand
CCACGATGAGGCTTGCCAAAGACGAGCCGAAAAAAACGGTCAAGAACGTGCTGCGCCCGGTGCTTCAGGAGCGGCTGCTGATGTTTCTGCTGCGAATGGCCGGCCTGCAGACCGAGGTTACGTACGACAACATCCCCAAGCAGGGATGGCGTGCCTTAACGGACCTCATGAAGGGTCTGCCGGTCCGCGTGAACGGTACGCTGTCGCTGGAGGAAGCGTTCGTCACCGGCGGCGGCGTTGCCTTGAAGGATGTCGAACCGAAGACGATGGAGTCCAAGCTGACGCGGGGATTGTATTTTTGCGGGGAGCTGCTCGACATTCACGGGTACACGGGCGGCTACAACATCACCGCCGCGTTCTCGACCGGCTACACGGCGGGCGGGAGCGCGGCGGCGGCGGTTCGCGAACAATGAACAAACGTCAAAGCGCATACGCTACGCTTTGACGTCTCCCGGGAAGAAATCCAACGATCCGTCCGGGTCGAACAACCCGTCGGTATCGTCGTCGTTTCGGTTTCGTTTGCCGTCATCGCCGAGCTCGCCGGATGCTTCCATATAGAGGTCCGGCAGGTCTTCATTGACGGTATGGGCCGGAATCGGGATCGCATCCATATCGTAAGCGGACTCGATTACCGCTTCATTATCCATCGCGGCTTGGCCGCACAGCTGGCCGCCGTGCGCCATTGTGACTTCAAGTGCGGACGTAAGGTCGCCGCGTTCCAAATGGATATGTACATGATCGCCATTCCGAACAGGCGAATAACCAAGCTCGTGAAGCGTTGCAAACGCCATGGCGGCGTCATGCTGATCCGCAAATGCGAACTGCACGGCATGATTGGGATTCATAAAGGAAGGACCGCCTCTCTGGATAGTGTATGGCCTTCTTTATTTTACCCCAATTACATGAAAATCATGCTCGCCCCGCCGCCCTCGCGGTCTCCGCCCGCGCACCGCCAGGCTTTCGTCGCGCCGCCGTCGATGCGGACGCCGCCGAGCCACCGCTCCGCATAACGGCCGTCGCGAAGCAGGTCCGCCTGCCCTGCCAGCACCCGCGTGCCGTAAGCGGCCATGATAACCAGCCACATATCAAAGTCCGGAGGCCCGACAGACTTGAAGCTCGGCAACGGCTGATCGCCTTGAATAACCAGCATGCCCGCCGATTCCATCCGCTTCAGATAGCTCCAATACGACAGATCGCCGAGCCCATAGATCGGATAAGCCTCCCCGATCCGCCGGAAAAGCTCGTCCGGTCTGGCCGGTCCCTGGCATAGCAGCGACAGGGTCTCCCGCTCCACCGCGCCAAGCCCGTTGCGGATCGACGGAAACCTGCGCAGATGGAAGCACATCGCCCGCACCAGAATCCGGGCCGTTTCACTAGGCACCCGCTTCACAAGCCATTTCTCCAGCAGCTGCGGTTCGATGGAGGCGAAACATTGCCAAGCTTCCGCGCCGAATGCCGCATCGTCGTCTCCGACAGCCTTGCGGAGCGGCCACAGCGTCTTCAACCGTTCGGGCGACAATTCGCCGAGACCGCGAAAATCCTGGCCGGGCTGAGCGGAGAGGACGATCCACTCGAGCCTGCCCACAGGGGCCCCCGCCGTTTTGCGCCGATGAAACCAATTAAGCAAGGAAGCAAGCATCGTCTGGTCGAATAAATCGTTTTCGAACCAGAGCACGATCGGCTCCTCCGCATCCGCGGCTGCCGTCAGTCGGCCG
>NZ_KK082172.1:3374-7308 GCF_000598065.1 Paenibacillus darwinianus | reverse complement strand
CGGCTGCCGTCAGTCGGCCGAGCTGGTCGGAGCAGATTCGCTCGAACGTTTCTCTCGGGATGCCGAGCGCCTGCTCAAAATAGACGGCGCGCTCTTCGATCGCTTTCATCGAGTCCCATTGAATGCGCGCAGGCCCGTCGATCCACATTTCCCGCCAGGGCAGCACTTGCCCGTCCAGTCCGCATTGACCGAGCAATTCCGCCGCCATATCGCCGTTCGTTATATGCAGCATTCCGCATCACCGCCTTTTGTCCATAATACCCATTACGGGCGCCCTACCGCCGTATTCGATCAAATACCGCCGAAGCGTCACATAATCTTTCGCGTACACGCGCTTCAGCAGCTCGTTCACTTCCTTCTCGGTATAACGGCGGCGCAGCTTGAACGAAGCGGCGATAGGAAAACGGCCATTGAAACGACGCCTACCGTTATCTTTGGTCAGGCTCTGCCGCCCGAACCGCTTCCTCCTTCATATATTGCTTGCGGTATTGGAGCGGGGCAATGCCGGCATGCTCCGAGAAAACCCGCGAGAAGTGCGGCGTCTGCCGGAATCCGGTCTCCTGCGCCACCCTCGCGACCGGCCAATCGGTCTTCTGAAGCAGCAGCTTGGCTTGGTCAAGCCGGTACAACTGCATGTATTGCTGGGGCGTACAGCCGTACACCTCCGTCATGCAGCGGGCGATGTAATTCGGATGAAGCTGCAGCGCATCGCCGAGCTCGCCATTGGTAACCGGATTGCGGTAGTTCAATTTCAGAAAAGCAGCCGCCCGTTCCGCAACGCCGACCGAGGTAGGGGCCGAATCGGCGCGCCAGCCCTCGTCGAGCATCTCGATCAGCCGCAGAAAAAGCTGCTGCCGCTCCCAGAATGAGGCGTGGGAGGAATCGCTGGACGCTTCATGCAGCCGGGCAAACGTCTCCCGCGCCCTGGCCGGTGAAGGCAGCTCCGCATATTTCTGCAGTCGGATCGGGAACACGTAATAATCGCCGTGAAGCGCTCCTCCGTGTGGACGGTCGGTTTCCTCCCAAGGACCCGACGTCTGAAAATGCACCCAGTCAAACACCGTCTGCTCCTTGCACGGCGCGGTCGAGTAATGCCAGCGGTCAGGTCGCAAAATAAGCATCTGGCCGGCTCCCACCGTCCAGCGGCGGCTTTCCTCGCCGATATGGAGCGCGCCGCTGTTGACGAACAGCAGGTCAAAAGCGCCGATATTGGTCCGGTTCGGGTGCTCGTCGCCGGGGATGTAAGTAACGCGGTCGGATTCGATAAAGTAAGGCAAAGGCGGTGACAGCAATGTGAGTTTTCGTGTGTTGGCTTGGCTCATGATTGTATTTTAGCAGATGGACGGCGCACTGCAAACGATTGCTCGGCAGCTTGCCGCTCTCCGCTCAACTATCCACGTTATCCACAGAGCTATCCACAGAAACCAATAAATTGTGGAGCAATTCACGCGATACTGACGGCTTGTAAACCGCGCGGATTAACACTTCGTTCATATTATCGATAAATTCAGAGTATTACGAAAAAGTTTGCACACATTATCCACATTATCCACAGATAAGCTGTGAAAAAAATATCCCCGCTTGCAAAATTCGGGAAAGACAGTTCCGATGCGGGATTGCTAGCTATATACACAACTTTCAGTGGATATGTGGATAAGTTTGTGCACAACCTTTACTTTTGCGCCTGTAAAACGGGTTTACCCGGCGTTTTCCCCTGCGGACTCCGCGCGCCGGATCGAACCGCTTCGCACCGCTTGGTTGCATGCGCCGATATAGGCTTGCGCCGCCGCCAAAATAATATCATTATGCACAGCCGTCCCGCGGTACCGCTCCTTCCGGTGCACGATCGTGACGACCGCCTCGCCGCGTGCATCCTCCCCTGTGGACAACGAATGCAGCTCCAGATCCTCGAACTCCGCCGCAACCGGAATTGCCTGTTGCACACAGTGGATAACCGCCTCGATCGGTCCAGCCCCCATGCCGGAATACATCTTCTCCGTGCCCGCCTCCCGGTCGCGGATCGTGACCGAAGCGATTCGCGACCGCTGCGTGCCGGACAGCACCTGCACATCCGTCAGCGTATAAGGGTCTTCGTACTCATCCGCAGCCTCGCCGATCATCCGCAGCAGCTGGTCGTCGGTGACGATTTTCCGCTCGTCGGCCTCGGCTTTGAACTTCTCGTACACCTCCTCCATCTGCTTCTCATTCAGCGAGATGCCATAAGCGGCTGCCCGGTGCTTGATCGCATGCCGCCCCGAATGCTTGCCCAGGATGATCATGCTGCGGGGAATGCCCATCGCTTCGGGATCCATGATCTCGTAGGTGCTGCGGTTTTTCAGCAGGCCGTCCTGATGGATGCCCGACTCGTGCTGGAACGCGTTGCGCCCTACCACCGGCTTGTTGTAGGCGACCGGGAAGTTCATCATCCGGCTGACGAGCCGGGATGAATTGTAAATTTCCGCCGTGTCGATGCCGGTTTCGGCCCGCAGCGCTTCCTTGCGCGTCTCGATCGCCATGACCAGCTCCTCCAGCGCGGCGTTGCCCGCCCGCTCCCCGATGCCGTTGACCGTCACTTCCACCTGCGTCGCCCCCGCCCGGATCGCGGCGATGCTGTTAGCGACGGCCATGCCGAGATCGTTATGGCAGTGCGCACTGTAACGGACGCGGTCTCCTCCCCTGGCCTCGCGGCGCACCGTGCGGAACAGCTCGCCGTACTCTTCGGGCAGCGCATAGCCGAGCGTGTCCGGAAGGTTGATGATCGTCGCCCCGGCGCCGATTGCCGCTTCCACCAGCTCGATGACGAATTCCATGCCCGAGCGGGTCGAGTCCATCGCGGAAAATTCGATCTCGTCGACGAATTGCTTGCCGTAGGCGACCATTTCCCTGGCGATGCCGATCACCTGCTCGCGCGATTTGCGCAGCTGATGATTCAGGTGAATGTCCGACGACGAGATAAAAAGGTGCAGCCTGCGGCGCGCCGCGTCCTGCGTCGCTTGCACGGCAGCGTCGATGTCGCCTCTTACGGCACGGGCGAAGCCGACGATCTCGACGCCCTGCAGCTCGCGTGAGATTTGCCGCACGGCTGCGAATTCGCCGGGACTCGATACCGGGAACCCCGCCTCGATCACGTCGATGCCCAGCTTCTCCAGTTGGCGGGCGATGATGATCTTCTGCTCCGGCTCGAGCGAAGCGCCCGGCGATTGCTCGCCGTCGCGCAGCGTCGTATCGAATATGGCGATTCTCGTTTTTTCGTTGTTCATAGCCATGTTATCCTCCTCCTTAAATTTGAACACCGTTGTTTCTTGTGCCCGCTCAGATGTTAGTCGCACGGGATCTGCTCCTCCTTCGGCGCAAGCGCGAACTCGGTGCGAATTACTGACGGGCAAGCGTGGCCCCGACGCCGGCGGCTGTTGCCGGAAAAACAAAAAACGACCTGTCGCCTCTTCTGTTCAGAAGAGGCGACAGGTCGTATGTGACTGCCGCGGTACCACTCTCGTTAACCGCCTTGGATGGCGCGGTCCGCTCACGCCGGCGCGCAGGCTGTATCCGTCCTGGCCGATCGTCGTCGGCCGGACGCTGCCGCGCGCCGGCACCCGGTCACGGGGGTAAGCCGTAACGGTCTTACGTGCGGCCAGGCCGTTCGTTCAACCGTTCCGCTCCCAGGCGAGCTTCAGGCATCCATCGTCTGCGTCGCACCGTCCCGCAGCTCTCTGCCGACCGACCGGCTGTCCGCCGCCCGTTCGTTCCCGGATCGTCCTTACTGTTCCTGCTCATCGCATTTGAAAAGTATGAGTGTTGTGAAGTATTGATGATCATTATATTATCCGCTGAATATTCTGTCAATTCGATTATTTTTCTGCGGCGGCGCTTGGCTTGTACTTGTAGCAGGCAGCATTGGCGGTACCGTATGGTATATTGGCAAGCTAGACACAAG